>CAZFRR010000020.1:0-67099 GCA_964521405.1 uncultured Streptomycetaceae bacterium | reverse complement strand
CGCTTGCCGGTCCGCGGGTTCTTCTTGCGCGAATACAAGCGGTACTTCCCCGACTTGAGCTTGCGGATCATTTGGCTAGTCAGGGACGCTCGTCAAATCGCGGGATTGCCTGCGGCTCGACGTACCAGGGTGCCCGGGAGCCCCAGAAAATGCTGTTCTCCGGGTGCGCGACCGGATCGTTGTCGAGCAAACCTGCAGGAATCAGATATTCACTCCTCTCAAGGATGTTGTGCGGGACGCGCGACCCGCAGCGGCCGCAGAACGACACCGCAAAGGTCTTTGCGCCGGGAAGCTTGAAGTGCTGGACGAGTCCTTCGCCCGCCAGCCAGGCGAACTGTCCCTTCGGGACGAAAATGTTGGACGCGTGCGCGCTGCCGGAGGCCTTGCGGCAGCGGCTGCAATGGCAGTAGCGGAAGGCGGTGAAGGGCGGCTTGACCTCGAATTTCACCGACCCGCAGAGGCAGCTCCCGGTTATGGTCTCGGATGGCATCACGGCTCCTTATTTCCTCGCGCCCAGGCGCTCGTTGGCTTCCGCGAAGGCCCGCAGGGTGTGCTCCACGTCGTACGGTTGTTCCTCCAACGTCCCGGGGTCCCACTCGCTGCGAGGCGTCGCGAAGAAGTCTCCGCCGTAAACGTGCAGCGCCCCGGTGATCTGGTCCAGCGGATTGGTGACCGCATGGATGATCGCCGCGCCGAGCGGAATCGTGTCCCCGGTGTTCATCTCCTTGGTGCCGTGCTGCGTCAGGCCTTTCTCGCCGCGGCGGTAGAAAATATTCTGCTCGCGGCCGCCGTAGATGCCGATGACGGCCCACATGCGGTGATCGTGCGGCTTGAAAACCATGCGGGGCCCCCAGCACAGGTTGAGGATGGTCAGGTCGTCGGCCCGGTAGATCGTGTCGACGCCCGAGAGTTTCGGTTCCCCCAGCGCCCGCAAGACTTGCGCGGGATCAGCTACGGCTTTCTCCACCAGCTCCCGGATCGCGGCCTGCGCCTGGCGCTCCTTCAGCGCGGCGCGGCACTCTTCAATAAAACGCTCCTTCTGAAACATGGTCATTCCTCCCTAACTAATCAACCTTTGCGCCGGAATCTTTCACCGCTTTCGCCTGCTTCGGGACTTCGACCTTCATGAACGCGGCGTACTCGGAGAGCGAATTGCGGCGGAAATCGAGGCCGAGCTGCCCGAGCTTCTCGCGGATGTCGGGCAGTTCGAGGACGCGGTTCATCTCGGCGTTCAGGCGTCCCGCAATCGCGGCCGGCGTGCCGGCCGGCGCGAAGATGCCGAACCAGTTCAACTCGTCGTAATCCTTGAAGCCCTGCTCCGAGACCGTCGGCACCTCTGGCAGCGCGGCCGCGCGCTGCGCGCTGGTCACGGCGAGCGCGCGGATCTTGCCCGCCTTGACCTGCGGCAGCTGTATGGCCACAGAAATGGAAAGCACCGGGATTTGCCCGCCGACGAGGGCAGTGACCGCCTGTGCCGGCTGGTACGGGACGTGCGTCACGTCGATCTTCGCGAGGGCCTTGATCCGCTCCATCGAAAGGTGCGGCGAAGTGCCGATGCCGGGAGTGGCGTAGGCGAGCGGGTGCTGGCGCGCGAGCCGGATGAGTTCCTGCAGGTTCTTTGCCGGCACCGAAGGATGCACGGAGATGGCGTTGGGGGTGCTGGCGGCAAGGATCAGCGGGACGAAATCCTTCAACGGGTCGTAGCCGGCGTTGGCGAAGAGGGCAGGATTGGCGGTGAACGCGACGCTGTGCATCAGGATCGTATAACCGTCGGGCGCGGCGCTCTTGACCCGTTGCGTGCCGATGTTGCCGCCGGCGCCGGGACGGTTGTCCACGACGACGGCCTGCCCGAGCGACTCCGAGAGCTTCTGTCCTATCAGCCTGGCGAGCGTGTCGGTAATGGAACCCGCGCCGAACGCGACCACGAACGAGACCGGTTTCTGCTTCGGCCATTCCTGGGCCGATGCCGGGGCCACCGCGAGGAGCATCAGGCTGACAAGCGGGATCAGCACGACGGGCTGCGATGGGTGCATGTTTCCTCTCCTTCTTGTGGGGCGCTCCGAGGATGACGAGTGGAAATCAATCAGTGTTTTTCGCCGGGCTTTGCCTGACCGTCCGGCTGCTTCGGCTGCGCGTCATCTTCCTTCCGGTAGTCGCCGATGACGCCTTTCAACGGACAGACAGAGAAAGCCGGGCATTTCCTGCATCCGACGACCAGGGCTACGGGGCATAGAGTCATGTGGCACCTCCTGAGTGGGCCTTCATTCTGCGCCTGGCCAGGCCATCCCTCAAGGCAGGCTTAAATAAGCGTGAGTCGTGAGTCGAGCAACCGACAAACCTGGCTACGCCCGGTGGAATCTTAGAGCGCCTTACAAAATGAATTCCCCTCCTGCCCGAGGAGGGGTGCCCGCGCAAGCGGGCGGGGTGGTGGGAGCAAGGGTTACTGATGTAACCACCCCGTCTGCTTCGCATCCACCCCTCCTTGAAAAGGAGGGGAATAAATCAGTGCCAGGCATTTTGTCAGGTGCTCTTAGTATCTTGGCGCCTTGGCGTCTTGGCGGTTAAATTGTCTTGGTGTTCCTTGGCGGTGAAAGATATTCACACGCCGTAGTGGCTCTGCAGCCGCGGATTCAGCACGTCGCGCAGCCGGTCCCCGACCAGGTTGATTGCCACGATGGTAACGAGCAGGGCCACTCCGGGAAAGAAGCTGATCCAGTAACGCCCCGAGAGGAGATGGGCGAAGCCGTTTGCGATCAGGAGACCGAGTGACGGCGAAGTGATCGGCATGCCCAGGCCCAGGAAGGAGAGGGTGGCCTCGAGCGCGATCGCGTGCGCCACCTGCACCGTTGCCACCACGATCAGCGGCGGCAGGACGTTCGGCAGGATGTGGCGGAAAATAATGCGCGGATTGCTGAACGCCATCACGCGCGCGGCATCCACGTATTCCTTCTTCTGCTCGGCCAGCGCCGCGCCGCGCACCGTGCGCGCGTAGTAGGCCCACTGCACCGCGATCAGCGCGATCACGATCTTGTCCACCCCCTGCCCGACCACCGCGAGCAGGATCAGCGCGATCAGGATGGAGGGGAAGGAGAGCTGCAGGTCCACCAGGCGCATGATCAGGTTGTCGAGCCAGCCGCCGGCGTAGGCCGAGATCAACCCGACCGCCATGCCGATCGCCAGCGCGAAGAGCGTGGACACGACGCCCACGCCCAGGCTGATCCGCAATCCGTAGAGTATCGCCGACCCCATGTCCCGTCCCTGGTCGTCGCTGCCGAGCCAGTAAGTGAAACCCGCCCCGGCCTTCGCCCCCGGCTCGAGCTTCGACTCGAGGATGTCCAGCTGCGCGAGGTTGTAGGGGTCTTGTGGCGAGACCAGCGGCGCGAATACCGCAATGGACAGGATTAAGCCGAGCACGACGACCGCGACGGACGCGACTTTATCGCGGGAAAATTCCGCTGCGAACATCCGGATCGGCTTTTCCGATGCTTGCATAAGCCTTAATAGACAGGATTAACAGGATTTACAGGATTAGATCAAAGACCAAACGGAACGGGCTTTGTGCTTGAGGACGGCGTTAATCCTGTTAATCCTGTAAATCCTGTCCATTGTTCTTAACGGGTTACGAACTACGAGCGGCCTGCGACCCGCACCCGCGGATCGAGTGCCGTGTAAAGCAAATCCACCACGAGATTGATCAGCACGAACAGCAACACGATGATCATCAGGTAGGCGACGATGACGGGCCGGTCCAGCACGTTGATGGAGTCGATCAGCAGCTTACCCATACCCGGCCAAGCGAAGATGGTTTCGGTCACGATCGCGAACGCGATCAGCGAGCCGAACTCCAGCCCCGTCACCGTCACGATCGGGATCATGATGTTCTTCAGCACGTGCACCCGCACCACGCGATTCATGGACAGCCCCTTCGCGCGCGCGAAGCGCACGTAGTCCTGTGACAGCGCCTCGCGCGTGCCGGCGCGCGTGAGGCGGATCAGCAGCGAGAGCTTGAAGAGGGCGAGGTTGAGCGCCGGCATGAAGAGATGCAGCAAGCCGTCCCAGGTGAGAAAGCTCACCGGCACGCCGAGCACCATCACGGTCTCGCCGCGCCCGGTCGGCGGCAGCCAGCCGAGCCACACCGAAAACACCATGATCAGCATCAGCCCGACCCAGAAGGTCGGCAGCGAAAAGCCGAGGATCGAGCCCGCCATGATGGTCTTGCCGACCCAGGAATCGGGCTTGAGTCCGGCGACGAGCCCGAGCGGGATGCCGAGCGCGACCGCCGTCACCATCGCGACGAGCGCCAGCTCGAGTGTTGCCGGCATACGCTCGAAAATGAGCTGTACGGCAGAGATATTTGCCGAGAATGATTTGCCGAGGTCGCCAGAGAACGCGCCGGCGATGAAATTCCAGTACTGCCGCCACAGCGGCTGGTCGAGCCCGAGCGCCTTGGTCGCCGCCGCGATCTCCGCCTGGTCCGCCTGCGGGTTGATCAGGATGTCGATGGGGTTCCCAATCGCGTACACGCCGGTGAACACCAGAGCGGACATGATGAACAGGACCGCGATGCTCTGCAGCAGGCGGCGGATTGCGAAGCTCAACATGAAGTAATAGACAGGAAGTAATAGACAGGATTTACAGGATTATCAGGATTATCAGGATTAACAAGATTAAACCAAAACCAAACTGGAATATGTTTCGGTCTTGTTTTTCGATTTAATCCTGTAAATCTTGTTAATCCTGTCTATTGCTGCGGTTTGAAGTGGTGGGCGAACGTGAATTCGTCCGTCCGCGCCGTGTAGGTGATATCGCGCTTCATGGCCCAGGTGACGACCTGGTAGTGCAGGGGGATGAAGGCAATCTCGCGCGCGGCGAAGGCGCTGGCGTCGCGGGCGAGCGCTTCGCGCTTCGCGGGATCCACGGCGCCCAGCGACTGCGCGATCAGCTCGTCCAGCCTTGGGTTAGAGTAGCCGCCCCAGTTCCAGGCGCCATAGCCCTTGTCCGGATTGGTGGTGGCGGCGAGCGAGCGCAGCGCCAGGTCCGCGGCGCGCGCGCCCCAGCCGAGCAGCGACACGCCGAATTCCCGGTTGCGCGCCCGGCCGAAATAGACGGAAAGCGGCATGGCCTCGACCCTTGCCGCGATGCCGGCGCGCGCGAGCATTTGCGCCACCGTCTGCGCGACCTGTTCATCGTTGATGTAGCGGTTGTTGGGCGTGCCGAGCGTGACGGTGAACCCCTCGGGGTAGCCCGCTTCCGCCAGCAGCTTCTTCGCGCCGTCCGGATCGTATGCTTCGAACTTCACCGCCGGGTCGTGGCCGATGACGCTCGGGGAGAGAACGTTTCCGGCGGGCACGGCGAGACCTTCCATCACGCGCTCGGCGATCGCCTGACGGTTGATCGCCTTCGACAGCGCCTGCCGCACGCGGATGTCCTTGAAAGGGTTCTTCGCGAGCGGCTTGCCCGTCTTCGACAGGATGCCTGGCGGCTGGTCGCGGCTCTGGTCCACGTGCAGCAAGATCGTGCGCCACGACACCGTCTGCTCGAGCCGGAATGCCGTGTTCTTGCGCAGCCGCGCGATGTCGGCGGTCGGAACGTGCTCGACGGCGTCCACCTGGCCGGAGAGGAGGGCGGCGGTGCGCACCGGGTCGCTGGGCAGGATCAGCAGCGTCACCTTGTCCCACGGCAGGCGCCCGCCCCAGTACTCCTCGTGCCGCGTGAACTCGATGCGGTCGCCGCGGGCGAAACGCGCGAGCTTGTAAGGCCCGGTGCCGATCGCCGCTTTGCCCCGGTCGAAGTCCTCGCTGCTGGCCTGCGCCGCCGCCTTCTTCGACACCATCATGACTTCGGAAAGGTCCTGCAGCAGAGCCCCGTACGGAGCCGCTGTTTTCAGTCGAACGGTATAGCGGTCCACGATCTCCTTGGCGACGATCGGCCGCACGTAAGTCTGGAACCCGCCGGGGCTGCCTTTGATCACGAGCGGGCGCTCGAGGGAGAACACCACGTCCTCGGCGGTGAGTTCCGAGCCGTCGTGGAACTTCACGCCTTTGCGGAGACTGAATTCCCAGGTGAGGGGGTCGGGCGTGCGCCACGTCGCAATGCCGGGGACCGGGCGGCTAAGTGCGTCGTTACGGACCAGGGGATCGAAAACGTGGTGCTGGGCGGTGAGGTTGGGCTGCGCGGCGATGAAGTGCGGGTCCATCGTCGTGACGTCGGCGGAAAGGCCGATTTTCAGCTCCGCCGCCGGCGCGGCCGCGGCCAGGAATAACTGAACCGCCAGGACGAAAACAGCAACGACAATTGAACCGCCGAGACGCCGGGAAAAGCAAAAACAATATTGAACCGCCAAGACGCCAAGGCGCCAGGAAAAACTACGGAACCGCAGATAAACTCCGTTAGAGGCCAGGCCTCTAACGGGGTAAACGCAGAAAAACGCGGATGCGGACAAGGTAACAGTTCGAATCACGAATCACACCTCACGAATCCCGTTCCAATGATTTCTATCGAGTAATAGGTCGATGATCCACGCGCATGTCTCTGGACGTGGACATTGGAACGGGACGAATCACGCCTCACTGGGGTCTGAACTCGTGGGCGAAAGTGCGCTCGTCCGCCCGCGCTTCGTAGGTGATGCCCCGGCGCGCCGCCCACAGGTTGTGCTGGTGGTAGAGCGGCAGGATGCCCAGGTCGCCCACGCCGATCTCGGTCGCCTGTTGCAGCAGTTTTTCGCGCTTCGCGTCATCCACGGTAGCCATCGCCTGGTCCAGGACCGCGTCCATCTTCGGATTGGAGTAGCGGCCGCGATTCGCGGCGCCCAGGCCTTTGGCGGCATTGAATGTGGCGAGCAGGGCCTTCAGCGGCGAGGACGCTTCCATGGTTTCCGCCCCCCAGCCGACCAGCATGAAGCTGAACTCGAGCTTGGAGCCGCGGGTGAAGTACACCGCGGCAGGCATCGCGTCCACTTTTGTCAGGATGCCGACCTTGGTCAGCATCTGCGCAATGGCCTGCGCTATCTGCTCGTCGTTCACGTAGCGGTTGTTGGGCGCGTGCAGCGTCAGCCCGAAGCCGTCGGGGTAGCCCGCCTCGGCAAGGAGCTTGCGCGCGCCTTCCGGATCGTAGGGCTCGGGCTTCAACGCGGGCACGTAGCCGAAGAACTTCTCGGGCATGAGCTGCCCGGTGGCGACCGCGGCGCCTTCCATGACGCGCTCGACCAGCGCCTGGCGATTGATCGCCTTCGACATCGCGCGCCGCACGCGCAAGTCCTGCAGCGGGTTCCTGTCGAGCGGCCTGCCCGTCCTGTCCGTCGCGAAGGGCGTCTTCTCGCGCGCGGTGTCCAGGTGCAGGTACATCAGGCGCACCGACACCGTGCGGTAGACGCTGAGATCCTTGTGGGTCGCGAGTTTTGCAAGATCGTTGGTGGGCACGTTCTCGATGGCGCGCACTTCGCCAGCCAGCAATGAAGCAACCCGCGTTGGATCGGAAGTGATGATGCGGAACGTCACTTTTTCCCACGCCGTCTTCGGGCCCCAGTACGCATCATTGCGGACGAGCTCGATGCGATCGCCCCTCTGCCAGCGCACGAACCTGAAGGGGCCGGTGCCGATCGTCGCTTTGCCGGTATTGAAGTCGTCGGTGGTGGCATTTGCGGCGGCCCTGGCGGAAACCACGAGCACCGTGCTCATGTCGTTCGGCATTTGCGGGTAGGGCGCGGCGCTTTTTAACCGGATCGTCCAGGGATCCACCACGATCTTCTCGGTCACCTGCTTGGTGTAAGTGGTGAAGGGCGAGGGGCTGTTCGGCACCAGCGGAATGCGGTCGAGCGAGAACACCACGTCGGCCGCCGTGAAGTTCGAGCCGTCGTGGAAGCGCACGCCCTTGCGCAGCCTGAATTCCCAGGTGAGATCGTCCACCGCCCGCCACGATTCCGCGAGCCCGGGCTTGATGTGCCCGCCGGGTTCCTTCATCACCAGCGTGTCGAACACGTGCGCGCCGATGTTGTTGTTCGGCGTGAGATTGTGGAAGTGCGGGTCGATGGAGGTCACATCGCCGCCGAGGGCGATGCTGAGGTCGGCGGCGGGGGCGGCGTGGGAGAAGGCGAGAAGCAGGGCAGTGAGCAGCAGTCTCATGATTAATTGTTCCTTTGATGCCCGGATTGCCGGTGAAGCTTACAGTAAGTTGCAGGCGTTGTGACGGCGTGGGCGCCCGGTTTGACAGCGCCACACCCGCTACCTATGCTCGATTCTTTCGCAAGCCTCACCGTCATGGAACCCGCCAACGCCACCCCGAACGCCAGTGTCGAGATGCTGCGCCAGCTCGTCGCGTTTCCGACGGTGAGCCGCGACTCGAATCTCGACCTGATTCATTTCGTCCGCGATTTTCTCAAGCCCTACGACGCCGATATCCGGCTCACTTACGATGACGACAGGCGCAAGGCCAACCTGTTCGCGACGTTCGGCCCGCGCGGGCAGGGCGGCGTCGTGTTGTCCGGCCACACCGATGTGGTGCCGACCGAGGGCCAGGCGTGGGACACCGATCCGTTCACGCTGGTCGGGAAGGAGGGCCGGCTCTACGGGCGCGGCACGTCCGACATGAAGGGCTTTATCGCCTGCGTGCTCGCCGTGGTGCCGGAATTCGCCAAGCGGGGGCTGAAGACGCCGCTTCATCTCGCATTTTCCTACGATGAAGAAGTTGGTTGCATCGGCGTCGGTCGATTAATTGCCGACATCATGCGTTCGGGCCTACGCCCGAACGCATGCATCGTCGGCGAGCCAACTGAAATGCGCCCGGTGATCGCGCACAAGGGCAAGAAAGGCTACCGCTGCACCGTGCGCGGGCTGGCCGGGCACTCGGCGTACGCGCCGCACGGCGTCAACGCCGTCGAGTACGCCGCCGAGGCGGTTGCCTTTCTCAAGAATCTCGCGCGCCGCCACCGCGACGAGGGGCCTTATGACCGCGGCTTCGACATCGCGCACACCACGGTGCATACCGGAGTGATCCGGGGTGGCACGGCGTTGAACGTCATTCCGCACGATTGCACGTTCGACTTCGAGTTCCGCCATCTGCCGGGAGACGATCCCGACCGGCTGCTGCGCGAATTCAGGGATTACGTCGGGACCCGGCTGGAGCCGGAGATGCGTTCCGTGCACGCGGCCTCGGGATTCATCATCGAGCCGCTGTCCTCGATACCCGTTCTCGACACCGGGCCGGAAGCCGAGGTGGTGGCGCTGGCGCAGGAGCTGACTGGCAGCAGCGAGATCGGCAAGGTCTCGTTCGGCACCGAAGGCTCGCAGTTCCAGAAAGCGGGCATACCCACCGTGATCTGCGGCCCGGGCTCGATCGCACAGGCGCACAAGCCGAACGAATACGTGGAGCTGGATCAGATCGCGCGCTGCGAGGACTTCCTGCGGAAGCTGGCGGATCGCGTCTGCAAGACTTGAGTCAACCGCCAAGGCCGCCAAGAAATACAAGAACTAATATTTAACCGCCAAGGCGCCAAGACGCCAGAAGATCAAGAACTGACATCTAACCGCCAAGACGCCGAGACGCCATGAAGATCTAACAACAACAAAGGCCGGGCATCAGCCCGGCTGTTTGTTTTCTTGGCAGCAGTTTTAATCTAACTATTGATCTTATTCTTGTTTGTAATTCTTGGCGCCTTGGCGTCTTGGCGGTTCAATTTGATCTGCTTGGCGGTTCGATTTAGTGGTGGAGGATCTTCGACAGGAACTGCTGCGCCCGCTCCGAACGGGGTTTGCCGAAGAAATCCTCCGTGGCCGCATCCTCGACGATCTCGCCGCGGTCCATGAAGATGACGCGGTGCGCGACCTTGCGCGCGAAGCCCATCTCGTGCGAGACCACCATCATAGTCATGCCTTCGTGAGCGAGCTCGACCATGACGTCGAGCACCTCGTTGATCATCTCCGGGTCGAGCGCCGAGGTCGGCTCGTCGAACAGCATCGCGATTGGGTCCATCGCGAGCCCGCGCGCGATCGCCACGCGCTGCTGCTGGCCGCCCGAGAGCTGCCCGGGGTGCTTGTGGGCGTGGTCCTCCATGCCGACGCGCTTTAGCAGCGCCGCGGACTTCGCCGTAGCCTGCTCGACGCTGCGACCGAGCACCTTGACCTGGGCCAGGTTCAGGTTATCGGTGACGGACATGTGCGGGAACAGCTCGAAGTGCTGGAACACCATGCCGATCTTCGAGCGCAGCCGGGGGAGATCGGTCTCCTTCGCACCGACCGACTCGCCGTTGACGATGATCTCGCCGCTCTGGAACGGCTCGAGCCCGTTGACGCACTTGATGAGTGTGCTCTTGCCGGAACCGGAAGGGCCGCAGACCACGACCACTTCGCCTTTCTCGACCTGGGTGGTGCAATTCGTCAGCACCTGGAATTTGTCGTACCACTTGCTGACGTTCCTGAATTCGATCATCGGCATGGTTGTTAGTCCGAGTCAAAAACAAATTTTGCCGCAGATAAACGCAGATAAACGCCGATACAATCCGACAAAATAAAACAACGGCTGGAAGTATCAAAGATGGAGCTTTGAGCTTCGATCCTGCTTTTGCTGCCTGTTTCTGTTTTGAGTGTATCTGCGTTCATCTGCGTGTATCTGCGGTTTCATATTCAACGAATTATAGCGATGCGATGCTGCAGTTGCCTGACCAGCAGCGACAGCGAGAACGAGATGATGAAGTAAACCACCGCCACGAACAAATACATCTCGATCAGCCGCCCGTCGCGCTGCGCGATCTTGGCGGCCGCGCCGAGGAAGTCGGTCACCGAGAGCACGTAAACGAGCGAAGTGTCCTGGAACAGGATGATGGTTTGCGTCAGCAGCACCGGCAGCATGTTGCGAAACGCCTGCGGCAGCACGATGTAGCCCATGTGCTGCCAGTAATTCAGGCCGAGCGCCTGGCCGGCCGCAACCTGGCCGCGTGAGACGGACTGGATGCCGGCGCGCATGATCTCGGCGTAGTAAGCGGCCTCGAACAGGGTGAACGTGATCACGCACGACCAGAACGCGCCGACCTGGATCGGCTGCTTGGCGCCGATAGCCCAGGCGCCGATGTAGGGCACCAGGAAGTAGAACCAGAAGATCACCAGCACCAAAGGCACTGACCGCATCAGGTTGACGTAGGCCGCCGCCGGCACGTTCAGCCACTTGAAGCTCGAGAGCCGCATCATCGCGAGCAGCGTGCCGAACACGATCCCGCCGGTCATCGCCATCGCCGTCAGCGTCAGCGTGAACGTCATGCCCTCCCGGAAGAGATAGGGCGCGGAGCGCTGGATTACGTCGAAATCAAAGCCGCTGAACATCCTGGAAACCCGTGATTCGTGATTCGTGATTCGTGATTCGACCCGGTCGCGAGCGACGCGATACCACGTCACGCCGCACCATGTCACGCTTGATCACGTCACGCTTTACCATGTCACTCCTCATCAGTGCCCGGCCTGCGGAACGCCCGCGGCACTGATGAGGCCGGGCACCGCGACCCGCTTCTCGAGCCAGCGCATACCGACGACCACGATCAGCGTAACCAGGATGTAGATGATCGTCGCGGCGGTGAACGCCTCGAACACCTGGAAGGTGAACTCCTGCATAGCGCGCGCGCGCGCGGTCAGCTCCACCAGCCCGATGGTCAGCGCGACCGAGCTGTTCTTCATGATGTTCATGAACTCGGAAGTAAGCGGCGGCAGGATGATGCGGAACGCCTGCGGCAGCAGCACGTGGCGGTAAGTCTGCGGCAGAGTAAGCCCGACCGCGGTGCCGGCCAGGTGTTGCCCGCGCGGCAGCGACTGGATGCCGGCGCGCACCTGCTCCGCGACGCGGGCCGAGGTGTAGAAGCCGAGGCACAGCACCGCCGGCCAGAACGACGCCCACGGCGGCGTCATCTGCTTCATCGCCTCGCCCAGCGCCTTTGGCAGCAGTTCCGGCAGCACGAAATACCACAGGAACATCTGCACCAGCAGCGGGATGTTGCGGAAGATCTCGACGTAGGCGTTGCCGAGGCGCACCAACCATTTCAGCGGCGTGGTGCGCAGCGTCCCGACGGTCGCGCCGAGGGTGAGCGCGATGGCCCATGCCAGCAATGCCGTGGACAACGTCCAGCCCAGGCCGGAGATCAACCACCAGAAATAGACGCCGGTGCCGTCGGGCGCCGGGGCCCAGAAGATCTGCCAGTTCCAGTTGTACTGCACGGAATGATCGTGCTCGACCGGTCTTAAATGAAAGGCGCGCGATCAGCGGCGTCCATCGTCCGCTGCATCGCGCGCAGGTAAATTGGCGCTTAACGCGTCCGATTTGGCTACTGATAGTCCTTTGGATCGCCCGAATCGGTCGGATTAGCCACGACTTTCTTGAACGCCGCGTCCATCGGCACGTTGAGGTTGATTCCCTTCGGCGGCACCGGCGCCAGGAACCACTTGGCGTAAATCTTGTTGATCTCGCCGCTCTTGTAGAGCGCGTTAATCGCGCCGTTCACGATTTTCTTGAACGCCACTTCGTCCTTGCGCATCATGATGCCGTAGGGCTCGACCGACAGCGCGTCCGCCGAGATCACCCACTCGGACGGGTTCCTGGAGTTGGCCACCAGGCTGTAGAGCAGGATGTCGTCCATGAAGAACGCCACGGCGCGGCCGGTTTCCACCGTCAGGAACGATTCGGCGTGGTCCTTGGCGGCGATGATATTCATGCCGAGTTTCTTCTCCACGTTGACCTCGGTGGCCTGCCTGATGTTGGTCGTGCCGGAGGTCGAGACCACGGTCTTGCCCTTCAAGTCGTCCACGGTTTTCAGGTTCGCGTCCTTCTTGGACACGAAGCGGTTCGCGGTAACGAAGTGCGTCGTTGCGAACCACACCTGTTTCTGGCGCTCGAGGTTGTTGGTGGTCGAGCCGCATTCGAGGTCGATCGTGCCGTTCGCCATCAGCGGGATGCGGGTGGCGGAAGTGACCGGGTTCAGCTTGACGTCGATCTTCGGCATCTTGAGTTCGGCCTTGATCGCGTCCACCACCTTCAAGCAGATGTCATGCGCGTAGCCGACGACCTGCTGCTTGTCGTCGTAGTAGGAGAAGGGGATGGACGTTTCGCGGTGGCCGATGGTGATAGTGCCGGTGTCCTTGATTTTCTTGAGCGTGTCCTGCGCGCTGGCGGGCCCACACACAGCGACCGCGACGAACAGTGTAACGATCAATCCTGATACTCGCCTCATGGCTGACTCCCTATGGGTTTGTTCGGAAAGGGGGTATTGCACTCTCTTGACTACAATTCAATCTAGCCTAACAGCTTCGCCTTGTCCAGAGCGCCCCCCGGGATGCCGCACGCAGTATGGTTTTGCCACCAAGAGGAGCCTCTGATCCAGTCATCCCGGCGCAAGTCGGGATCGAGGAGAGGCCTGATATCACTGGACTCCGGCTTTCGCCGGAGTGACGAACGCGGAGTTGTTCAGAGCTTTCCTGATTCATTTTTTGACGGGCGCTAGCCCGTCAAGAAATCCTCGATGATGCGCGCCAGCTGCTCCGGCTGGTCGTGATGCATCATGTGGCCGGCGTCTTCCAGCTCGACCTCGCGCCGGTCGCGGAACGCACCCCTGCGCTCGGCAAATTGCTCCGGCGTGTCCTTCATGCGCCCGGGAATGTTGGACAGCTTGCCCGACACCAGCAGCACCGGCGCGGTGATCCGCCGCCAGCAGGCGATCGCCTCGTCGATGCGGAACAGGTACGGGTTGACGTTCTTGTGCCGGGGATCGCTCAGCAGGACGACTTCGCCCGAGTCGAGCGGCTTTGCCCAGTGCCCGGCGAGGAACGCCGCTTTTTCCGCGGACAGGCGCGTGTTGGTTTTTCGCAGGCGGGCAGCGACCTCATCGAAGGAGCGGTACGGCCTGAATGCCGGCGAGTCCTTGAGTTGATCGAGCCAATCCGCGTAGCGGGAGGGCGCCTGCTCGGGCCCGCGGCGCGCAAGGCCCAGGCCTTCCATCGACACCAGGCGCGCCACGCGCTCCGGGCGGATGCCGGCGTAGAGTGAGGCGACGACGCCGCCCATGCTGTGGCCGACGAGGAGCGCCGGCGCGGACGGCTGATAGTGGTCGAGCAGTGCCTCCAGGTCGGCGTAGTAATCGGGAAACCAGTAACCGTCCTCGCGCGTCCATTCGGAAAGACCGAATCCGCGCCAGTCCGGCGCGAGCACGTGCCATTCGCGCGAAAAACTGTCAACCAGGAACTGGAACGACGCCGACACGTCCATCCACCCGTGCAGCAGAAACAGCTTGGGCGATGCCGGGTCGCCCCACTCGCGCACGTGATGGCGCAGGCCGCGGAGTTGATGGAAATGCGATTGGCTGGGCTTCATTAACTGGGGTGATGGGTTTATGTCAAAGGGCGAATGGTAAACGATGTTAAGGTTTCTGGATTCAGGATTCAGCTAGAATCCCGTTGCACTCTTCATTCATCATTCATCATTCATCATTGACTTATGACCCCAGATATCTCCGTCAGAAGCGAAGGCGCCGCATACCTCATCGAATTGAACCGTCCGGACTGCGGCAACCTCGTGACGCCGGAGATGATTGCCGCGCTCGCGGAGGGAGTGAAGAGCCTGCCGGCAGACGCAAAGGTGCTGGTTCTTTCAGGAAAGGGGGCCGACTTCTGCAAAGGGCGCGATCCCGCGACTGCGCCGGAAGCCGGAAGCGGCGGCAAGGTGCCGTCAGCGCTCCAGATTCGCGAGAAGGTCGGCAATCCTGTCGTCGGCTTGTACGTCGCACTCAAGGAAGCCCCGGTACCGACGATCGCCGTCGTCCAGGGCGCGGCGCATGGCTTCGGCTCGGCGCTCACCGGGTGCTGCGACATCGCCCTGGCGGGCGAGGGCGCACGCTTTCGCCTGCCCGAGATGACCAAGGGGCTGCCGCCAACACTCGCGCTCGCGGCGCTGGACCGGGTCACGGCCAAGGGCGTCGGCTACCTGGTGTATTCGACTGCGGAAGTGGACGCCCGCTCGGCCCTCGCCATGGGGCTGGTGAGCCTGGTGGTCCCCGACGGCGAGCTCAAGGCGCAGGCGGGCAAGCTGATCGAGACCATCTCCGGCCAGCCGCTCGACGCCGTAAAGGCGGTCAAGGAGTTCCTCAAGTTCGCGCCGCTGATGGAGCCGCGCGGGCGGGCGGATTTCGCCGCCAGCGTCATAGCGGGAGTCTTGTCCTCCCGCTGAAGGATGAAGGCGGAAGGATGAGGGATGACCCTCGCGCGTTGCGCGAAATCTCTCATGTCCCGGCCTTTCATTTGCTTTCGGCCAGAGTGCTGAGCGGCTAGCGATAGATTTTCGTTATCTGACCGGACGTTAGTGAAAGGTCGGAACTCAAGCCTTCACGCGTAGCGGGGGTTCATCCTTCCACGTTCATCCTTCATCCTTACGGCGCGGGCACTTATGTTCCTGGCCTGCAATGCGTCGCGAAATAATTAAAAATGGAATGAGGTCGGCGTAAGATATCGACATGCCCGCGCCGTCTTTCGTCCACCTGCGATTGCACAGCGAGTACTCGATCGTGGATGGCATCGTGCGCATCGACGAGGCGATCGAGGCGGCGGTGGCGGACAGCATGCCGGCGCTGGCGCTGACCGATCTCTCCAACGTCTTCGGCCTCATCAAGTTCTACCAGGAAGCGCGCTCAAAGGGCGTGAAGCCCATCATCGGCTGCGATCTCTGGCTGGAGAACGAGGCCGACCGCGACAAGCCCTATCGCATGCTGCTGCTGTGCCAGTCGCGGGCCGGCTACCTGACATTGTGCGACCTGCTGACGCGCGCCTACCGTACCAATCAGTACCGCGGCCGTCCCGAGCTGAAGAAGGGCTGGCTCGCGGAGGACGGCACCGAGGGCCTGATCGCGCTCTCCGGCGCGCATCACGGCGACGTGGGGCAGGCGCTGGTGGTGGACAACCCGAAACAGGCGCAGCGGCTGGCGCGCGAATGGCACGAGCTCTTCCCCGGCCGCTTCTACCTCGAGCTGCAGCGCCTGGGCAAAAGCGCGGCGGTCACGGGGGCGGCGGGCGTGCCGGTCGAGAATTATATCCAGCGCGCGTTGAAGCTCGCCTCGGCGATGAAGCTGCCGGTGGTGGCGACGCACCCGGTGCAATTCGTGAAGCGTGATGACTTCCGCGCCCACGAGGCGCGCGTGTGCATCTCCCAGGGCTACACGCTCTCCGACCAGCGCCGGCCCAAGCTCTTCAGTCCCGAGCAGTATTTCAGGACGCAGGCGGAGATGGGGGAGGCCTTCCGCGACATTCCGCAGGCGCTTGCCAACAGCGTGGAGATCGCCAAGCGCTGCAGCCTCGAGATCGAGCTCGGCAAGACCCGCCTGCCGCAGTTCCAGACCCCGAAGAATGTCACGCTCGATGACTTCCTGCGCAACTGCGCCGCGCAGGGGCTGGAGCGGCGGCTGCCGCAGCTCTTTCCCGACGCGGCGAGCCGCGCAGCCGAGCTGCCGCGTTACCGGGAACGGCTCGATTTCGAGATCCAGACCATCCAGAAGATGGGTTTCTCCGGCTATTTCCTGATCGTCGCCGACTTCATCAACTGGGCGAAGTTGAACGGCGTGCCGGTGGGGCCGGGGCGCGGCTCGGGCGCCGGATCGCTCGTTGCCTATTCGCTCGGCATCACCGAGCTCGACCCGCTGCGCTACGACCTTCTCTTCGAGCGCTTCCTGAATCCCGAGCGCGTCTCGATGCCGGACTTCGACATTGACTTCTGCCAGGACGGACGCGACCGCGTGATCGAGTACGTGAAGGGCCGCTACGGCGCCGACAGCGTCTCGCAGATCGTCACCTTCGGCACCATGGCGGCGCGCGCGGTGGTGCGCGACGTCGGACGCGTGCTCGACATGTCTTATACGTTTTGCGACCAGCTCGCGAAGCTGATCCCGTTCCAGCCGGGCCGGCACATCACGCTCGCCGATGCGCGCAAGGAGGAGCCGCAGCTGAAGGAGCGGGAGAAGAAAGAGGAGGAGGTCCGCGAGCTGCTCGCGCTCGCCGAGCAGCTCGAGGGCCTGACGCGCAACGTCGGCATGCACGCGGGCGGCGTGCTGATCGCGCCGGGAAAGCTGACCGATTTCTGCCCGCTCTACGTGGCGGACGGTTCCGACAGCGCGGTGTCGCAGTTCGACATGAAAGATGTCGAGGCGGTCGGGCTCGTCAAGTTCGACTTCCTCGGTCTCACCACGCTCACCATCCTCGACTGGACGCTAAAGTACATCAAGGAGATGGGGGGAGGAGCGGCC
The DNA here is from genome assembly GCA_964521405.1 of uncultured Streptomycetaceae bacterium. Lineage (GTDB taxonomy): Bacteria > Pseudomonadota > Gammaproteobacteria > Burkholderiales > SG8-41 > SG8-41. The sequence goes on along the minus strand of CAZFRR010000020.1, from coordinate 49,848 downwards.
GAGAAGGCCTCCGCGCCCGTCGATTTGAACGCGATTCCGCTCGATGATGCGGCGACCTATCGAGTGTTCGCGTCTGCCGATACGACGGGGGTGTTCCAGTTTGAATCCCGCGGCATGCGCGATCTTCTCGTGCGCGCGAAGCCCGACCGGTTCGAGGACATCGTCGCGCTGGTGGCGCTCTACCGGCCGGGGCCGATGGAGCTGATCCCCGAGTTCGTTCGCCGCAAGCAGGGCGGTCGCGTGGATTACCCGGACCCGCGGGTGGAGCCGATATTGAAGCCCACCTACGGCATCATGGTCTACCAGGAGCAGGTGAGGCAGATCGCGCAGGTGATCGGCGGCTACAGCCTGGGAGCCGCGGATCTCCTGCGGCGCGCGATGGGCAAGAAACTCCCCGAGGAGATGGCCCAGCACCGCAACAGCTTCGTGGCGGGCGCGGCGAAGAACGAGGTCAGCGCGCGCAAGGGCCACGAACTCTTCGACCTGATGGAAAAGTTCGCGGGCTACGGGTTTAACCGCTCCCACGCCGCCGCCTACGCGCTGGTCGCGTACCAGACCGCCTGGTTCAAGGCTCATCACGCCGCGGCGTTCCTCGCCGCCAACATGTCGGCGGTGATGAACGACACCGACAAGGTCAAGCAATTCGTGGACGACACGCAGGCGCACGACATCACGCTGCGCGCGCCCGACATCAACGAATCGAATTACCGCTTCGAGCCGGTACCTCCCCTCTCATCCCCCCCTTCCCAAGGGGGGGAAGGAAAAGGGGGGGTGATCCGCTACGGACTGGGGGGAATCAAGGGCACGGGCGAGGCCGCGATCAACTCCATCGTCGAGGCACGGAAGAAGGGGCCGTTCAAGGACCTGTTCGATTTCTGCCACCGCGTGGACAAGCGGCTCGTCAACCGCCGGGTGGTGGAGTCACTGATTCGGGCCGGCGCCTTCGACTCGGTGAACGACCACCGCTCGAGCCTGCTCGCCTCCGTCGGCATGGCGCTCGAGAGTGCGGAGCAGGCCAGCCGCTCCGTTAACCAGGTGAGCCTCTTTGGCGACCTCACCGAAGCCGCTCAGCAGCCGGCGTTGACCGAGGCGCAGCGCTGGGGCGTCAAGGAGCGGCTCCAGAACGAGAAGCTCGCGCTCGGCTTCTACTTGAGCGGGCATCTCTTCAACATCTATCGCGACGAGGTGCGCCGCTTCACCCGCACGCGGGTCGGCGAGCTCGTGTCGTTGTCAGCCGGCGATTACGCGAGCCGCACCTACTGGGTGGCGGGCGTGGTGATGGGGGTGCGCATCCAGAATACCTCGAGCGGGCGGATGGGCGTCATCACGCTGGCGGATGACACGGACAGCAACGAAGTCATCTTCTTCGGCGAGGTGTTCGACAAGTTCCGCCAGAAGATCAAGGAGGACGAGCTGCTGGTGCTGGAAGTGCAGTTGCGCGCCCGCGGCGGCGGCGGCCGCATGGTCAACGGCGAGTACGAGGGCGGGGGCGAGGGGCGCCCGAGCATCCGCGCGGTCAACGCGCTCGATTTGACCGAGGCCCGCAACCGCTTCGCCCGCGGCGTGCGCATCACCTGCAACGGCGCTTCCTCCGGCGGCCGGCTGCGCGATCTGTTGACGCCCTACCGCAGCGGCCGCTGCCCGGTGTCGGTCGTCTATTGCAACAGCGGCACGGTCTGTGAAATAGACCTGGGCGACGCCTGGCGGGTCAACCTCCACGACGATCTCATTCACTCGCTGTCGGATTGGCTGAGCCCGGAGAACGTCAGTATCGTCTACAACGAGTCGCGCGCGGAGCAGTAAAGCGAGGACACAAAGGAAGACCAGATTGAACCGCCGAGACGCCGAGACGCCAAGAAGAACCAGAATGGAACCGCAGATAAACGCAGATACACGCAGATCTATTCAAATAAATCAGCCACAGAGATCACAGAGATCACAGAGGGCTCAGAGGGAATACAAGAAGTCGAATCACGAATCACGAATCACGATTCACGCTCTTGCGGCGGCAGCGCTGTCGCTCCTGCTGGCCGCCGGGCCGGCGGCTGGCGGCGAAGCGGACTGGAAGCTCCTCCATGACCAGGCCACCACCCACCTTCAAGGCGGCAGTTTCGAGCAGGCGGAGTTGTTCGCGCGCGCGGCGCTGCAGGAGGCCGAGGCTCCGCCCGGACTGGGCAGCCGCGCCACGGAACAGAGCCTCTCCACGCTGTCGCACGCGCTGAGCCGGGCCGGCAAGCATGAAGAAGCGATTCTTTTCGCGCAACGCCTGGTTGCGATTCGCACCAAACAGTACGGGCCCGATGACCCGGCAACCGGGCTCGCGCTGCATAACAATGCGCAGTTCCTGATACTGCAGGGAAACCTCGTCGCGGCCGAACAAACCCAGAAGAAGGCGCTCGTCATATTCGAGAAAAAACTGGGGGCAAATCACATCAACACGGCGGTTGCCCTGCACAACCTGGGCGCGATCCAGCTGAAGCAGGAAAATTTCAAGGAGGCCGAGAAATATCTGAGCCGCGCCCTCGCGGCGAAGGAGAAAGCCCTGAAACCGGGCAATCTCAGCATCGCGCATACCCTGGACAACCTCGCCGCCGCGCTCGATGGCCAGGGCCGCCAGATCGAGGCGGAAAAGCAGAGGCGCAGGGCGGAGGGGATCCGGCTGCGCGCGCAGACGCCGGCTAAGCAGGGAGCCTGAACGGTAGTCGAGTTGGCAGTTGGCAGCCGTCAGTTGGCAGCGACTGCAAACTGCCCACTGCAAACTGCAAACTAGGCTAAGCGGTCGGCCGCGTCTCGAACGTCGCGTAATCGCCGCCCCCATCCGAGATCCGCACTTCGGCGACCACGGCGCTGGGCGGGCCGCGGCGCGCCCAGTCGGTCATCGTCTCCACGGCCTCAGGGCCGCCCTGGATCACGGCTTCCACGGCTCCGTCACGGCGGTTGCGCACCCAGCCGGTGAGCCCGAGCTCGCGCGCCTTCTTCTGCAGGTAGAAGCGGAAGCCCACGCCCTGCACGCGGCCGGAAATTGTCAATTGTCTGGTAACCAGAGGCATTGATCGGCATGCCCTGCGCGGGCATCAAATATCTCGATCATAGGATAGACCAGATTTATCAGCGCTTGCGGGAATCCTTGATTTCAGGCGCTCCGTCCGCTAGGTTGTGCGGCACGCAGCACATCGAATGCCACGGGGAGGAAACCAGTGATTCGTTTACAACTGTGCATCGCATTGGCGTTTGTTTCATTACTGGCCCAGGCGGCGGGCAGCGGCGAGATCACGCTGATCCATATCGGCGACATCCACGGGCATCTCATGCCGCGGCCGAATCTGCGCAGCGACGGCGGCGGTAGGCCCGAAGGCGGGCTCGCGCGCCTGTACTCGAAGATCCAGGAAATCCGCGGGCGCGAAAAGAACACGCTGCTCCTCAATACCGGCGACACCATACAAGGATCGGCTGAGGCGCTGTACACCCGGGGACAGGCGCTGGTGGACGTAATCAACCGTTTCCGGATTGACGCTTATGCGCCTGGCAACTGGGAGTTTGTTTACGGCACCGAGCGCTTCCTCGAATTGTTCGCTGGTCAGAAGCCGAAGGCGCCCTGGACCACGCTTGCCGCCAATATCTATTACGACGGGGAGCCCTACGCGGCGCTCAGCGGGAAGCGGGTGATGCCGCCTTTCACGGTGAAGGAGGTGGGCGGGCTTCGCGTCGGCATCCTCGGGCTGACGACGCGGCGCGGCCCGCAGGTGGTCGGTCTCGCGGTGACGAAGGGTTTCCGCTTCACCGGCGGCGATGCGGAAGTGCCGATGTTCCTGAAGGCCCTGCGCGAGGAGCACAAGGTGGACCTGGTGGTGCTGCTTTCGGAGCAGGAACTCGCGAACAACATTCGCCTGGCAGAGGCCAATCCCGGGATTGATGTCATCCTTTCCTCTGACATGCACGAAGTGACGCGCAAGCCTGTCGTTGCTCGCACCGGCACAGTGCTGCTGGAGGAGGGGCAGGACGGAACCGTATTGGGCGAGCTCAAGCTCACGGTGAAGGACGGCAAGGTGCAGAAATGGGACTGGAAGTCGCACACCATCGACTCGCGAATTGCCGAAAACCAGGGGATCGCGGCGGCGGTGCGTGAAGTGCGCAAGACCTTCGTCAAGGGCCCGCACTTCACTCGGCATGAAAACCCGTTCAACGGCACGCCGCTCGCGCGCCCCATCGACACGGTGGTGGGCCGGACCGAGGTTGCGCTGCACCGCTCGAATTTTTCGCACGAGACGATGCCGGCGGTGATCGAGGGTTCGTCGCACGACTTCCTCACCGATGCGTTCCGCGCCATGACCGGCGCCGATATCGGCGCGATCCGCGGCTTCCGTTACGGCACCCACGTCGCGCCGGGGCCGATCCGGATGGAGGATCTCTACCACTTCATCCCCATCGGACCGATGATCGCCAAGGGCACCATCCGCGGCCAGCAATTGAAGAACCAGATCGAGAACGCCGCCAACGGCTCCTTCAACCCCAAGGTGGCGGAGTGGACGGGCGGCTGGCTTTTTAATTTCAGCGGCGTAACGCTGGACTTCGACGCCTATCAGGCGCAAGGCCAGCGGGCATCCAACATCCGGGTATTCGACCGCAAGAAGAACGCGTGGGCGCCGCTCGACCTGGGGGCAAGTTACACCTACGCCTCCTATTTCTACCGGCGGGATCCATTTCTCATCAACGTCGTGCCCGCCACCGATATCGAGGTGTTGCGAGACGAGGAGGGGCGGCCTCTCGACGGCGTGGAAGTCGTGGTGCGCTATCTGCAGTCTCTTCCCGACAAGACCGCCCGGACCGAGCTCAACCGCATCCGGATCACCAAGCCGCTCCCGGCGGCGCTCTATGGCAACCCCGAGGTGCAACCCTTGCGCGGCGCTATTCCCTGAGCGACGCGCCCGAGGAACGTAGTTGTCGGCGTTCCCGCGGTTCTGATATCTGTCTTGTTTCTCTTGGCGCCTTGGCGTCATGGCGGTTCGATTGTCTTGTCTTCATATATATCCTTTGCGGTTCAGCTCTTTTTCCTGGCGGTGAGAGGTTTGCCTGGAATGCGGCCAAGCGCATAGAATCAACACTTTGCCGCGCGATGAGCAGCAGAAACTATCGCGCGGCCGACCGCTCATAGCCGATGCCCGCCGTCACCGCTTCTCCGCTGGAACTCGTCATCGGCATCGTGCTGTTCTGGCTGGCGCTGGGCTTGCTGGCTATTCTCCGCCCGGGCCGTCCTGAGTTCATCACCCGCTGGCTCTATCCGCTGGGCGCCATCGCCGGCCTGGTCCTTGCCGCCGTTGGACTGGCCGCGATCGGACTGCCGTGGAGTGGCATGGTGCTGCCGCTCGGGCTGCCGGACCTGCCGTTTCACGTGCGGCTCGACGCGCTCTCCGCCTTCTTCCTGCTGCTGCTTGGCGCGACCGCCGCGGGTATTTCGTGCTACTCGGCGGGCTATTTTGCGGGGACCGAGCCGGGCTCCGCGCGACTTACCTGCCTGCAGTACCACGCGTTTCTCGCCAGCATGGCGGTGGTGCTGATCGCGGACGACGCTTATCTCTTCATGGTGGCATGGGAGACGATGGCGCTCTCGTCGTATTTCCTGGTCACCACCGAGCACCACGATCCGGAGATTCGCAAGGCGGGCTTCATCTATCTCCTGATCGCGCATATCGGCGCGATCGCGATCCTGCTCTGCTTTGGCGTGCTGCACGGCGGGCAGGGCATCTACACCTTCGACGCCATGCGGCAGGCGAACCTGACGAGCGGCTGGGCGACCATCGCATTCCTCCTCGCGCTGGTCGGTTTCGGCGCCAAGGCCGGGATCGTGCCGCTGCACGTGTGGCTGCCCGAGGCGCACCCCGCGGCGCCTTCGCCGGTATCCGCGCTGCTCTCCGGCGTGATGCTGAAGACCGCGATCTACGGACTCTTCCGCGTCACCTACGATCTCCTGGGGGCGATCCAGTGGGAATGGGGGCTGATCGTGCTCGTGCTGGCGGTGGTGACCACTCTCTTCGGCGTGCTGTTCGCGCTGATGCAGCACGATTTGAAACGCCTGCTCGCCTACCATTCGGTCGAGAACATCGGCATCATCCTGATCGGCTTCGGCCTGTCGCTGATCTATATCGGCACCGGCCACCCGGTGCTGGCGGTGCTCGGTCTCGTCGCGGCGCTCTACCACACGTTGAACCACGCCATCTTCAAGGCGCTGCTGTTTCTTGGCGCGGGCGCGGTGCTGCACGCGTCGGGCCTGCGCGATCTCGGCAGGATGGGCGGGCTGATCCGCGTCATGCCGGTCACCGCGTTCTTCTTCCTGGTCGGCGCGCTCGCGATCTCCGCGCTGCCGCCGCTGAACGGTTTCGTCTCCGAGTGGCTCACGTTCCAGGCCGCGTTGCTGTCGCCGGCGCTGGGGCATGGCGTGCTGCGCTCGATCATCCCGCTCGCCGCCGCGGCGCTCGCGCTGGCTGGCGCGCTGACCGCGATGTGCTTCGTGAAGGTGTTCGGCGTGGCGTTTCTCGGCCAGCCGCGAAGCGCGGAGGCGATCCGCGTCCGCGAGGTCGGCCGCTGGGAGCAGCTCGGCATGGCCTGGCTTGCCGTGCTGTGCGTTCTGCTCGGGCTCGCGCCGGTCTGGATGATCGGGCTGATGGATCCCATTGCGCTCAGCTTGCTCGATCACAGCCTCGCTGACTCGGGCACCGCGGCCAACTGGCTGTGGTTGACGCCGGTCGCGCCCGGGCGCGCGAGCTACAGCCCGGTGATTTTCCTGATCGTGATCGTCGCGGTCGTGCTGGCCGCGTTCTGGCTGGTGCGGGCGCTCTATCACGGGCGGCTGCGCCGCGCCCCCCCGTGGGACTGCGGTTTCCCGGAGCAGAACGCCCGCATGCAGGACACGGCGGAGGGCTTCGCCCAGCCGATCCGGCAGATCTTCGCGCCGGTGTACGAGATCGAGGCGCATCATCCCGACCCGTTTGACCGGATGCCGCGCTACGCCGCCCACGTGCGCGACCATTCCTGGCGCTGGATATATTTCCCGATCGCACGCGCCGCCGCGTTCTGCTCGCGCCTGGTGGGCCGCATCCAGACCGGGCGGGTCGCCGTCTACCTGATGTACAGCTTCGTCACCATCATTTTCCTGCTGGCGTTCGTGAGATGACGACAGGCGGAGCGCTCAATCAGCTGGTTCAGATGCTGCTGGTGGCGGTGGCGGCGCCGCTGCTCGTGGGGTGGGTCAACGCCTGCCGCGCCTGGCTGCAGAACAAGAGCGCGCCGAGCCTCATTCAGCCCTACCGCGTGCTGCGCAAGCTCCTGCAGAAGGACGCGGTGCTCGCGGACAACGCTTCCTGGCTGTTCCGGTTCGCGCCCTACGTGATATTTGGCTGCATGTGGCTGGTGGTGGGCATCGTGCCGGTGCTCGCGACCGACCTGCCGTTCGCGGCCGCTGCCGACGTGATCGCGCTGGTGGGGGTCTTCGCCGTGGCGCGGGTGTTCATCTCGCTCGCGGCGATGGACGTCGGCACGTCGTTCGGCTCGCTGGGCGCGCGCCGCGAAATGCTGATCGGCGCGCTGGCGGAGCCGGCGCTGCTCATCATCTTCTTCAACTTAGCGCTGATCAGCCAGTCCACCTCGCTCACCACCATCGTCGCAACCCTGGCCCACCGCGAGTTCGCGCTCTACCCGAGCCTCGCCTTCGCGGCGGTGGCGTTCGTGATGGTGCTGCTGGCCGAGAACGCCCGCGTCCCGGTGGACAACCCGGCCACCCACCTCGAGTTGACCATGGTGCACGAGGCGCTCGTGCTCGAGTATTCCGCGCGGCACCTTGCTCTCATCGAGTGGGCCTCCGCGATCAAGCTCTTCGCCTATTGCGCCATCGGCATCGCCTGTTTCCTGCCGTGGGGCATCGCCGAGGCCGGCGATTGGGGCGCGCTGCCCTCGGCCGTCGCCGCGCTGGTGGCGAAGCTCACGATTGCGGGCGCGGGCCTCGCGCTGCTGGAGACGGTGAGCGCCAAGATGCGCATCTTCCGCGTGCCGGAATTCGTCGCCACCGCGTTCATGCTCGCGATGCTCGGGCTGCTGCTGAGCTACGTCTTCGAAGTTTAGTACAACCTCCAACCGCGGAGGACGCGGGGGACGCAGAGGAACGCTATGACAGAAAATGAAATGGAAATGCGGAGATGGAAGTGATTCTCAAAGAAGTACTATGTTTATGAGAGATGTCTCAGTGCGTATTGTCGATCGATTTGAATATTTCCTCCGCGTCCTCTGCGTCCTCCGCGGTGAGAGTTTAGTCTTATGAGTTTGAGCGGGCAGATCATCAACCTCCTCGCGGCAATCATGCTGCTGATCGCGTTCGCCATGCTGTCGCAGCGGCGCATCCTGTCGCTGATCGAGCTCTTCGCCTGGCAGGGGGTGGTGCTGTCGCTCTCCACCTTCGTCGTGGCCTACACGACGGGGCAGGGCCACCTTTATTTCTCGGGCATTCTCACGCTGGCGTTGAAGGTGGTCGCGCTGCCGTGGATACTCTACCGGCTGATCCACCGCCTCAACATCCGTTGGGACGTGGAGACGCTCATCAACATCCCGGCCACCATGCTGATCGGCATCGCGCTGGTGATCTTCGCCTTCAACCTGGCGCAGCCGATATCGCAGATGGCGAGCACGATCACGCGCGCAACGCTTGGCATCGCCATGGCCTGCGTGCTGCTCTCGTTTCTCATGATGATTACGCGCAGGAAGGCGGTGCCGGTCGTGATCGGCTTCCTGGCGATGGAGAACGGTCTTTTCTTCGCGGCCACCAGCGCGACCTACGGCATGCCGATGGTGGTGGAACTCGGCATCGCGCTCGATGTCCTGGTGGGCGCGTTCATCTTCGGCATCTTCTTCTTCCAGGTGCGCGAGACCTTCGACAGCCTCGAGATGCGCAACCTGGAAAAACTCAAGGAGGATTGATTTGAACCGCGGAGACGCCGAGGCGCTGAGAGAGATCGCGCATTCCACGCCTGGGAAAATTCATCGGCTGAAGACTCCGCGTCTCTGCGCCTCTGCGGTGAGGTTGGAGCCCTGATGGAGATATTACTGCTCCTTGGCATGCCCCTCTTGGGCGGCGCTTTGCTGGCGCTCCTCGGCAGCCGGCGCTGGGCGCCGGAGCTGGGCGTCGCCGCGAGCTTCGTGACCTTCCTCGCGGCGGTGGCGCTCACGATCCGCGTGATCCGCGACGGCCCCATCATCGCCTTCGAGAACCAGTTCTTCATCGATTCCTTCAACGTGGTGCTGGTGGGCCTCACCAGCTTCGTCGCGTTCACGACGGCAATGTTCTCGCGCCCGTACATGCGGATCGAGGCGGACCGCGGCAAGGTGACGGCGGGGGCGCTGAGGCTCTACTACGCCATGTTCCAGGTGTTCACCTTCACCATGCTGCTGGTGCTGACGACCAACAACATCGGCATCATGTGGGTGGCGATGGAGGCGGCGACGCTCTCGACGGTGCTGCTGATCAGCCTCTACCGCACGCCGGAAGCCATCGAGGCGGCGTGGAAGTACTTCATCCTGTGCTCGGTCGGCATCGCGCAGGCCCTCTTCGGCACCATCCTGCTTTACTTCGCGGCGGAGAAAGTGCTGGGCTCGGGCGGCACCGCGCTCCTGTGGACCGATCTCAACCAGGTGAAGGCGCAACTCGAGCCTACCGTGATGTCGCTCGCCTTCGTGTTCCTGCTGGTGGGTTACGGCACCAAGGTGGGTCTGGTGCCGGTGCACAACTGGCTGCCCGATGCGCACGCCGAAGGCCCCACGCCGATCTCGGCGGTGCTGTCAGGGCTGCTGTTGAACGTCGCGCTCTACGCGGTCGTGCGCTGCAAGGTGCTCACCGACGGCGCGCTCGGCACGCCGTTCGCGGGCAATCTCATGATGGGCTTCGGCCTGCTCTCCGTGGTGGTGGCCGCGTTTCTCCTCTCGCGCCAGCGCGACATCAAGCGCATGTTCGCCTATTCCTCGATCGAGCATATGGGGTTGATGACCTTCGCCTTCGGCATGGGCGGCGTGGCGGCGAACTTCGGCGCGCTCTTGCACATGACGCTCCACAGCCTGACCAAGTCGGCGATCTTCTTCGCGGTCGGGCACGCCGCGCAGAAAACCGGAACCCAGGTCATGGACGACATTCGCGGCCTGATCAAGACCAATCCCACCATCGGCTGGGGACTGATGCTGGGCGCGATCGCCATCCTCGGCGTGCCGCCTTTCGGCATCTTCGCGAGCGAGTTCATCATCCTGACCACCGCCATGCGCGAGCAGCCGTGGGCGACGCCGTTCCTGCTGATCGCGCTGGGCGTGGCCTTTGCAGCGATCTTCGGCAAAGTGCAGTCGATGGTGTTTGGCGAGACGTCGTTGCCGCGTCTGCCCCACCCGCCGGCGCTGGTCCCGGTGTTCGTGCATCTCGCGCTGGTGCTGATGATGGGGATATTCATTCCGCCCTATCTGGCCGCGTGGTACCGGCAGGCGGCCGCGCTCATAGGGTGAGCGCGGAGTGTTGAATGATGAATGATGAATGATGAATGATGAAGCGATCACCCGCCTGACGGCGCGGACGACATGAAGCTGGACGGACTCAGCATCGAAGTTGCGCGGATTCCCGGAGCGGCAACGGCCTGGCGCGCCGAGGTTGATGCCGCGCAGTGGGCGGAGACTTGCCGCCAGGTCAGGGAGCAGGGCGGGCGGCTGGCCGCGCTGTGGGGGACCGATGCGCGCGAAGAGGGAAGCAATAAGGGGCGAGGTTTCGCCGCACACGCCGCGCTGGTGGCGCGCGAGGGGCTCATCGTGCTGTCGCTTCCGCTCGCCGGCGAGTCATATCCCGATATCAGCGCTATTTTTCCCGCGGCTGACCGCATGCAGCGCGCGACTTTCGATTTGCTGGGCCTCTCCGCTGCCGGCTCCGACGACCGCCGCAAATGGTTGCGCCACGCCGCGTGGCCGGCGGACGTCTTTCCACTTAGAAAAGATGTCAGTTCCGAGTTCCGAGTTCCGAGTTCCGAGTTCAAACCGGGAACGTCAAACCCGAAACCCGGAACCGGGAACCCGGAACACGGGCCCGCCGAGGCAGACCACTATCCCTTCGTAAGAGTTGAGGGAGAAGGCGTGCATGAGATACCGGTGGGCCCGGTCCATGCCGGAACCATCGAGCCCGGCCATTTCCGTTTCTCCATCGTGGGCGAGACGGTGCTGAGGCTGGAGGAGCGCCTCGGCTACAAGCACAAGGGCATCGAGAAACGCTTCGAGAGCCTGACGCTGGCCGAGGGCGCGAGACTCGCCGGGCGGGTCTCGGGTGACTCGACCGTGGCCTATGCCTGGGCCTATGCCATGGCGGTGGAGTCTGCTGCCGGCGTGACGCCGCCCCCGCGCGCCCTGTGGCTGCGGGCGCTCGCGCTCGAGCGCGAGCGGATTGCGAATCATCTCGGCGATCTCGGCTACCTGGGCAACGATGCCGCGCTGGCATTCGGCCTCGCCCAGTTCATGCGGCTCAAGGAAGAGTGGCTGCGGACCAACCAGTCGGCGTTTGGCCACCGCTATCTCATGGATCTCATCGTGCCCGGCGGGGTCGCGTGCGACCTCGCGCCCGGGAACGTGGCCCTCATCCGGCAGGAGATCGGCGTGATGGAGGACACCGTGGCGCTGCTCAAATCCATCTACGACGAGCACGCCGGCCTGCAGGACCGCTTCATCAACTGCGGGCGCGTCGCGCCCGAGCTGGCGGCGCGCCTCGGGCTGATCGGTATCGCCGGGCGCGCGAGCGGGCAATCGTGGGACCTGCGCGTCGAATATCCCAGCGTCCCATACCCCGAACTCGACGTGCGCATGGCCACGCACCGCAACGGCGACGTCGCCGCGCGGGTGACGGTGCGTTTCGAGGAGATAGTCGAGTCGTTGCGGCTGCTGCGCCTGATCCTCGACCGCATGCCGCTCGGCGAGCTGGCCGGGGACGTCCCGGCGCCGCCGGCGGGCGCGTTCGGCGTGGGCTGGGTCGAAGGCTGGCGCGGCGAAGTGCTGGTCGCGCTCGAGACCGGGCCGGACGGGCGCATCCGGCGCTGCCACCCTCACGATCCGTCCTGGCAGAACTGGCCGGTGCTCGAGCATGCGGTCATCGGCAACATCGTCCCCGACTTCCCGTTGATCAACAAGTCCTTCAATCTGTCCTACAGCGGGCAAGACCTGTAAAAACACATGAACCGCCATGACGCCATGACGCCAGGAAAACAATGATAAATAGAATTAAATCGTTTTTATTATCCGCGTGGTGCACGGCACGAAGCGCTGAAGTTATTCTTTCTTTTAATTATTATTTTTTGGCGTCATGGCGTCATGGCGTCATGGCGGTTAAATTGCCTTTATGTATCAACTACTGAAACAGATCGTCGTCACCGGCATCAAGACCGAGGCGCCGCCGCAGCCCGACGAGGCGCTGCGCGTGACGGCGGAGCGCCTGCGCGCGGAGGTGCTGGAATGCTTCGCGGGCGCGCTGACGATACGCCACGTGGATGCGGGCTCGTGCAATGGTTGCGAGCTCGAAATCCACATGTGCAACAATCCGTACTACAACCTCGAGGGCCTGGGTATCAAGTTCGTCGCGAGCCCGCGGCACGCCGACATGCTGCTGGTGACGGGCCCGGTGTCGCGCCACATGGAAGTGGCGTTGAAGCGCACCTACGACGCTACGCCCGACCCGAAGCTGGTGGTGGCGATTGGCGACTGCGGCTCAACCGGCGGCATCTTCGGCGAGAGCTACGCGAGCTGCGGGCGGGTGTCGAACGTGATCCCGGTGGACGTCGCGGTACCGGGCTGCCCGCCGACGCCGCTCGCGATCATGCAGGGCATACTGACGGCGATAGCCGTTAAGAAATAGACAGGATTAACAGGATTTACAGGATTAAATCAAAAACAAAATCACAGTTTCGGTTTTGGTGTTGGTTTTAATCTTGTTAATCCTGTAAATCCTGTCCAATGGTTTTGATCTTGAATTGGATTCGATTGATTCTGTAATCCTGTCTATTGTTGGAGGGAATGATGCGAGCGATGGTATTGGAGCAATTCGGCGCGCCGTTGAAGCTGAAGGACATGCCGGTGCCGAAGATCGGGCCGAACGACGCGCTCGTCAAGGTGCGCGTCTGCGGCGCCGGGCTGACGGTCGTGATCATGTCCGCCACCCCGGGGAGGATAAAGACCTACCCGCGCATTCCCGGCCACGAAATCGCCGGGGAGGTGGTGGCGGTGGGTTCCGAGGTAAGGACCGTCAAGGTCGGGAGCCGGGTGACCAACCATTTCTACCTCACCTGCGGCAACTGCCGGTATTGCCGCAGCGGGCGCGAGACGCTGTGCGAGAACTTCCGTGGCAACGTCGGCAGCAGCTGCGACGGCGGCTACGCGGAATTCGTGGCGTTGCCGGAGCGCAACCTGGTGCCGATCCCGGATGGAGTGACCGACCTCGAGGCGTCGGTGGCGAGCGATGCGATCGCGACGCCCTACCACGCCTGTCACGCGGAGGCGCAGGTGAGCCCGGGAGACAACGTCCTCATCATGGGGGCCGGGGGCGGCGTCGGCATCCACATGGTGCAGATGGCGCGGCTGTGCGGCGGGCGCGTGATTGCCGCGGAGATTGGGGAGGAGAAGATGGAACTCGCCAAGTCGATGGGCGCCGACGAGGTCATCGACGCGCGCCGTGGCGAGATCGTGAAGCAGGTGAAAGCGGTCACCGGCGGGAGAGGCGTGGATGCGGCGATCGACATCGTCGCTTCCAGGGAGACGCTGCAGGCCTGCCTCGGCTCGCTCGCTCCCGGCGGCCGGATGGTGATCATCGGCAACCGGTCGGCGGCGGTGTTCGGAGCCGATCCGTCGTTCACCGTCGACCCGCACGAATTCATGCAGAAGGCCCTGGAGATCCACGGCTCGCGTTATGTGAACAACGCCGAGATCGCGCGCACGCTGGAGATCGTAAAGAACAAGCAGATCAAGGCGGTGGTGGGCAGGACCTTCCCGCTGGAGGAGGCGGAGCAGGTGCACGAGCTCTTGCGAAAGAATGCGATCGCGGGGCGGGCGGCGTTGATTGTCAGCTAGAAGTACTGAACCGCCGAGCCGCAGAGAGAAACAAATACAGAATTAACCGCCAAGACGCCAGGATTACAGTGTTAAATTTTGAATGTTGAATTTTGAGTGGAACGTAGGCTTGGGTGTTAACTCAACATTTAACACTCAACATTGCTTTTTTTGCCGCCGATGACCGCCGATAACGGCGAACCAAAACCTAACACTTGGAACTTGGAACTTGGAACTTGGAACTTGGAACTTGGAACCTGGAACCTGGACCTTTGAACCCGGAACCCGGAACCCGGAACCCGGAACCCGGAACCCGGAACCCGGAACCCGGAACCCGGAACCCGGAACCCGGAACTCGGAACTCGGAACTCGGAACATTATTATGAGCGGTCAATCCGGATACCAGGTAAGCGGCAATGCCGCGGAGCTGTACGAGCGGTTTGCGACGCAGTACATGGGGCCGTGGGTGCCGGATCTCGTCGGGCTTGCTGAATTGAAGCCGGGGGAGCGGGTGCTGGATCTCGCGTGTGGCACCGGGGTGGTTGCACGCCTTGCGGCCGCTCAAGTGGGACCAACTGGGCGGGTCACCGGGCTCGATTTCAATGCCGGGATGCTGGCCGTCGCTCGTGCCATGCCGCCCGCGCCGGGTGCGGCCATCCACTGGGTCGAAGGCAGCGCGGTGGCCATGGAACTGCCGGACGCTTCGTTCGACGCCGTCCTGTGCCAGCAAGGCCTGCAATTTTTTCCCGACAGGCTCGCGGCATTACGCGAAATGCACCGTGTTCTCGTCCCCGGCGGACGCGCGCTGCTGAGCGTCTGGAAATCAGCCAGCCCGTACAACGTTGCCGCGGGAGACGCGCTGGAGCGATTCGCGGGCGTGGAAGTCGCCAGCAAGTATCGTGCCTCGAGGGTGGTGCCGGATGCCGAGGCAATGCACCGCATGCTCCTCGAGGCCGGCTTCCATGCGATACAGATTCGTCCGCAGGCAATGACCATACGCTTGCCCGCCATCGAAACCTTTGTCATCGGGCATCTTTCCAGCAGTCCCGTGGCCGGCGCGCTTGCGGCATTAAGCGAGGGGCAGCGCGCTGCGTTAGCCAGGCAGGTCAGGACGGAATTGCAGCCCTACGCCGATGGCGATGGTGTGGCGTTTCCCGACGAGGTCAATATCGCGCTGGCGAAAAAATAAGGCCAGACAAGATCAGGAACTGAACCGCCAAGACCGCCAAGCGCCGTCAAATCCGGACGCGGTGCGCCGGTTTAACTCCGCGTGTTCGAACAGGCGAAGCCGTAGCTGTTCAACACGCGGGGACGAGGGCCCGGACCCCAAGCTGTGGGAGAATGATTTTCTGAGGAGACGCCCATGAGCACTAAGCGCCGCAAAAAGCTGGTTCATGAGGGGAAGTATGCCGCCGAAGTCGAGGTTGAACTCCTCGAAGATGAAGGCGGCTGGGGGCCTTATCTGTCAGTAGCCGACGCGCACAAGCTGGACGATGTGCGCGATGCGCTC
The DNA here is from genome assembly GCA_964521405.1 of uncultured Streptomycetaceae bacterium. Classification (GTDB taxonomy): domain Bacteria; phylum Pseudomonadota; class Gammaproteobacteria; order Burkholderiales; family SG8-41; genus SG8-41. The sequence goes on along the minus strand of CAZFRR010000020.1, from coordinate 34,250 downwards.
CGGCGTGGTGACTTGAAGGGTGCCGCTCGGGTCGCCCGTGTCTTCACCCTCACACCTAGCATGAACGTTTAGTTTTTCGATCTTTGAATCTCTCGGCGTCTCGGCGGTTCAATAACGCAGGGATCAGGGCGGAGGGATGAGGGATGAGGAGTTAAGAAAGACTTTGCCGTTAGTGTTAATCCTGTAAATCTTGTTAATCCTGTCTATTCTTTCTTGTTTTTTCTCTGTGCCCTCTGTGTTCTCTGTGGCTGAAGTTTTTTGATCTTATCGGCGTCTATCGGCGTTCATCGGCGGCGAAAAATAACAAGGCAGAAGGCAGAAGGCAGAAGGATTCTTGAGTTCTATCTGCGTTTATCTGCGGCTCATTATGTTCTTGTTTTCCTCCGCGTCCTCTGCGTCCTCTGCGGTGAGAGGTTATTGCATCAGGCAACGCGATAGCGCTCCACCATCTTCCAGTCGAGCTGGATGCCGAAGCCGGGCTCGCTTCCGACTTCCATCATCCCGTCCCTGACCGCCGGGCGGTTGGCCCACATCGCCTGCCACACCGGGTCGCGCTCGGGGTCGGCGAAACACTCGACGTAGGTGCCGTGCGGCACGCCGGCGAGCAGTTGCCGGGAGATCTGGGATTCCTCGTGGTGCGCCATCCGCACCCCGGCGCTGCGGCAGATCTCCGCCGCGCGGCGCCAGTCGGTGACGCCGCCGCCTTCGGAGGCGTCGAAGTTCACATAATCCACCGCACCCGCGTCCACCAGCCGGCGCACGCCGTGGCTGGTGATCTCGCACTGGCCGGCGGTGACGGGGATGCGGGTCGCCTGGCGCACGCGCGCCATCAGCGCCGCGTCGTCGTACCAGTGGCACGGCTCCTCGAACCAGCCGATGTCGAGCGGCTCGACGAGTTGCGCGAAGCGGATCGCGTCGTGCACGTTCCAGCCGCGGTTGGCGTCCACCACCAGCAGGAAATCGGGCCCGGCCGCCTTGCGCGCGGCCTCGACCCGCTTGAAATCCTCGGCCGGCGCGAGCCCCCCGACCTTGAACTTGCAGCCGGCCATACCGGCGGCCCGATACAGCTCCATCTCTCGCCCGATGTCAGCGAGCGTCTTGCCTTCCCGGTAGTAGCCGCCGATGGAGATGATGGGCAGGCGGTCGCGGTCGCCGCCGAGGAGGTCGCGCACGCTCTTCCCGCGCGCTTTTCCGACGAGGTCCCATAGCGCGCAGTCCACGCACGCGATCGCTTCGAGCAGGATCTTCAGTTCGCCGCTGGTGTGAGTGAGGTCGAACATGGCCTGCCATGCCCGCTCGACCTCGAGGATGTCCATGCCCTTCACGCGCGGCGCGAGCGCTTCGTGGATCAGGCGCACGATCTCGCGACCGTGGCTGCGGTTGTCGCCGTTGTAGACCTCGCTCGTGAGCCCTTCGTCGGTCCGGACGCGGGTAATGACGGTGGAGCGCTTGAGAACGGAATAGGTGCTGCCGCCGAAGTTCTTCGTCAGCGGGATGTCAATCGCGATGGCTTCGATGCTTACTATCTTCAAGTGCGTGAATCGTGATTCGTGAATCGTGATTCGATCTGCTCTTCCCCCGCGTCCACTGCGTCCTCCGCGGTGAGAGGTGGTGGTCTGTCAGGTTAAGACGATGATGGCCCCGACGATGATCGCAACGGTGATGCTCGCCGCGAAGACGAGCTTGTCCTGCGTGCTCCAGCCCGGCCCCCTGCGCATCGCGCTCACCATCGCCCGCGCCTCCTTGACCGAGCTGTTGGCGCCGGCGACGTCCTTCATCGCGTCGGCCATGCCGGTGTACGCGGCCAGCTTCATCGTCGCGTCGAGGGAGTTGAAAGCCTTGGACAACCCCAGGGCCGGGGCGGGCCCCGAAACTTCCAATGTCCCATCGTCACGCCGCTCGCCGGGCAGCGTGCGCGCCAGCGCCTGCGCCGCCTCCTGGTTCAGTCTCGGTTGCGCGGCCGGACGCGCAATCGAGGACGGCCGCGTGGTGGCAGACACCTGTATTGTGCTGTCGCGCAGGTCGCGGGCTAATTCGGCTGCATCCTGGTAGCGGTCCTCGGCGGTCTTGGCGAGCGCCTTGGCGACGATGAAATCCAGCACCGCCGGGACCTCCGGATTGATCGAGCTGGGCGGCGGCGGCACGAGATTGAGGATCTGGTACATGACCGAGGTCACGTCCTCCCCGGTGAATGCCGGCTTGCCGGTGAGCATTTCGTAGAAGATCACGCCCAGCGAGAAGATGTCAGAGCGCGGCTCGGCGCGCTTGCCTGCGACCTGCTCCGGCGACATGTAGCGCGGCGAGCCCATCACGATCCCGGTCTGCGTCTTCACCTCGGCCGAGCGCATGCGCGCGATGCCGAAGTCGGTAATTTTCGCTATGCCGCTGTCGAGGATCATGATGTTGGCGGGCTTCACGTCGCGATGAACGACGCCGTGCTGGTGGGCGTAGGCGAGGCCTTCCGCCACCTGGGCCGCGATCTCGAGCGCGAGCGCGGTGACAAGCGGCTCGCCGGGCTTCATCAGCGAGCGCAACTCCTTGCCTTCGAGAAATTCCATCGCCATGTAGGCGACGTTGCCGCTCCTGCCGATATCGTGGATGGTGACGATGTTGGGATGATTCAACCCGCCCGCGGCCCGGGCTTCCTGGTTGAAGCGCGCCTCGTACTCCTCTTTCTCGTCCGCATCCGTCGACATGTTGACGGTCTTGATGGCGACCGTCCGGCTGAGCAGGGGGTCGTTCGCGCGGTAGACGACTCCCATCGCGCCCTTGCCGAGCTCGGCAAGGATCTCGTAACGGCCAAGCATGTTCATTTCCATGGCAGAGGGATCGGAATCGGTTGTGCTTTGGGCTGGAACTGGTGCCGGATTTGAATCTTCGCTCCAGGGCTGACATCCACCGTCTGGATATACGGGGGGAACTCGGGGTGCCGGATTTCCAGCCGGTGCCGGCCCGCGGCGATGCGTAACTCGTACACGGGGGGCACGTCGCCCTCGTGCCTGCCATCGACATAGATCTCGCCCCACGGCCTGATGGTGAACAACAACGTGCCGCTACCGCCCGACGTGGACGGTTTCGCCTCGGACCCGGATCTGGCTGCAGGGGCTGCCGTAACGGGAGGTTTGGCTGCTGTGGCAGCGGGAGGGGCGCTCGGCGGTTTCTTTGCCTGCACGGCTGGCGCTTTTTCCCGGGCCGGCGTCGCAGCGGATTTTTCGACGGCCGGAGACTTGGCAGTCTCCTTGGCGGCCGGCTTCGCCGGGGCGGGTGTCGGCGCCGCGGTGACTCTGGTTGGCGGGGAGGTTTTTGCCACGGGTGCGGGCGGCTGGCGGTTCGCCCGCAACCCGACCGCAACAGCGAGTATGGCGATAACGGCAAACGCGGTGCCGAGCCGCGGCTTGCGGCGCAGATTGGTCGTGACGTAAGAAGCGGACTGGGACAGCTTGTCGATCACGACGGCCCCGCTGTGGTCGGGGGACTTCTTTTTCAACCGGGTGTCCGTGGCGGCGGCAACCCGTTGCAGCGTTTCACCGGAGGCCAGCACCGCGTAGACCTCGTGCTCGCGCACGTGCTTGTCGGTGCGCGAGCCCCCGTAATGGAAGAGCTTCACGTACTCCTCGGACATGCAGGACACCACCTCGTAGTAGGAGCGCGACACGAGGACCTCCCCCGGCCCGGCAAAGCTCATGACGCGCTGCGCGACGTTGATGCCGTCGCCGATGATGTTGGGGTGCCCGTTGATGTCCTTCACCAGCTTGACCGGGCCGAGGTTGATGCCGATGCGCACCTTCATCTCCGGGCCCTCGGGTTGCGGGCCGGCGAGCGCGTCGCGCAGCGTGAGGCTCACGAAGAGCGCATCTTCCGGGTCGCCGATGAAGGAGAGCGCGGCGCCGTCGCCGGTGTCGAGGATGATGCGGTCGTTGACCGCGACATTCTTGAGCGCCTCGGTCAGCAGCTCGTTCAGCCGCTCCTTGATCTGGATCTGCTCGGACACCGGCTTCTTCGAATAGCCGACGATGTCGAGAAACACGACGCTGCAGATCAGGGTGCGGTTGTTGGTGGCTTGCATGGGTTAAGAGCTGTAATTAGCCGCCGATGAACGCCGATGAACGCCGACAAAAACCCCATCCAGCCACAGAGGACAGGGAGTTCACAGAGAAAAAACGAGAAATAGCCCGATTGGAAAATTGATTTTGCATCCTCTGTGTTCTCTGTGATCTCGGTGGCTGATTATTTCACACGCATTCCGGGTTCGGCGCCGGAGTCCGGGCTCAACAGAAAGATCCCCGGGCTGTCGCCGGAAGCGGCGAGCACCATGCCCTCAGAGACGCCGAACTTCATCTTGCGCGGGGCGAGGTTGGCGACCACGACCGTGAGCCTCCCTTTGAGCTTTTCGGGATCATAAGCCGACTTAATGCCGGCGAACACGGTCTTTGTTCCGCTTCCGACATCGAGCGTGAGCTTGAGCAGCTTGTCCGCGCCCTCGATCGGTTCGGCCGTCACTATTCTGGCGATCCGCAAATCCAGCTTATTGAAGTCATCAATCGTGATTTGCGGGGCGCCACCGACCGCTCCTTCCCCCCCGGCGGGGGAAGGCTGGGATGGGGGGGTAGATGTCATCGTTGGTTCCTTTTCGATTTCGAACAGTGCATCGAGCTGCTTCTCGTCGACGCGGGTCATGAGGTGCCGGTACGGACGAATGCTGTCCGGCCGAAACTTGCAATCTTCGAATGTTAACTCGCGTTCGAGCCCGAATAGTTCCCTGGCAACCGTTGCTGCAACAGCCGGAAGAATAGGCGCGAGATAGACCGTCAGGACGAAGAATGCATCAAGCGCTTCAGTGCATACCCGGTGCAGTTCCTCCAGTTGCTCGCCCGTGCCTTTCGCCAGTTCCCAGGGCTTTTTCTGGTCGAAGCGTTGATTCGCGATATCTGCGACACGCATGACTTCGCGGATGACTTTGCCGAATTCGCGCGTTTCATAGGCCTCGGCGATCGCGCCTTCCGATCCAACTGCCGCGGCCCAGCTGGATTGTGGATTGATTCGGCCGGCCGGGAACTTATGGAGCTTCCCGTCAAACGTCCTGGAGATGAACCCGGCCGCCCGGCTCGCGATATTGACGTATTTTCCGATCAAGTCGCTATTGACCCGCGCCATGAAGTCATCGGGATTGAAATCCAGGTCCTCGACATTGGCGTTCAACTTGGCGGCGATGTAGTAGCGCAGCCACTCGGGGTTCATGCCGAGCTTGAGGTAGCGCAGCGGGTCGATGCCGGTGCCGCGCGACTTGGACATCTTCTCGCCCGACACGCCGATGAAGCCGTGCACGTTGACCTGGTCCGGCGTCTTGTAGTGGCCGGAGAATTCGAGCATCGCCGGCCAGAACAGCGTGTGGAAGTAGATGATGTCCTTGCCGATGAAATGGACCATCTCGGTGTCGCTGCCGGGCTTCACGATGGCGCGGAAATCGATGCCCTTGCGGTCGCAATAGTGCTTCAGGCTCGCGAAATAGCCGATCGGGGCGTCCAGCCAGACGTACAAATACTTTTCCTCCTGGATATCCGGGACCCGGATGCCGAAATAAGGCGGGTCGCGCGAGATGTCCCAGTCGGCGAGCGTCTTCTCGTCCTCGCCTTCCAGCCATTCCTTCGCCTTGTTGGCGACTTGAGACTGCAACCGCCCCGGCTGGTGGACCCACTCGCGCAGGAACTCTTTGCACTTCGGGTCCGAGAGCCTGAAGAAGTAATGCTCCGATGATTTCATCACCGGCGTGGCCCCCGACAGCGTCGAGTAGGGGTTCTTCAGCTTCGTGGGCGAATAAACCGAGCTGCAATTCTCGCAGGCGTCTCCGTACTGGTCTTTCGCGCCGCAGTTGGGGCACTCGCCCTTGATGTAACGGTCGGCGAGGAACATCCCTTTGACCGGGTCGAAGAATTGCTCGATCGTCTTCGAATAAATAAGCCCCTTCGTCTTGAGTCGGCGGTAGAGATCTTGCGAGAGCTCGGTGTTCTCTTTCGAGTGGGTCGAATGCCAGTTGTCGTGCTCGATGTGGAAGCCGTCGAGATACTGCTTGCGTCCCTTTGCGACCTCGGCGATGAATGCCTCGGGCGATTTCCCGGCCTTCTCCGCGGCCAGCATGATCGGCGCGCCGTGCGCGTCGTCGGCGCCGATGAAGTGCACCTCACGGGGTAACCCGTCCTTTTCCACCTGCATGCGCTGGAAGCGCACCCAGATATCGGCCTGGATGTACTCCATGATGTGGCCGATGTGGAACGGCCCATTCGCGTAGGGGAGGGCCGTCGTGACGAAAATCCTGCGTGTCATAAGCGCTGGATTGTAACCGATAAATCCTTGCCGCCAGAAGGGTTTAGCGCGTTCTTGATAGGCGCGGCGGGCCGAATCGACTAGAATCGCGCCCTACACTTAAAACGGGGCAGGAAACCATGGCAGTGACCGAGCAGCAGGTTCAGGAAGCGCTGAAGAACCTGATCGATCCCAACACCCATAAGGACTACGTTTCCACCAAGTCGGCGCGCAATCTCAAGGTGGAAGGCGACAAGGTGTCGGTGGAAATCCTGCTGGGCTATCCCGGCAAGACCCAGGTCGAGCCGATCCGCGCGGATGTGACCAGGGCGCTTAAGGACATTGCGGGCGTCGGCAGCGTGAACGTGAGCGTGCAGATAAAAATCGTCCCGCACGCGGTCCAGCGCGGCGTGAAGCTGGTGCCCGGCATCAAGAACATCATCGCGGTGGCTTCCGGCAAGGGCGGCGTGGGGAAGAGCACGGTGGCGGTGAACCTGGCGCTCGGGCTCGCTGCCGAAGGCGCATCGGTTGCAGTGCTGGACGCCGACATCTACGGCCCCTCCCAGCCCACCATGCTCGGCATCCGCGGCCGGCCCGAGTCGCGCGACGGCAAGACCCTGCAGCCCATGGAAGGCCACGGCCTGCAGGCCATGTCCATCGGTTTCCTGATCGACGTGGAGACGCCGATGGTCTGGCGCGGCCCGATGGTGACCCAGGCGCTGGAACAGCTGCTGAACGAAACGCAGTGGCGGGTCGTGGACTACCTGGTCGTGGACCTGCCGCCGGGCACGGGGGACATCCAGCTGACGCTGGCGCAGCGCGTGCCGGTGACCGGCGCCGTCATCGTCACCACGCCCCAGGACATCGCCCTGTTGGACGCCCGCAAGGGGCTCAAGATGTTCGAGAAGGTTGGCATCCCGATCCTCGGCATCGTCGAGAACATGAGCACGCACGTGTGCTCGAAGTGCGGCCACGAGGAGCACATCTTCGGTGAAGGGGGCGGGGAGCGGATGGGCAAGGATTACAACATCGAGTTGCTGGGGTCGCTGCCGCTCGATATCCAGATCCGCGAGCAGGCGGATTCCGGCAAGCCGACCGTCGTTGCCGACCCCGACGGCAAGGTGGCGCAGCTCTACAAGAGAATCGCGCGCCGCATCGCGGTCAAGATCGCCGAGAAGGCCCAGGACCACACCGCGGCGTTCCCCAAGATCGTCGTCCAGAACACCTGACCGGGGCAGACGCTCTCGCGCAGCCGCGGTCTGCTCGCGTTCGAGCGGACCATCCGTAGGCGCCGCTCAACGCTCGCCTCAGCACAAGATTTCCGACGGACAGGGAGTTCGTGCGGGTCTCAGGCGGCTTATAATTCGCTGCTGCTGACAGACTCGACACTCAATTTTTAACTCTTTATACCGATGTCAATAAAATCGGACCGCTGGATCCGCCGCATGGCGCGCGAAGCCCGCATGATCGAGCCCTTCGAGCCCAACCAGATCAAGGAGGTGAAGGGCAGGAAGGTGGTTTCCTACGGCACCTCGAGCTACGGCTACGACATTCGCTGCTCGGACGAATTCAAGCTCTTCACCAACTTGAACAGCACCATCGTCGACCCTAAGAACTTCGACCCGAACTCGTTCGTCGACCTGAAGAGCGACGTCTGCATCATCCCGCCCAACTCCTTCGCGCTGGCCCGGACGGTCGAATACTTCCGCATCCCCCGCAACGTGCTCACCATCTGCCTGGGAAAGAGCACGTATGCCCGCTGCGGGATCATAGTCAACGTCACTCCCCTGGAGCCGGAGTGGGAGGGTTACGTGACGCTGGAATTCTCGAATACCACCCCCCTCCCGGCCAAGATCTACGCCAACGAGGGGGTCGCGCAGGTCATCTTCATCGAGGCCCTGGCGGAGGATGTCTGCGAGACTTCCTATAAGGACCGGGGCGGCAAGTACCAGGGGCAGGTGGGCGTCACGCCGCCGAAAGTCTGATAAATCCTGATAAACCCGGACGCTTCACGCCGGTTTATCTCCGGCCATTGGAGCGGACGGCCTGAATGCCGCCACTCAATGACCGGCTGACCGGCAGCTGACTGAATATCGAAGTCGGGATTACGTCGTGTTCGGATTCCATTTCCCATCATCCTGCACTCATCAACCGTCTCGAGTTTGTTTCTCCTCTCTCGCCTCCGCCGCCAGCTTTCCGGCGCCGATTTGCCGCCACCGACGGCTTCCCGACCGTTGCGTACACGACACGCGCACTCGGGATTTTTTGGAAAAATTTGAAGAAATGCTTGCTTCCTGGTACCGCACTCCTATAATTCGCTGAAGTTTTACAATTTTGTGACGCGGACGAGAGATTGAAGGCGGACAGCATGACGATGGCAAGCAAGAGCCGCCTGGCGGCGGAAGTCGTGGTTCTAGACGTACCGGAAACCTAGGTCTCAAGGAGAGTATTGATGTCCGTGCGCCCTGTCGCCCTCAAGAACCCGCAGCCCCCCGCCCCCGAAACCGAACAGCCCCAACTCTTCGATACCCATCCCGAAGTCCGCCTGGACTTCAAGCACGTCCGCAAAGCGCTCAAGCAGGGCTATACCCGGCCCTTCCTGCTGGTAGACAGCAGCATCGTTCGCACCAAGGTCCGCCGCTTCAAGGCCGCCATGCCGCGGGTCCACCCGCACTATGCGGTCAAGGCCAATCCGGATCCCCGGGTTCTCAAGGCGTTGATCGAAGAGGGCACCGGCTTCGAGATCGCCTCGATCGCCGAGCTCGACATGCTGCTCGAGCTGGGGGTGCCGGCCGCCGAGATCTTTTACAGCAACCCGATGAAGTCGCGGGCTTACATCGAGTATGCCGCAGCCAAGGGCGTCGAGTGGTTCGTCCTGGACAGCCTCGAGGAGCTGCGCAAGATCCACAGCATCAAGCCCGATGCCAAGCTCTACGTCCGCATCGAGGCCCCCAACGTCGGCAGCGACTGGCCGCTCGCCGGCAAGTTCGGCATGAAGCCGGGCGAGGTGGACGGGGTCATTGCCGAAGCGGCGGCGTTGAAGGCCGACCTTGCCGGGGTGACCTTCCACGTCGGCTCCCAATGCCGCAACCCGGAAAACTGGCGGGTCGGCATCCAGAGCGCCAAGCGGGTGTTCAAGAAGATGCGCCTGGCTGGATTGAATCCGCGGCTGCTCAATATCGGCGGCGGCTACCCGGTGCGACACGTCAAGCCCATCCCCTCGATCGAAAAGATCGCCGAGGTGGTGAACCACGCCCTGCGCGACGTGCCCCAGGACGTGCGGGTGATGGCCGAGCCTGGCCGCTACTTCGTGTCCGATGCCGGCTACTTCGTCTGCCGGGTGGTTGGCACCGCGACCCGCTCGGGCAAGCGCTGGATGTACTGGGACGCCGGCGTGTTCGGCGGCGTCATCGAGACCACCGAAGGCCTGCGCTACGACGTGCAGACCGACCGCAATGGCAAACTCATCCCCTGGAACGTGGCGGGGCCCACCTGCGATTCGGTGGACGTGTGCATGCGGGACGAGATGTATCCCGAGGACCTGCGCGAGGGCGATTTCATCTACATTGCCAACGCGGGGGCCTACACCACCGCCTACGCCAGCAACTTCAACGGTTTCCCGCTGCCGGAAGTGCGAGTCATCTAGGCGGATCTTCACCAATAAAAAAGCGGGCTGACGCCCGCTTTTTTATTGGCCGACGATCTTCTTGTACTTCTTCATCCACTCGTCGGCTTGGCTGTCAGCCTGCCTCACCTCGCCCGCGCTCATGCCCTGGCCGACGAGTTTCAAGGTTTCCTGTGATACGTCGTCGCCCTGCAGCGCCGCGACCTTGACCCAGAAGTAGGCGCGCACCAGGTCGCGCTCGACGCCCTTGCCTTCGTAGTAGAGCAGGCCGAGGTTGTGCTGCGCCTGGATGTGGCCGCGTTGCGCCGCGCGACTGAGCCACTGCACCGCCTGGGGGTAATCCAGGGCAACGCCCTCGCCGCTGGCATAGATCACGCCGAGATTGAACTGGGCGCCGGGATCGTTCTGGGCGGCGGCGAAGCTCCACCATTTGCGCGCGGTCTCCAGGTTCTTCGCGACCCCGTAGCCGCGCGCGTACATGAGGCCGAGGCTGGTCTGCGCGCGCGCGTCGCCCTGCTTGGCGAGAATTTCGTACCAGCGGGCGGCCTCGTTGAAGTTCTGCTCGACGCCGCCCCGGCCGAGATAGTGCATCTCGGCGAGCTGGCGCGTCGCGGACCGGTCGCCCGCGCCCGCGCGCACCTTGAGGTCTTCGACGCTGACCTGGTCCTGAGCGCTGGCTGCGCAGCCCAAGGCAAGCAGCAATGCAACCGCAGATAAACGCAGATAAACGCCGAAACGGCTATTCCAGCCACCCCCACTCCAATCCTCCCTCTGAGGGGGAGGGGTCAACCCATCCCCCGTCCCTTGGAGCGCAAGGGGAGAGGAACCGAGGGGGGTGACACCTGCCGTGTTCATCGGTGGTCTCGTTCGTAAACTACGCACCGGAAAGAGTATTGGTGCTGAGCGTCGGCCGGGAAGGGCGAAGCAGACACTTCACGCCAGCCGGCCAGATCGAATTCCGGCATGAGGGTGTCTCCCGCGACTTCGGCATCAATGGTCGTGAGATAAAGACGCCCCGCGCGCGGGAGCGCCTGAGCGTAGAGCTCGGCCCCGCCGATCACAAAGATTTCGCTGTCATTGCCGCAGGCGGCGACCGCCTCGTCGAGCGAATGCGCGATCTTTGCGCCCGGCACGCTGTAGCCGCGCTGGCGCGAGACGATCACCGAGCTGCGGCCGGGCAGCGGGCGCCCGATCGACTCCCAGGTCTTGCGGCCCATGATGATGTGGTGGCCCAGGGTGAGGCGCTTGAACCGCTTCAGCTCCTCGGGCAGGTGCCAGGGGATCGCCCCGTTGGCGCCGATCACGCGGTTTTTCGCCATGGCCACGATGAGCGACACGCGCGGCGTGTCGCTGTTCCGGGTTCCGGGTTCCGGGTTCAAGGTTCAAGGCGCCGGGTTCATGGTTCAAGGCTCCGATTTTCGATTTTTAACTTTGAACTTTGAACTCGGAACTCGGAACTCGGAACGTTCGCCGTTACACGGCGATGGGCGCCTTGATAGCGGGATGGGGGTCGTAGTTCTCGAGGGTGAAATCCTGGTACTGGAACTGGAAGAGGTCCTTGACCGCCGGGTTGAGCTTCATCACCGGCAGCCGGCGGGGCTCGCGCGAGAGCTGCTCGCGCGCCTGGTCGAGGTGGTTGAGATAAAGATGCGTGTCGCCGAAGGTATGCACGAAATCACCCGCCTTGAGCCCGCACACCTGCGCCACCATCAGCGTCAACAGCGCGTAGGAGGCGATGTTGAACGGCACGCCGAGGAAGAGGTCGGCGCTCCTCTGGTAGAGCTGGCAGGACAGGCGCCCCTCCGCGACGTAGAACTGGAAAAAGGCGTGGCACGGCAGGAGCGCCATCTTCGGCAGGTCGGCGACGTTCCACGCCGAGACGATCATGCGCCGGGAGTCGGGGTTCTTGCGCAGCTGCTCGAGCACCTGTCCGATCTGGTCGATGCGGGACCCGTCGGGCGCCGGCCAGGAGCGCCACTGGTGGCCATAGACCGGGCCGAGATTCCCGTTCTGGTCCGCCCATTCGTCCCAGATGGTGACGCCGTTCTCTTTCAGGTAGCGGGTGTTGGTGTCTCCTTTCAGAAACCACAGCAACTCGTGGAGGATGGACTTGAGGTGCACCTTCTTGGTGGTGAGCAGCGGGAACCCGGCGGCGAGATCGAAACGAAGCTGCGCACCGAAGAGAGAGAGCGTGCCGGTACCGGTGCGGTCGCTCTTGCGCGCGCCGTGCTCCAGCACGTGCCTCATCAGGTCCAGGTACTGACGCATTAGTGCAGGATTGAGGGGCGAGGATTGTGGATTGAGCGGACAGCGCGACGATCCCGTCACACCGGATTCTAGTTGATTTCGCGGGGGTAGGGCTGCTTCAGCATCCACTTCGCAATCGCGCCCACGGTTTCCGCTTCCCGCCCGAGGAACCCGTGCTCGCTCATCGCTTCGCAGGGTTTGGATTGCGGCGGCGCGCCCCCGGAAACCGACACCAGCGGGTAGCGGTCGGAGAGGCGCTTCGCCGAGGAATACGGCGTATAGGTGCAGCCATCGTTCACGTGGTGCACAAACAGCAGCGGCGATGAGATGGTCGAAAAATCGAACTGGCTCAGCCCCGGCCGCCGGCTGGCGGCCAGAAACAGAGAAGAGGTCAAGGCCACACCGTCCACGGCTTTCCCGAGGCGGTTGCCTGCTGCTGCGGCAGATATCGTCCCGCGGCTGGTGCCCACCAGGAACACGGGCAGGCCGGGAAAGCGTTTCTTCAGGTCCGCCACCACTCGTCCGATGTCCTCGGTGTGCGCTTCGCCCAATCGAAACTCGTCCTCCATGCCGTTGGGCTGGTCGGAAGGGGCGTCCATCACCACCGCGGCGATGCCAAGGGCGGAGAACATTCGCCGCGTGCGCACCAGGAAGTTGCCCCGATCGAGCGACGCGCGCCCGGCCTCGCGCTCGAGGTCGGTTTTCCCCAAGCCGCCAGGAAACAATACAGCCACCGCGAGCGCCTTACCCGCTGCCGGCGCCGACAGCAGATAGGGCTGGGTCACGCCCCCGCGCGTGGCGAGCGTCACGATGTCCTCCGCGGATGGAGCGCCAAACGGCAGGAGCAGCATGAGTGCGACCAACAGATGTGTCATGTTCACTATTGTAAGCTGGGCGCTCCGTAAATTTGAAAACCTGCTACGGCGAAGCGGCAGAGCAGGTTTTCAGGGGGGTATAATTCTCGCTCTTATCAATCAATGAGTTAGGGTTTCTCATGCTGGCGAAGCTGGAGCAAAGCGCGGCGCTTTTGTCCGCCACCGATCTGAAGCGAACGAAACACGCGCTCTGTGTTTTGCCAATGGCAGCCTCGCTCGAAGGCTTGCGCGGCGCGCCCGGCATGGAGGCGCTGTCGGCGACGCTATCGCGACGGAAAAAGAAACTCGCCGATCTTGCCAAGTCGCCGGTCACGGTTGAACTCGATCGAGGTCTGCTGGCGTCCTGGGTCATGCTCGATCCTGCGCAATCGGTGTTCGAGCAACAGACCCTGCTGCGCAAGGGCCTCATCTTGCTGCTGGACGAGAAGCCGGAGGAAATCGCGATCGGCGTGTTCGGGCCTGCCGCCCGGCGGCGTCATGCCGCGGAGCTTGCTGTTTATGCGGCGTGGGTCAACGGCGCGCGGTTGCCCGAGCGCAAGAAAAAATCCGACGGGGCGGCGCTGCAGTTGATCCGGCTGTGCGGATACAGGGCGCCGGACGGATTTTCCGGGCAGCGCGCGGTTGCAGAGGGGAACCTGCTATGCCGCAGCCTCACGGTGCTGCCGCCCAACGAGCTGACGCCGGGAGCCTACCGCAAGCAGGTGGGGCGCCTCGCGCGCGAGCGCGGCTGGCGCCACGAGGAATACGACGTGAAGCGCCTGCGCAAGCTGGGCGCCGGCGCGTTTGTCGCTGTGGCGCAGGGCAGCGCGGAGGAGGATGCGGCGATCGTGCACCTGCGCTACCGTCATCCCCACGCAAAAAAAACCATCGCCCTGGTCGGCAAGGGCATCTGCTTCGACACCGGCGGCCACAACCTCAAGTCCGCCCGCCACATGCAGGGCATGCACAAGGACATGAACGGCTCCGCGGTGGCGCTGGGCATCCTGGCGGCGGCTTCCGAAATCAAGCTGCCGGTCCAGATCGACTGCTGGATGGCGATCGCGCGCAACGATATCAGCGCCCGCGCCTATCACCAGAACGAAGTGGTCACAGCGCTGAACGGCACCACCATCGAGATCGTGCACACCGACGCCGAGGGGCGCATGGTGCTCGCGGATGCGCTGGCGCTTGCCGCGCGCGCGAAACCCGACCTGGTCGTGGATTTCGCGACCCTGACGGGCAGCATGCACGTCGCGGTCGGCAGCCGTTACAGCGGCATCTTCGCCACTCGTGACGAGATCGCCCGCCGCGCGATTGCAGCCGGCAAAACGGCCGGCGAGCGGGTGTGCGCTTTTCCCATGGACGAGGATTACGACGCGGCGCTCGACAGCGAGATCGCCGACGTGAAGCAGTGCACGATGGAAGGCGAGGCGGACCACATCCTTGCCGCGCGCTTTCTCAAGCGCTTCACCGACTCCCGGCCGTGGCTGCACATGGACCTGTCATCCGCCAAGTGCAAGGGCGGTCTCGGGGCGGTCGCGACCGATGTCAACGGCTTCGGCGTCGCCTGGGGCGTGGAGTTTCTGAAAGCGATGCTGGGCCGGGTGCGTTGAAAGTTACCTGCCGGTGACGCCCGCGCGGGCGGGTGCTGCGGGAAAGGGGCGGGGGGCATGAGCGAAACCACCCAGTTCGCACTATTGCGGGAGCGCCGCTTCGCGCCGTTCTTCGGCGTTCAGTTCCTGGGGGCGCTGAACGACAACGTTTTCAAGCAGGCGCTGGTCATCCTGCTCGCCTATCAGACGGCGTCGTTCACGACCTGGTCGAGCGACGTGCTCCAAAACGTGGCGCAGGCGCTGTTCATCCTGCCGTTCTTTCTGTTCTCCGCGACGGCCGGCCAGCTGGCCGACAAGTACGAGAAGTCACGCCTGATCAGCGTGACGGTGGCGATCGAGCTGGCGGTGATGATGCTCGGCGCCGTTGGTTTCTTCATGCACAGCCTGCCTCTGCTGCTGGCCGCCCTGTTCCTCGGCGGCATGCAATCGGCGCTGTTTGGTCCCGTCAAATACGCGATCCTGCCCCAGCAATTGAAGGAACACGAACTGGTCGGCGGCAATGCCTTGGTCGAGACCGGGACCTCGATTGCCATCCTGGCCGGCATGATGCTCGGGGGCTGGGTGGTGAGCCAGGCGGGCTGGGGCATCGCGGGCATTGCGTTTACGACCGTCGCGCTTTCGGCCGCCGGCCTGCTGTTGAGCCGCACCATACCGCTTGCGCCTGCCGCCGATCCTCAACTCAGGATCAACTGGAATCTGTTCACCGAGACCTGGCGCAATTTCCAGTTCATGCGCGGGAACCGGACGGTGTTCCTGTCGATACTCGGCATCTCGTGGTTCTGGTTTTTCGGCGCCATGTTCGTGACGCAGTTCCCCAATCTCAGCAAGAACATACTGGTGGGTGACGCGCAGGTGGTGACGCTGCTCCTGGTCGTGTTCTCGATCGGCATTGGCGTCGGCTCGCTCCTGTGCGAGCGATTGTCGGGCCACAAGATCGAGATCGGTCTGGTGCCGTTCGGTTCGATCGGCATGACGCTCTTCGCCGTCGATCTCTATTTCGTGCTGGCGGCGCATGTCCAGGACGCGCCCGTGACTCTTGGCCAGTTCGTGCGCGAGGCCGGGCACTGGCGCATCCTCGCCGACCTGCTGCTGATCGGCATGTTCGGCGGCTTCTACATCGTGCCGCTCTACGCGCTGATACAGTCCCGCAGCCAGGCGAGCCACCGTTCCCGCATCATTGCCGGCAACAACATCCTGAACGCGCTGTTTATCGTGGCGGCCGCGGCGCTTGCCATCGCCTTGTTCAAGGCCGGTTGCACCATCCCGCAACTGTTTTTGGTGACGGCGCTGCTCAACGCAGCGGTGGCGATTTACATCTACACGCTGGTGCCCGAATTCCTGATGCGGTTCCTGGTATGGCTGCTGATCCATTCGGTCTATCGCCTCGAGAAAAGCGGGCTGGAAAACATTCCCGAGGAGGGCCCAGCGGTGCTGGTCTGCAACCACGTGAGCTTCGTCGATGCGCTGATTGTCGCGGCGGCGTGCCGGCGACCGATCCGCTTCGTGATGGACCACAGTATTTTCCGGATCCCCGTGCTCAACTTCGTGTTTCGCACCGGCCGCGCGATCCCCATCGCATCAGCCAGAGACGATCCCGGGCTGCTGGAGCGGGCCTATGACGAAATCGCCCGGGGACTGGAGGCGGGGGATCTCATCGGCATTTTTCCAGAGGGGCGCGTCACCGATACCGGCGAAATGTATCCGTTTCGTGCTGGCATAAAGCGCATCATCGAGCGCACGCCTGCGCCGGTGGTGCCGCTGGCGCTGCGCGGGCTGTGGGGCAGTTTTTTCAGCCGCAAGGGCGGCGCAGCCATGACGCGGCCTTTCCGGCGCGGTGTGCTATCGAAGATCGGCTTGGCGGTCAGCGCGCCGTTGCCGCCGCAGCAGGTGACGCCGGAAGAGTTGCACCAGACTGTGCTCGCATTGCGTGGCGACTGGAAGTGATCCGCGCGAACTTGCTTCGGTTTTCGGAACCCAAAACCGTGGCAGCGAGGTCAGCCCCTGCCACGGTTCTTGTCCCACACGTAACGCACCAGGCGCTGCCACCGGTTTTGCGGCTGCGCGAGCTTGTTGTGCAGCTTGCCTGCCTGGTCGCGCGCATGGCCCTTCTTTACGAGCTCGTGCAATTCGCGCATCGACATGCCGCCGGGGCCTTTCAATTTATCGGGATCGGGTTTGTTCGCCATCTCGGCGCGCCTTGGGTGAGTGCCCCTATGTTAAACTCGTCATTGAATTTAATCGAGTTTTAACCGTGAGAAATGAGGGGATACTCTCCTCATGCACCTTTACAGCAGGGGCTGTTGCAGTAAAGCCAGCAACAGCCGATTAGGACTAGCGGCCGCGCGATGTCGGGAAATACCCTGGGAAAGCTCTTCTGCGTGACCTCCTTCGGGGAGAGCCACGGGCCCGCGATCGGCTGCGTGGTGGACGGCTGCCCGCCCGGACTGGAGCTCTCCGAAGCAGACATCCAGCCGGAACTCGACCGCCGCAAGCCCGGCACTTCGCGCCACGTGACGCAGCGGCGCGAGGAAGACACCGTCGAAATCCTCTCCGGGGTGTTCGAGGGCAGGACCACCGGCACGCCGATCGCTTTGCTCATCCGCAACGTCGATGCGAAGAGCAAGGACTACTCGAAGATCAAGGACATGTTCCGGCCGGGGCATGCCGATTACACCTACCTGCAGAAGTACGGCATCCGCGACTATCGCGGCGGCGGCCGGCAGTCCGCGCGCGAGACCGCGGTGCGCGTGGCGGCGGCGGCGATCGCGAAAAAATGGCTGCGCCAGCAGTACGACATTACCGTGCAGGGGCACATGGTGCAGCTTGGCCCCGTCAAGATCCCGTTCCGGTCCTGGGACGACGTGTATGAAAACCCGTTCTTCGTCGCCAACGCGGAGTTCGTGCCGCAGCTTGAAGAGTTCATGGACAGGTTGCGCAAGTCCGGCGACTCCTGCGGCGCGCTGATCGCAACCGTGGCTCACAACGTGCCGGTGGGCTGGGGCGAGCCGGTGTACGACAAGCTCGACGCCGAGCTTGCCTACAACATGATGAGCATCAACGCCGTGAAGGGCGTCGAGATCGGCGCCGGCTTCCGCGCGGTGGAACAGAAGGGCACCGAGCATTCCGACGAGATGACGCCGGAGGGTTTTCTCACGAACAACGCCGGCGGCATACTGGGTGGGATCTCGACCGGGCAGAGCATCGTGGTGCGGGTGGCGATCAAGCCCACCTCCAGCATCCGCCTGCCGCGGCGCACGATCGACACAGCCGGCAACCCGACCTTCATCGAGACCCATGGCCGCCACGATCCTTGCGTCGGCATTCGCGCGACGCCGATCTGCGAGGCGATGATGGCGCTGACGCTGATGGATCACGCGCTGCGCCACCGCGCGCAGAACGCGGACGTCGTCTGCGATACGCCGCGCATACCCGCGCAGGCGCCGGATGACGTCATCGCGAAGCTGCGCACCGCTGCCGCCGTCGAGAATCCCGACCCCGACGAAGCCTGACGGCATGCGCGGCATGCCGAACCGGCGACTTGCCGGTTTCTACTTCTTCTATTTCGCGTATATCGGCGCGTTCGCGCCGTTCTTCAGCGTCTACCTGGTCGAGGCGGGCCTGACTCCGGTCGAAATCGGCGTGGTGATGGCGCTGCCCCAGTTCACCCGCATCATCGCGCCGCACCTGTGGGGGTGGGTTGCCGATGCAGGCGGGCGGCAGATTCGCCTGGTGCGCGCAACCACGCTGGCGGGGGCGTTGTGCTGGCTTGGCATGTTCGCATCCGCATCGTTCCTGTGGATCTGCGCGGTGATCCTGGCGATGGGTTTCTTCCTGAGCGCGGCGTTGCCGCTGGTGGAAGCCGTCACGCTGACCCATCTTGGCAAGCACACCGGGCGCTACGGTGCGATCCGGCTGTGGGGATCGATCGGCTACATCGCCGCGGTGGTGGGCGTGGGCTATGCGCTCGATCTCTATTCCTCGACCGCGCTGCTCTGGATCGTCCTGGCCTCGCTCGCCGGAACGCTCGCATTTGCCCTGTTGATCCCCGAGGTGGAGGAGCCGCGGCATGCCGCCGACCAGCAACCCATTGCGAGCGTGTTGAGACGCCCGGAAGTGATCGCACTGATCGTGGCTTGCGCGCTGATGGCGGTGGCGCACAGCCCGTATTACACCTTCTACTCGATCCATCTCGTGGATCATGGCTACAGCAAGGGACTGACCGGCTGGCTGTGGGCGCTCGGCGTGGTCTGCGAGATCGCGATCTTCCTGTGGCTGCCGCGCCTCTACGCCGCTTATACGCTGCGTGCCATCCTGATAGCGAGTTTCGCGCTGGCGGTGGCGCGGTTTCTCCTGATCGGCTGGGGCGCCGGGAGCCTGGTGCTGCTGATCGTCGCCCAGACATTGCACGCGGCGACCTTTGGCTCGTTTCATGCCGCGGCGATCGGCATCGTGCATCAACTCTTCCGCGGCCGGCACCAGGCGCGTGGCCAGGCGATCTACGGCAGCCTGACTTTCGGCATTGGCGGCGTCGTGGGCAGCCTCGCAAGCGGTTACGCGTGGGAGCCGCTCGGCGCGGCGCTTACATTTACGGCCGCGTCAGCCTGCGCGCTCGCGGGCATGCTGCTGATTGCTTGGAAACTTAAGCTCACCACCAATAACTAACCTTGTTCCGGCTCGGCAGCCTGTGTAATAATTCAAGGTTTCCATGAGGTTACGCAACAAATGAACGCGGTGAAAACGGAACAGACGCTCTACGACAAATTGTGGGACAGCCACGTCGCGCACCAGGGCGAGGACGGCACGGCGCTGCTCTACATCGACCGCCACCTGGTGCACGAGGTCACCAGCCCCCAGGCGTACGAAGGGCTGAAGCTCGCCGGCCGCAAGCAGTGGCGCGTGGATTCCGTCGTCGCGACCGCCGATCACAACACCCCGACCCGCAACTGGGAGCAGGGGCTCGATGGCATCAAAGACGCGGTATCGCGTCTGCAGGTCGAGACGCTGGACCAGAACATGAAGGAGTTCGGCGCCAAGGTCTATTTCCCGTTTCTCGACAGGCAGCAGGGCATCGTGCACGTCATCGGGCCGGAGCAGGGCGCGACGCTGCCGGGCATGACGCTGGTCTGCGGCGATTCACATACCAGCACGCACGGCGCGCTCGGCTGCCTGGCTTTCGGCATCGGCACGAGCGAAGTCGAGCACGTTTTCGCGACGCAGTGCCTGGTGATGAAGAAAACGAAGAGCATGCAGGTAGTGGTGGACGGCAAGCTCGGGCGCGGCATCACCGCCAAGGACGTGATTCTCGCGATCATCGGCAAGATCGGCAGCGGCGGCGGCACCGGCTACACCATCGAGTTTACCGGCGAGGCGATCCGCTCGCTCTCGATGGAGGGGCGCATGACCCTGTGCAACATGTCGATTGAAGCGGGCGCCCGCGCCGGCATGGTGGCCGTGGACGAGAAGACACTCGCCTACGTGAAAGGGCGGCCCCTGGCGCCCAAGGGGGCGATGTGGGACAAGGCGGCCGCTTATTGGCGCACGCTCGTCAGCGACCCCGGCGCGAAATTCGACAAGGTGGTGACGCTGGACGCCGCGGGCATCCAGCCGCAGGTCACCTGGGGAACCAATCCGCAGATGGTGACGACCATCGGCGGGAGAGTGCCCGATCCTGCGCAGGAAAAGGACCCGGTGCAGCGCGAATGGATAGAGCGCGCGCTCAAGTACATGGATCTCAAGCCCAACACGCCGATCACGGAGATCAGGCCCGACAAGGTGTTCATCGGCGCCTGCACCAACTCCCGCATCGAGGATTTGCGCGCGGCGGCCGAGGTGGTCAAGGACAAGCGGGTCGCGTCCAATATCAAGCTGGCGATCGTCGTGCCCGGCTCGGGACTGGTGAAGGAGCAGGCCGAACAGGAGGGCCTCGACAAGATTTTCACCGCGGCCGGTTTTGAATGGCGGCAGCCGGGCTGCTCGATGTGCCTGGGCATGAATGACGACCAACTCTCGCCCGGGGATCGCTGCGCCTCGACTTCGAACCGGAATTTCGAGGGCCGGCAGGGCGCGGGCGGGCGGACTCACTTGGTGAGCCCGGCGATGGCAGCGGCCGCGGCGATCGCTGGGCATTTTGTGGATGTCCGAACGTTCAGCTGATGGAGGTGATCATGAAGCGAATCGCGATATGGGTGCTGATGGTCTGGGCCGTTGCCCTCGCGGGATGCGAGACCATGAAGGGATTCGGCAAAGACATGGAAAAGGCCGGCGCGGCGATCCAGAAAAAAGCGGACCGCTGAGAGCGTCATGGAGAAATTTATCCGCAGGGAGGGATTGGTGGCGCCGATGGACCGCGCCAACGTGGATACCGACGCGGTCATCCCCAAGCAATATCTCAAGTCCATCAAGCGCACCGGCTACGGCCCGAATCTCTTTGACGAGTGGCGTTACCTCGACCACGGCGAGCCCGGCATGGATCACTCGAAGCGGCCGCTCAATCCTGATTTCGTGCTGAACCAGCCGCGCTACCGGGGGGCCACCGTGCTGCTCGCGCGCGAGAACTTCGGCTGTGGTTCATCCCGTGAGCACGCGCCCTGGGCGATGCTGCAGTACGGTTTCCAGGCCGTGATCGCGCCTAGTTTCGCGGACATCTTCTACAACAACAGCCTGAAGAACGGATTGTTGCTGATCAAGCTCGACGCAAGAATCGTGGACCGGTTGTTCAGTGAAATCCAGGGGGCCGAGGGCTACCGGCTCGCGGTGGACCTCGAGGCCCAGACGGTGACTGCACCGGGCGGGGAGAGCTTCAAGTTCGACATCGATCCGTTTGCCAAGCATTGCCTGTTAAATGGTCTGGACGAGATCGGACTCTCGCTCACGCACGCCGGCGAGATCAAGGCGTTCGAGGCAAAGCACCGCGAGCGGCAGCCCTGGTTATTCGGCTGAAGGGAACCGCCATGACGCCATGGAGAATAAGAACGAACAAGAAAGATTCTGATTATTGATTTGAATTTTATTTTCCTGGCGTCATGGTGGTTAAGTAGGTTTTTCATATGAAAATTGCGGTACTGGCGGGCGACGGCATCGGCCCGGAAATCATCGCGCAGGCGGTGAAGGTGCTGAAGGCGCTCGCGCGCGACGGGCTCAAGCTCGAACTGGAGGAAGCGCCGTTTGGCGGCGCCGGCGTGGACGCGCACGGCGACCCTTTACCCGAGCCGAGCCTGAAGCTCGCGAAGGTAGCCGACGCCGTCCTGTGCGGTGCGGTGGGCGGCCCGAAGTACGACGCCTTGCCGCGCCCGCAGCGCCCGGAACAGGGCATCTTGCGCATTCGCAAGGAACTGGGGCTGTTCGCCAACCTGCGCCCCGCGCTGATGTTCCCGGAACTGGTGGGCGCCTCGACGCTCAAGCCGGAAGTAGTATCGGGTCTGGACATCATGATCATTCGCGAGCTGACCGGGGACATCTATTTTGGCGAGCCGCGCGGGCGGCGCGACAATGCCCGCGGCGAGCGCGAGGGTTACGACACCATGCTCTACAGCGAGCCCGAGATCCGGCGCATCGCGGAAGTCGGCTTTTCCACCGCGATGAAGCGCGGCAGGAAACTGTGCTCGGTGGACAAGGAAAACGTGCTCGAGACCAGCCGCTTCTGGCGCGAAGTCGTCAATGATGTGGCGAAAAAATATCCGCAGGTCGCGCTCTCGCACCTGTACGTGGACAATGCGGCGATGCAGCTCGTGCGTGCGCCCAAGCAGTTCGACGTGATTGTCACCGGCAATATGTTCGGCGACATCCTGTCGGACGAAGCTTCGATGTTGACCGGCTCGATCGGTATGCTGCCCTCGGCATCGCTCGATGCGGCGGGCAAGGGGCTGTACGAGCCCAGCCACGGATCAGCGCCAGACATTGCGGGAAAGAACGTGGCGAATCCCCTGGCTACGATCCTCTCATCGGCCATGATGCTGCGCTACACATTCAATCAGGACGAATGGGCGTACCGCATAGAGGCGGCGGTCAAATCCGTGCTGGCGCAGGGCTATCGCACGGCCGATATTCACGAGGCTGGAACCCGGAAAGTGGGCACCCACGAGATGGGCGATGCCGTTGTTGCTGCGCTGTAGGCGCACACTCCTGTTGTTTTTTTGCATCACCCTTCGCCCGTAACGCTTAACCCCTTGATAGAATAGAGCCTCTTGGTATCGAGGCTCATGCAATGGTTACTGTAGGTTTGATCGGCTGGCGCGGCATGGTGGGCTCGGTGTTGATCGAGCGCATGCGGGCGGAGCGCGACTTCGACCTGATCGAGCCCACGTTCTTCTCGACTTCGCAGGTCGGGGCCAAAGGGCCGGCGATAGGCAGGGACGTGCCGCCGGTCGGGAACGCGCGCGACCTGAAGGCGCTTGCCGCGAATGACGTCCTGCTGTCCTGCCAGGGCAGCGATTACACCAGCGAGATATACCCGAAACTGCGCTCGGCCGGGTGGAACGGCTATTGGATCGACGCCGCCAGGACGCTGCGGATGAACGACGATGCCGTCATCGTGCTCGACCCGGTCAACCTGCCGGTCATCAAGAGCGCACTGGCGAAGGGCGTCAGGAATTACATCGGCGGGAATTGCACCGTGAGTTGCATGCTGATGGGCCTGCATGGCTTGTTCCAGCACGACCTCGTGGAGTGGATGACCTGCATGACCTATCAGGCGGCCTCGGGCGGGGGTGCGCAGCACATGCGCGAATTGCTGACGCAGTTCGGGCTGATCAACGCCGAAGTGAAGGAGCTGCTCACCGATCCCGCTTCTGCGATCCTGGAGATCGACCGCAGGGTTTTGGCCAAGCAGACCGACGGCACTTTGCCGATGGAAAACTTCGGCGGCGTGCCGCTGGCGGGCAACCTGATTCCCTGGATCGACAAGGACATGGGCAACGGCGTCTCGCTCGAGGAATGGAAGGGCGGGGCCGAGACCAACAAGATACTCGGCCGCGGAGAGTCCTTCGGCGTTCCAGCGACGCCCGTCGACAGCCTATGCGTTCGCGTTGGCGCAATGCGCTGTCACAGCCAGGCACTGACGATCAAGTTGAAGAAGAACGTGCCGCTCGACGAACTGACCGGGATTATTACCTCGGCCAACGATTGGGTGCGCGTCATCCCGAATGAGCGCGAGCGCTCGATGCGCGAGCTGACGCCAGCCGCAGTGACCGGCCGCATGCATATCCCGGTCGGTCGCTTGCGCAAGCTTTCCATGGGCGGCGATTACCTCGCCGCGTTCACGGTGTGCGACCAGCTCCTGTGGGGCGCGGCCGAGCCGTTACGGCGCATGTTGCGCATCCTGCTCGAAACCGGGCAGGTGCCGTTGCTGTCCCGTGCGCGGACAGCCGGTCGCAAGGCACCGGTTGGTGTTTGAAGCGCAACCCGTCCGGTGACCACAATTCCGCCGCAGCGCACTCAAGCGGCAAGCCTTGGCTGCCTGCGGCATGGCGCGAGCTATCTTGCTGAAACTTGAATAAAAATAGCCCAGTCAGATGAAATACTTAGAGGTCATGCTAGCTTGCATCGCTAACTAATTGATGTTAGTCTGTTTACCCCTAAAAATCATAAGGGTGCCGTTGTGCGCGAATCCATAAAAACGTTGCTGGTGGCACTGCTGTTGGCATCGCTGTCGTGCGTTGCAGGCGCTGCCGGCTTGGGGAGGCTCAACGTCCTTTCCGCGATCGGTCAGCCGCTCGTTGCGGAGATCGAGCTGGTATCGGTGAGCAAGGAGGAACTCGGCTCGCTCAGCGCGCGTATTGCATCCCCCGACGCCTTTCGTGCAGCCAACCTTCAGTACAACCCGTCGTTGGCCAGCGCTCGCCTCACCCTCGAGCGGCGCCCCAACGGGCAGCATTACCTCAAGCTCACCTCGTCGCGCATGGTCAGCGAGCCTTTCATCGACCTGCTGGTCGAGTTGACCTGGGCCTCGGGACGACTTTCGCGCGAATACACCGCGCTGCTCGACCCGCCGGGCGTGACGCCGGCACCGGCGCCCGCACCGGTCATTGCAGCCGTGCCGGAATCGCGTCCCGCGCCAGAACCGCAGCCGAAAGTTGCCGCTGCAGCGCCTGCGCCCGTCAGGCCCGTCGCTCCCGCGGCTCCGAGTGCAGGCAGCAAGGAATACGGCCCGATCGAGCGCGGTGAGACGCTGGGCAAGATCGCGAAAAGCGTGATGCCGGAAGGCGTCACGCTCGAGCAGATGCTGGCGGCGCTCTATCGCAACAATCCCGATGCGTTCATCCAGAAGAACCTCAACCTGGTGCGCACCGGCAAGATCCTGCGCGTGCCGGACCGGGAGGATGTCGTGTCGATCGCGCGCGGCGAGGCGGTGAAGGAATACCGCACCCACGTCGCCGACTGGAACACTTACCGCCAGAAAGTTGCCGGGACGGCGGCCACGGTCCCTGCCGGGCGTACCGCGGTTAGCGGCAAGATCAGCGCCAAGGTCGACGACAAAACGACTGGCGGTGCGCCGAAGGATGTCGTGCGGTTGTCGAAAGGCGAGGCGCCTGGCGATGCTGCCGGCAAGGGCAAGCAGCGCAGCTCGGCAGACCGCATCCGCATGCTGGAGGAGGAGGCCATTGCGCGCGAGAAAGCGCTGAACGAGGCCAACGAGCGCATCAACCAGCTCGAGAAGACCATCCAGGGCATGAAGAAGCTGGTCGAGTTGAAGAGCCCGGGCATGGCTGCGGCGCAACAACAGGCGCAGCAGGCGACCGCGCCCAAGCCGGATGCGAAAGCCGCGGCTAAGGCGGAACCCGTCAAACCGGAACCGGTGAAACCCGAAGCGAAGAAGCCCGAGGCAGTGGCTGTTGCCAAGCCCGAGCCCGCCAAGCCGGCCGAGGCGCCAAAGCCGACAGCGGCCAGGCCTGAGCCGGCAAAACCGGAAGCAACACCCCCTGTCGCTGCCACTGTGAAACCAGAGGAGAAGAAGCCCGAACAGGTCGCAGTCCCGGCGCCCAGGAAGGACGAAGTCGCAGCCAAACCGAAGCCGAAACCCGCGCCCGCTCCCAAGGAGCCGGAACTGATGGATCAGATCATGGAGGCGGCTACTGACCCGCTGTATCTCGGCGCGGGCGGCGGTGCCTTGGTGATCGGCGGCCTGGCATTCTGGATGGCGCGCCGGCGCCGTGCCCAGGCCGAAGACGACGATGATGGACCCCCAGTCGCACCCAGGCTGGGCAAGGCGGCCGCCACTGCGGCGGGGGCGGCCGCCATGAACGCAGACACTACCGCCGCGTCGGGATCCGCTGCCGCGCAAGCCTCGGCACCTGCCGAGGATGTCGATCCGCTGGCGGAAGCCGAGGTATACATCGCGTATGGACGCGACGGTCAGGCCGAGGAAATCCTGAAGGAAGCGCTCGCCAAGAACCCCAGGCGCCAGGAAGTGCTCCTGAAGCTGCTTGAAGTCTACTCTGCGCGCAAGGACAAGAGTGCTTTCGGCAAGCTGGCCGGTGACTT
Source organism: uncultured Streptomycetaceae bacterium (assembly GCA_964521405.1). Classification (GTDB taxonomy): domain Bacteria; phylum Pseudomonadota; class Gammaproteobacteria; order Burkholderiales; family SG8-41; genus SG8-41. The sequence continues at coordinate 8,133 of CAZFRR010000020.1, read as the reverse complement.
GAACAAGCTGACCGGCGGCTCCGGCGGCAACTGGACCAAGGCGGCGGCAATGGGTTATGCGCTCGACCCGGCCAACTCCTTGTATATGGCCGGCAAGGACGTGACTGCGGCAATTCCGACTCGTCCACCCTTTGGCACGTCGACTGACATCGATCTTGATCTCGGCATGGGCAGTGCCGGCTCGACTCCCGATATCTTGCTCGACCCGACCACCCATACCGGAATGGTCGAGCTGGGAGCAGCAAAGACCGGGGCGCCCACGACTGCGATGCCCGACTTCACGCTGGAAGTGCCGGCAGCGGGAGGCGGGCAGGTCGAAGCCGCACCGGCCGCCCTTCCCCCGGTCACCAACATGCTCGATTTCCAGATCGATCTGCCCAGGGCAAGCGAGGATCCTGCCACGACGGCAAATCCGCCTGCCGCGGCTGCCAGCGGGGATGCTGGAATCGACTTCAAGCTCGACGCGTTCAACCTGAGCCTCGAGGGCGAGCCGAAGACCACGACATCGGTTGAGGGCGGCGAGAAGGACGGCCACTGGTACGACGTCCAGACCAAGTTCGATCTGGCCAAGGCGTACCAGGAAATGGGCGACAAGGACGGCGCCAAGGAAATCCTGCAGGAAGTCGTCAAGGAAGGCGACGCCGAGCAGCAAGCGCAGGCCAAGACCCTGATGGACAGTTTGGGGTAACAACAGGCAGGCCGGCGTGCTTGATCGAACCGCGGCAGTGCAAGCTGTCGCGGTTTTTTTTATGGGGTTGGGAACGTGAGAATCGCATTGGGACTGGAATACGATGGCAGCGGCTTTTGCGGCTGGCAGACCCAGCCGCAGGGCTGCGCGGTGCAGAATGCGCTCGAGCGCGCGCTGGCCGAGGTGGCCGGTGAGCCCGTTGCCACGGTCAGCGCCGGCCGCACCGACGCCGGCGTGCACGCGCTCGCCCAGGTGGCGCACTTCGACACCGGCGCGGAGCGCCCGGATTCGGCCTGGGTGCGCGGCGTCAACGCGCTGCTGCCCGCGGCCTGCGCGGTCAACTGGTCGCGCCAGGTGCCGGGAGATTTCCACGCGCGTTACTCGGCGTCTGCAAGAAGCTACAGCTACCTGCTGCTCAACCATCCGGTGCGCCCGGCGGTGGACCAGTCGCGGGTGGGTTGGTTTCACCTGCCGCTTGATTTGGAGAAGATGCAGCTTGCGGCGCGCCTGCTGATCGGGGAGCATGATTTCAGCGCATTTCGCAGCTCGGAGTGCCAGGCGCGCACGCCGGTGCGCACGCTGACGCGACTCGACGTTTCGCGCCGCAATGACTACCTAGTGTTCGAGCTGTGCGCCAACGCGTTCCTGCACCACATGGTTCGCAACATCGTCGGCTGCCTGGTCTACGTCGGGAAGGGAAAATACCCCCCCGAGTGGCTGGGCGAGGTGCTGGCGGGCCGCGACCGCAACCGCGCCGCGCCGACGTTCGAGGCGGCGGGGTTGTACTTGTCGCGGGTACATTACGATGAGCGGTGGGAGCTGCCGGACTCGCCGCGCGCGACCTTGATGAACATGGCCCACTGATCGCATGGCAACCGCCGTCAAAATCTGCGGCATCACCCGCCCCGAAGACGCGCTGGCCGCGGCGCGGGCCGGCGCGCATGCGATCGGGCTGGTGTTCTACGCCGGGAGCCCGCGCCACGTCACGCCGGCGCGCGCCGCTGAAATCATCCGCGTGCTGCCGCCATTTGTCACGACGGTTGGACTCTTCGTGGACGCGCAGCCGGAGGCAGTGCGCGCGGCGCTGGCGGAGGCGCCGGTCGGGCTGCTCCAGTTTCACGGCGATGAGACGCCCGAATTCTGCCGGCAGTTCACCCAGCCTTACATCAAGGCGGTGCGCATGAGAGCGGGGGTGGATTTGCTACAATGCGCGCGGGAATATCACGATGCCAAGGCGCTGCTGCTCGATCATTTCGTCGAGGGATTGCACGGCGGCAGCGGTGTCGCATTCGACTGGAGCCTGATTCCGCGCGGGTTGCCGCTGCCAGTCATTCTGTCAGGCGGCCTGACCCCGGAGAACGTGAGGGATGCGGTGCGCCGCGTGCGCCCGAGTGCAGTGGACGTCTCGAGCGGCGTCGAGTCCGCGAAAGGCGTCAAGGATGCCGCGAAGATCGCGGCGTTTATCAAGGGAGTAAGAAATGCAGATGGTTGACCTTCCCGATGCGAGCGGCCATTTCGGGCCGTACGGCGGGGTATTCGTTGCCGAGACGCTGGTTCAGGCGCTGGACGAGCTGAAGGCCGCCTACGAGCGTTACCGGGACGATCCCGAATTCAAGGCCGAATTCGCCTACGAGCTGAAGCACTACGTCGGGCGTCCCAGCCCGGTCTACCACGCGCGGCGCTGGTCCGGGCATTTCGGCGGCGCGCAGGTCTACCTCAAGCGCGAGGACCTCAACCACACCGGCGCGCACAAGATCAACAACGTCATCGGCCAGGCGCTGCTGGCGCGGCGGATGGGCAAGCGGCGGGTGATTGCCGAGACCGGCGCCGGCATGCACGGCGTGGCGGCCGCGACCGTCGCCGCGCGCTACGGCATGGAGTGCGTGGTTTACATGGGGGCCGAGGACATCAGGCGCCAGGTGCAGAATGTCTACCGCATGAAGCTCTTGGGCGCCACCGTGGTGCAGGTGGAAAGCGGCTCCCGTACGTTGAAGGACGCGTTGAACGAGGCGATGCGCGACTGGGTGACCCACGTCGAGAACACCTACTACATTATCGGCACCGTGGCCGGCCCGCATCCCTATCCGATGATGGTGAGGGATTTTCAGTCGATCATCGGTCGCGAGGCGCGCGTCCAGATGCTGGAGCTCGCCGGGCGCCAGCCCGACGCGGTCATCGCCTGCGTTGGCGGTGGTTCCAACGCGATGGGGATCTTCTACGAGTACATCCCGGACGAAAAAGTACGGCTGATCGGCGTGGAGGCGGCGGGACACGGCCTGGAGAGCGGCAAGCACGCTGCGACGCTCGCCGCCGGCAAACCCGGTGTGCTGCACGGCAACCGCACTTACCTCCTGCAGGATGAAAACGGCCAGATCATCGAAACCCACTCGATCTCGGCCGGGCTCGACTATCCCGGCGTCGGGCCGGAGCACGCCTGGCTGAAGGACAGCGGCCGCGCCGAGTACGTGTCGGTAACCGACGCGGAAGCGCTGCAGGCATTTCACGACCTGTGCCGCCTGGAAGGCATCATGCCCGCGCTCGAATCGGCGCATGCGCTTGCCTACGCCGCCAAGATGGCACCGCGCATGAAGCCGGACCGGATCCTGCTCGTCAATCTCTCCGGCCGCGGCGACAAGGACATGCATACCGTCGCCGAGAAGTCGGGAATCAAGCTCTAATGCGGAATGCAGAATGATGAATGATGAACTGAAACCATTCCCGGTGGCTCGAGCGATGGTGTTGCTCATCATTCATCATTCATCATTCATCATTTCGTAGCCATGTCGCGGATTGCCGCCACTTTCGAAGCTTTGAGGAAGCAGGGGAGGAAGGCGCTCATCCCCTTCATCACCGCGGGCGACCCCGAGCCGCAGCTCACCGTGCCGCTGATGCATGCGCTGGCCAGGGCCGGTTGCAACGTGATCGAGCTGGGCGTGCCGTTCTCGGACCCCATGGCCGATGGCCCCGTCATCCAGCGCTCGAGCGAACGCGCGCTGAAGCACGGCGTGTCGCTGAAGGATGTGCTGGGCTACGTCTCCGAGTTCCGCAAAACCGACCGCGCAACCCCGGTGGTGTTGTTTGGTTACGCCAACCCGATCGAGGCGCTGGGACTCGCGCGTTTTGCCGACGGGGCAAAAGCGGCGGAGGCCGATGGCGTGCTGGTGGTGGATTACCCACCCGAGGAAGCCGAACCCCTGGTGAGGCTGCTCGAGGCGCGTGGGCTCGACACGATATTCCTGCTCTCGCCCACCACTACCGACAGCCGGCTCGGGCAGGTGGGCAAGCTGGGCAGCGGCTACCTGTACTACGTGTCGCTGCGGGGCGTGACCGGGGCCGCCAACATCGATCTCTCCGACGTCGCCACCCGAGTGAAACACGTGCGCAGTTTCGCCAGGCTGCCGGTGGGCGTGGGATTCGGCATTCGCGATGCGGCGACCGCCAAGGCGATCGCCGCCATATCGGATGCGGTGGTGATCGGCAGCGCCCTGATTCAAGAGATGGAGAAAGCGCCGCGGGACGGCGTTGTGGCATGCGCGGAGCGTTTCCTGAAGCCGATTCGCGAAGCGATCGACAGCCTGACTGCGGTAAAAGCATGACTCAAGGCAGCCGACAGGTTATGGTTCGTGCGGCCGCCGTGATCGCGGAGGCGGCGTCATGAGCTGGCTCCAGAAACTGCTGCCGCCCAAGATCAAGCGCGACGCCACCACCCAGAAAAAGGTCGTGCCGGAGGGGCTGTGGAGCAAGTGCGAAGCGTGCGAAGCCGTGCTCTACCGCGCCGACCTCGAGAAGAACCTCCACGTCTGCCCGAAGTGCTCGCATCACAACCGCATCGCGGCGCGCGAGCGGCTCGATGTCCTGCTCGATCGGGAAGGGCGCTACGAGATCGGCGCGGAGGTCGCGCCGGTGGACACTCTCAAGTTCAAGGACAGCCGGCGTTACACCGAGCGGCTGGAGGAAGCCCGTAACGAGACCTCGGAAGAGGACGCGCTGGTGGTCATGCAGGGGTCGGTGAAAACCATCCCGCTGGTGGCGGCCGCTTTCGAGTTCAGCTTCCTCGGCGGCTCGATGGGCTCGGTGGTGGGCGAGCGCTTCGTGCGCGGCGCCCAGGTCTGCGTCGAGCAGCGGCTGCCCTTCATCTGCATTACCGCTAGCGGCGGCGCGCGCATGCAGGAGGGCCTGCTCTCGCTCATGCAGATGGCCAAGACCTGCGCTGTCCTCACCCAGCTCGCGCGCGAGCGTCTGCCATTCATCAGTGTGCTGACCGATCCCACGATGGGCGGCGTTTCCGCGAGTTTTGCCATGATCGGGGATGTCGTGATTGCGGAGCCCGGCGCGCTCATCGGTTTCGCCGGGCCGCGCGTCATCGAGCAGACCATGCGCGAGACGCTGCCGGAAGGCTTCCAGCGCTCGGAATTCCTGTTGCAGCATGGCGCGATCGACATGATCGTGGACCGCCGCGAGATGCGCGACCGGATCGCCGGCATACTCACGATGCTGCTCAAGCTGCCACCGGCAGCTTGAGAGTTCCGGGTTCCGAGTTCGAAGTTCCGGGTTGTGTTTTCGACTCAGGATTTGTCTCCTGGCCGCACCGGTCGGCATTCCTGCTGTCAAAGTTTGCGTCCCAAAACCTTGAACTCGGAACCTTGAACCCAAAACCCGAAACGCTCCAGCAATGGCTGGAGTACATCGAGCGCCTCCATCCGCAGGCCATTGCCCTGGGGCTGGAGCGCGTCGACCGCGTCAGGCGCGCGCTCGGGCTCGCGCCGGCCTGCCCGATCATCACCGTCGGCGGCACCAACGGCAAGGGGTCGGTGTGCGCGATGCTGGAAGCCATCCTGCATTGCGCCGGCTACCGGACCGGCTGCTATACCTCGCCGCACCTGCTGCGCTATAACGAGCGCGTGCGCATCTCGCGGGCCGAGGCGCCCGACGCGGATCTCGTGCGCGCGTTTGCCGCCGTGGAATCGGCAAGGGGCGAGGTTCCGCTCACTTATTTCGAGATGGGAACGCTGGCGGCCATGTGGCTGTTCGCCGAGCGCCGCATCGAGGTCGCCGTGCTGGAAGTGGGGCTTGGCGGCCGGCTCGACGCGGTCAATGCTTTCGACGCGGATTGCGCGGTGGTCGCCGCCGTGGATATCGACCACGTGGATTTCCTGGGCGGGGACCGTGAAACGATCGGCCGCGAGAAGGCGGGCATATTCCGCAGCGGCCGGCCGGCCGTGTGCGCTGACCCCGCGCCGCCGTCGAGTCTCGTCAGGCATGCGCAGGCAATCGGGGCGCATCTCTACCTCATCGGCGCCGACTTCGGCGTCACCGTGCAGGACCGGCAGTGGCAGTATTGGGGGCCGCGCGGCAGGCGCAGCGCCCTGCCGCACCCAGCGTTGCGAGGGGTATCTCAACTCGGCAATGCCGCGGCGGCAATAACCGCGCTCGACTGCCTGCGGGAGCGGCTGCCCGTGACCATGAACGACCTGCGCGCCGGCCTGCTGCAGGCGGATCTTCCCGGCCGTTTTCAGGTCCTGCCGGGCCGGCCGGCGGTCATTCTCGACGTTGCACACAACCCGCAGGCGGCACGGGCGCTCGCGGCCAGCCTGCAGGTCATGGGCTGCTCCGGACGCACGCTCGCTGTGTTTTCGATGCTGAAGGACAAGGACATCGCGGGCGTCGTTGCCGCGCTGAAATCGAGCGTCGCACACTGGTTCATCGCCGGGCTGGGCGGCCCGCGCGGCGTCGGCGTTGCCGAGTTGGGGCAGGTGCTGGCTGCCGCGGCTGTCGATGCCATCACGCCGTGTGGCGATGTCGGCGCTGCTTACGCGCAAGCCTGTGATATGGCGACTGAAAATGATAGAATCGTGGTGTTCGGATCGTTCTACATCGTGGCCAAGGTGATGCAGTTGCGGGCGTCGGGGGCCAAAGGATAGAACCAGGGAATTGGTCGGGCCGGGTCCCGACAGGTTCCTTAATTGACGGCGGCAAATGGCGCGAGCGATCAGCGACGACGAGCTCCAGCTTAAACGACGCGCACGGCGGCGCCTGATTGGCGCCATCGTGCTGGTGGCTGCCATCGTGGTGGTGCTGCCGATGGTGCTCGATTCGGAGCCCAGGCCGGCCGGCCAGGCAGTCTCCGTGCAAATTCCTTCACCGGACGCGGGTGTTTTCACCTCCAAGCCGATTCCGCTTCCCGCGACTTCGGATTCCAGGGCTCCATCGAAAGCCGTGACGGCCAAGCCGCCGGCCGTGCCGCCTGTGGTGGAACCGAAACCGGCGGCAACCGAACCGCCATCGTCGGCCAAGGAGGCGCCGGCCAAGGAATCGCCGAAAGGTGAGCCGAAGGAGGATTCCAAGCCGGTCAAGAAGGCCGCGGCCAAGCCCGCGGCGAAGAAGGCCAAGCCTGCCGCCAAGTCCGACGGGAAGTTCGTGGTGCAGGTGATCGCGCTGGCGGATGCCGGGAAAGCGAAACAGATGCAGGAGAGCATCGCCGCCGCCGGCATCAATTCCTATACCGAAGTGGTGAAAACCTCGAAAGGGGACGTGACGCGGGTGCGGGCAGGGCCTTTCGCCTCGCGCGCGGCCGCGGAAAAGGCGCGCGAACAGCTGAAGGCGCTGGGCATGAACGGAAACATCACCACGAGATGACCCTGTTTGATCTCGCCGTGCTGGTGATCATCGCATTGTCGGTGCTGTTGAGCGTGATACGGGGGCTCACGCGTGAAGTGCTGGCGCTGGCCGCGTGGGTGATAGCGTTTCTTGCGGCGAACGTGCTGGCCGGGGAAATCGCACCCTGGCTGCCGGATGCGATACCGTCCGAGGAACTCCGGCTGCTGGCCGGTTTCGTGGTCGTATTCGTGGCGGTGCTGATCGTGATGAGCGTGCTTGCCCTATTGGTCTCGAAACTGTTAAAAAGCGCCGGTCTCGGGCTGGAGGACCGGTTGCTGGGGGCAGTGTTCGGGCTGGCCCGGGGGCTCCTGATGGTGATGGTTGTCGTATTGCTGGCGGGGTTGACGCAGTTACCTCGCCAGGCGGTGTGGCGCAACGCGGTTTTGAGCGATCCGCTGGTGGCGTTTGCGGACCATTTCAAGGCCTGGCTGCCAGCGGCGCTGGCGCAACGCATCACTTATGATTAAGGACTTCGAGGATACGCCATGTGCGGGATAGTCGGGGTCGTCGCCAAGAACGCGGTCAACCAGCTGCTCTATGACGGGCTGCTGGTGCTGCAGCACCGCGGCCAGGACGCGGCGGGCATCGTCACCGCCGAAGGCGCCAATTTCCGCAGTCACAAGGGCCCGGGCATGGTGCGCGACGTGTTCCGCACGCGCAACATGCGCGCTCTGGTCGGCCAATCCGGCATCGGCCATACGCGCTACCCCACGGCAGGGTCCGCCTGGTCGACCGCCGAGGCGCAACCGTTCTACGTGAATTCCCCGTTCGGCATCGTGCTCGGCCAC
>CAZFRR010000019.1:0-17058 GCA_964521405.1 uncultured Streptomycetaceae bacterium | reverse complement strand
CGCGGTGGCAGGTCAGGGGGGGGCGGACCTGAAAATAGTTCCGCGACGGCACGCCGGACGTCGTCATCGGTCATTGCCTGAAGCTCACGGCGTCGCAGCGCTGACAGCTCACGCCCGGCGCGTTCCCAGGTTTCGGCCCATCGCTTGAGTTCTACGTCGCTCACACCCCTATTTTACCTCTGATTAATCTTGTGAATCCTGTTAATCCTGTCTATTCTGGCGTTTAGTTGCAGACTGCCGGAACACGCCATCATGACGACCAAGACCGCAAAAAAGCCGATTGCGAAGGGCGCGCAGGCCAACCCGACGCAGATCCTGTCAGAGTTTCTCTCCTCCATCCGTTACGAGGATCTTCCGGAACCGGTTGTCGCGCGCACCGAGGACCTGTTCCTCGACTGGCTCGCTTCCGCACTCGCGGGCAAAGGATCGCGGCCGGTGCGGGTGCTGGAGCAGTTCGCGGCGCAGATGGGGCCGACTGAAGGACCGAGCGAAATCCTGACTTCGCGCGCCCGCACTTCACCTTTTTTCGCCGCGCTCGTAAATGGAGGCGCGTCCCACGTCGTCGAGCAGGACGATCTCCACAACAGCTCGGTGCTGCATCCCGGGACGGTGGTGTTTCCGGCGGTGCTCGCGGCTGCGCAGGAAACCGGCGCGTCCGGCAAGGAGCTCGTCGTTGCCGCCGTCGCCGGATACGAAGCGGCCATCCGCGTGGGGGAGTTTCTCGGCCGCTCGCACTACAAGGTGTTTCACACTACCGGCACCGCCGGTAAACTCGGCGCGGCCGCCGGGGTCGCGAGGTTGCTCAAGCTGGACGCCAGCCGTCTCCAGCACGCACTCGGGTCCGCGGGCACCATGGCGGCGGGATTGTGGGAGTTCCTGCGCGATGCGGCGGACTCAAAGCAACTGCACACAGCGAAAGCGGCGGCTGACGGTTTGATGGCGGCGTATTTCGCGCGCGCCGCATACTCGAAGGCGAGCAGGGCATGGCGGCGGGCATGTCGAGCGATGCCGACCCGGCGCGTCTCACCGCTGGACTCGGTTCGCGCTGGGCGCTGGCGGAAACCTCTTTCAAGTTCCACGCCTCATGCCGTCACACACACCCTGCCGCAGATGCCTTACTGGAACTCATGCGCCTCCATCATCTGAAGGCGGAAGAGGTGGCGGGCGTGACGGCATATGTGCACCAGGGGGCGCTTGATGTCCTGGGCCCGGTTACGGATCCGCAGACCATCCACCAGTCGAAATTCTCGATGGGTTTCGTGCTGGCACAGGTTGCGGTGAACGGGCGGGCGGGGCTCGCCGATTTCACCGAGCAGTCGTTGCGCGATCCGCGCCTGCGCGCATTCCATGACATGGTGAAGATGGTTCTCGACCCCGAGATCGATCGCGCCTATCCCGCGCGCTGGATGGGACGCGTGGCGGTGAAGACGCGGGATGGGAAGTCGGTCGAACACAAGATTGCTTCTCCCAGGGGGGACCCCGACAACACGCTGTCGCGCGCCGATCTGGAAGACAAGGCGCTGCGGCTCGCAACTTACGCCGGCGGCGCGAGCGGGGCGGAAATGAAGAAGGTCATCGCGCGCATCTGGCGCCTACGGGAGGCGCGCGATGTGCGGAATTTCTTCAGCTCGCCGGGAGCAGCTGAAGAAATTGATGATCCCATGGCAGACTAAACCCGTGACGAGATACGGGTGACGAGATACGGGTGACGATTAATGGTGACGAAGGGCATGGACCAGAAAACCCAGACAACAGTACCGGCGGCCGATGCTGACAAGGATCGCAAGATCCTGCAGAGCGACCCCAATCCGCATCTCTTCCGGCCGATCACCTTCAGGTCGGTGACGGCGCGCAACCGCATCATGGTCTCGCCGATGTGCCAGTATTCCGCGATCGACGGGGTCGCGAATGACTGGCACTTCCAGAATCTCGCTTCGCGGGCGGCGGGCGGAGCGGGTATCGTGTTCGTGGAAATGACGAACGTGGAAGCGCGGGGCCGCATTACCGCGGGGTGCATGGGCCTCTGGAGCGACGCGCAGCGCGATGCATTGGCGCGTATCGCGCGCTTCGTGAAATCCCAGGGCGCGGTAGCGGGAATCCAGCTTGCCCATGCCGGGCGCAAGGCGTCCACAGCGCGGCCGTGGGAAGGTGGCAAGGGCCTCAAGCCGGAGCAGGGTGGATGGCCGATCATCGGACCGTCGGCCGTTCCCTTTGGTGAAGGCTCTCCGATGCCGCAGGAAATGGACGAGAAGGCGATCGCCGATATCGTGTCGAAGTTCGCGGCCTCCACGCGGCGTGCCCGCGACGCCGGGTTCGACGTCATCGAGCTGCACGGTGCGCACGGCTACCTGATCTCCTCGTTCCTGTCGCCGATCTCGAACCGGCGCAGCGACCGTTACGGCGGCAGCTTCGAGAACCGCAGCCGCTTCCTGCTGGAAGTCGTAGCTGCGGTGCGCTCGGAGTGGGCGGATGACAAGCCCCTGTTCGTGCGCATTTCCTGCACCGACTGGATGGAGGGTGGGTGGAATCTCGAAGACAGCGTGAAGCTCGCGCAAACTCTCAAGGCGGACGGCAAGGTGGATCTCATTGACTGCTCGAGCGGCGCGGTGGACCCGCGCCAGAAGATCAGCCCCCATCCGGGCTTCCAGGTGCCGTTCGCCGCGGCGATCCGCGCGCGCGCGGGCATTGCCACGGGCGCCGTGGGCATGATTTCCGACCCCGGGATGGCCGAGAAAATCCTCGCCGAGGGCCAGGCCGATATCATCATCATGGCTCGTGCGTTCCTGAACGATCCGTACTGGCCGATACATGCGGCCAAGGCGTTGAAGGCGAAGGCGCCGTGGCCGCCGCAGTACATGAGAGGGGATATCTTTTGAGGGAGGAGGGACTCACCCGATGTTCGTCAAAGTTCCGGGTTCCGGGTTCCGGGTTCCGAGTTCCAAGTTCAAAATCCCAAGTGTGGAACTTTGAATCCCACATGCGTTGAACCTTGAACCTTGAACCGGTCCTTCGTCACCCCTTGAAATGAGCGCGACGGCCTCCTTCGAGGCGCTGACCCCGACGTCCTTCCTGCTGCGCTCGGGCCAGGTTTACGCCGACCGCATCGCGGTGATCGACGGCGAGCGCCGCTTCACTTACGCCGAATTCCTCGACCGCTCGCTGCGGCTGGGCGGCGCACTTCGCAACATGGGCATTGCCGAAGGCGGGCGCGTTGCGGTGCTCGCGCCTAACACCCACGTGCTGCTCGAGGCGCACTACGGCGTGCCTTTTGCCGGCGCGGTGCTGGTGGCGCTGAACGTGCGGTTCACCGCCGGCGAGCTCTCTCACATCGTCACGCACAGCGGCGCGCAAGTGCTGATCTACGACTTCGAGCATGAAGCCGTCGCGGCGGACATTGCCTCGCAGGTTGGCGGCGGCTTGCGGCTGGTGCGCGCGGGCCGTCACGACGACTCGTACGAGCACCTGCTTGCCGGCTCGGCTCCGTATCACCGCGCGGTGAGCGACGAGCGCGAAATGATCTCCATCAACTACACCAGCGGCACCACCGGCAAGCCGAGAGGCGTGATGTATCACCATCGCGGCGCCTACTTGCAAGCGCTGGCGATGGCGCTGGAAACCCGGCTCGACTGCGACAGCACCTTCCTGTGGACGCTGCCGATGTTTCATTGCAACGGCTGGTGCTTCACGTGGGCCGTGACCGTCGCGGGCGCGGCGCATCTGTGCCTGCGCAAGTTCGACCCGGGACTGGTTTGGAAGCACCTGCGCGAAACGGGGGTGACGCACTTCAGCGGCGCGCCGACCGTGCTCGTGATGCTGGCATGGCATGAAACCGCGGGGAAGCTCGGTCGCCCGGTGCGGGTGGCGACCGGTGGCGCGCCGCCGACACCGGCGATCCTGCAGCGCATGTTCGAGCTTGGCATGGATGTCACCCACCTCTACGGCCTGACCGAGACTTTCGGTCCCGCGGTGATCTGCGAGTGGCGCGGCGAATGGAGCCAGCTCACGATCGGCGAGCAGGCGCGCATCAAGGCGCGCCAGGGCGTGGGCAACGTCATCTCCCAGCAGTTGCGCGTGGTCGATACGCACGGGAAAGACGTTCCGGCCGACGGCAGGGCGCTCGGGGAGATCGCGTTGCGCGGCAATAACGTGATGCTCGGGTATTACCAGGACGAACTCGCCACCCGCAAGGCGATTCCAGACGGCTGGTTCAGGACCGGCGACCTGGGGGTGATGCATTCCGACGGCTACCTCGAGATCAAGGACCGCGCCAAGGACATCATCATTTCAGGCGGCGAGAACATCGCTTCGGTCGAGATCGAGCGCCTGCTCTGCTCCCATCCCGCGGTAATGGAGGCTGCGGTGGTGGCGGGCCCCGATCCGAAGTGGGGTGAAGTGCCGGTAGCCTTTGTTACCCTGAAGTCCGGCGCAGCCGCCACCGCGGACGAGCTGATCGCCTACGCGCGCGGCCACCTGGCGCATTTCAAGGCGCCCAAAAGAGTGGAGTTCGGCGATCTGCCCAGGAACGCCACGGGCAAGATCCAGAAATTCCTGCTCCGCGAGCGTGCCCGGGAACTGATGAAGGGCGTATCCTGAGTCTGTAATTTTCTATAATTTCAAAAAACAGGAGGAGTGTCATGAAAATCCTTGTGCTTGCTGTCGTTGCGGGACTGGCGCTGGCTTCTATCGCCGAGGCCCATGCACAGTCGTACCCGAGCCGGCCGGTTCGGGTCATCGTGCCGTTTTCCGCCGGCAGCCAGACCGACATGCTGGCGCGCCTGATCAGCGTGAAGCTCGCCGAGAATTCCGGCCAGCAGGCGATAGTGGACAACCGCCCCAGCGCCGGCGGCATCGTGGCGGGTACCATCATCGCCGGCGCCACGCCGGATGGCCATACGTTCATCCTTCATTCGAACGCTTTTGCGGTGAGCGCGGCTTTGTATAAGAAGCTTCCGTACGACCCGCGCAAGGATTTCACGGCGGCCGTCCAGGTGGCGAGCGTCCCTTTCGTGCTGGTGGTGGCGCCCTCCCTGGGCGTCAAGTCAGTCAAGGAGCTGATCGCCCTGGCGAAGCAAAAATCCGGTCAATTCACATTTGGCTCCGCCGGAATCGGTAGCGGCACGCACATGGCCGGCGAGCTGTTCAAGTTCACGGCCGGCCTTGACGCGATACACGTTCCTTACAAGGGCACGCCGGAGGCGCTCGTGGACACCATGGCCGGGCGCATCCAGTACTGGCTCTCACCGCTGGGGCCGGCGTATCCATTGATCAAGGAGGGGAGGCTGCTGGCGCTGGGCGTGAGCACCGCTCAGCGCTCGCCGACGCTGCCGGATGTGCCGACGATCTCGGGAGCCGGGCTGAAGGGTTACGAGTTTGACGCGTGGTTCGGAGTCCTGGTGCCGGGCAAGACGCCGCCCCCGGTCGTCAAGCAGGTCAACGAAGCCGTTGCCCGCATTACCAGTATCCCCGATCTCCAGGAGCGCATGCGCATCCAGGGCGTGGTGCTGAAGTCGTCCACCGCCGAGGAATTTACCAGGATGGTTGCCGGAGATATTGACAAGTTCACCAAGGTGGCCAAGGCGGCGGACATCCGGATTGATTGAAGAAGAACACTTTGATGCAGTGACGAAGCGATGAGGTCGCGCATGGCGACACGGCTAGGGTGGACTCGACTTATTGCCGTTTGCGTTTCGTTCATTGCGGGAGCAGCGGCGTTCGCGGCAGAGCCGGCTTATCCCACGCGCCCCATACGGCTGTTGATCCCGTTTGCGGCTGGCGGCGGCACGGACGCGCTCGCGCGCATCATGGCGCCGCGGCTGGGCGATGACCTGGGGCAGACCGTGGTCGTCGACAACCGCGGCGGCGCCGGCGGCAACCTAGCTGCGGAAATCGTTGCGAAGGCGGTTCCGGATGGCCATACCGTCTTCGTCGGCTTCAACACCGTGCTCACGGTGAACCCGGTCCTCTACCAACTGCCGTTCAGCGTGGAGCGCGACCTCGCGCCCGTGACGCTGCTTGCGACAGCCCAGTACATACTGGTAATCCATCCGAGCGTGCCGGCGAACACGCTGAAAGAATTCATCGCAGCAGCGAAGCAGAAGCCCGGCGCATTCAACTTTTCATCCGGCGGGGTCGGCACGCCATTGCATCTTGCCGCCGAGTTATTCTCCAGGCGCGCCGGCATCAAGATGGTTCACATTGCCTACAAGGGCGGCGGGCCCGCTGCCGCGGCGCTGCTGGCCGGGGAAGTGCAGGTGCTCTTCGGCAGCGTTGCCGCGTCCGTTCCACACGTGAAGAGCGGGAGGCTGAAGGCGCTCGCGACGACCGGCAGCACGCGATCGAAGGTGGTCCCGGACCTGCCGACCATCGCGGAGTCCGGCTTCCCGGGTTTCGACGTCGGTTCCTGGTACGGTCTGCTGGTGCCGGCTAAAACACCCCAATTCGCCATTAACCGGCTGCGCAATTCGGCGATCAAGACAGTGGCGCTACCCGATATTCAGGAAGCCATGTCGCGCCAGGGACTGGAAGTCGAGACCAGCACGCCCCAGGAACTCGCCGCCCGCATCAAGCGCGAATCCGCCGTGTGGGCGGGGGTGATCAGGGAGGCGGGAATCAAAGGCGAGTGAAAGGTGACGAATGTTGAGTGTTGAGTGACATACCCTTCAAAGTTCCAAGCTAAACCCGGAACCCGGAACCCGGAACCCGGAACCCGGAACCCGGAACCTGGAACTCGGAACTCTGAACTCGGAACCCGGAACCCGGAACCCGGAACCCGGAACCTGGAACCTGGAACTCGGAACTCGGAACTCGGAACTCGGAACCTGGAACCCGGAACAGTTCAGGTGGCATTGCGCACCGCCCGTCCGCCGTCCACGGTGACGATCGTGCCGCTCACGTAGGATGCGCGGGCCGAGGCGAGATAGATCACGGTGTCGGCGATCTCATCGGTGCGGGCCAGCCGCCCCAGGGGCGGGTTGATGACGAGTTCGCGCCAGCGGCCGGGGTCGCCGAGTTCTTCCTTCGCTTTGCGCTCGAGCCGCAGCCTCAGCCGGTCGGTCTCGACCTGGCCGGGATTGACTCCCACGACGCGCACGCCGTAGTCCACGCTTTCGCCGCCGAGATTCTTCGTAAACGCCATTAGCGCGGCGTTGCCGGTGCCGCCGGCAATGTAGTCCTGGCGCAGGCGCTCGCCGGCGACGCCGATGACGTTGACGATCACCCCGCGCCGCCGTTCGCTCATGCGCCGGTAGATCTCGCGCGTGAGGTTAATGTAGCCGAAGACCTTGAGCTCCCACGACTGGCGCCAGCGCGCTTCGTCGATTTCCAGCAGGTGGCCGGAGGGGATGGAGCCGGCGTTGTTGATGAGGATGTCGACGTCGCTGCAATCGCGCGCGAGCTCAGCCATCGTGCCGCTCGCCGCGAGGTCGAGCGCGTGGCAGGTCACCTTCACCTTGCCGGCCTCGAGTATCCGCTTGCGGGCGGCATCGAGATCGGCGGCGGTTCGTGCCGCGAGATGCAGATGACAGCCTTCGCGCGCAAGTCCTTCGGCAATGGCGAGGCCGATGCCGCGCGAGGCGCCGGTAACAAGGGCGGTATGTCCTTTGAGTTCCAGATCCATCGAGTTTTTTCTTTCCTATAACTGTCAGGCGCCGCGTCCGGAATGCCAGAATTCGAATCGCAATGTGCTGCATTGCATGCAACATGTTACGCTTGATGTAACGGAGTTCGGTATGCAAGAGAATAAGCGAGTACGGGGCTACCGGGCCCGGCAGCGGGCATCGGGTCTGAGGCTAATTCACTTGTGGGTGCCGGATACCCGGTCGCGCAGTTTTGCAGCCGAGTGCCGGCGGCAGTCCCGTCTGCTGCAAGACGACGTTGCCGAAGCAGGGGTGCTGAAGTTTATTGAGGACGCGGGCGCTTGGGCAACCGATGCGGCGCGGTGAAATGGACTGCAGCTGGATTCGCAGATCCAGGTGGACAAGATCCTGACGGTCGCGCGCGAGCGCATTGGCGGCGTCATCGGGCGCCTCGATGACGCGACGCTCCTCAAGGTCAACCGCTCGCTGGCGGTCTTTGTTGGCATTACCTGAGAACATCTTTTACTCTTTGCGGGAAGGACGACGCTCGCCGCAGCTCCAGCACTCGGTGAATTGACCTTCCAGCTGCTCGCCGCACTTCGGGCAGCGCCATTCCTGGCCGCGAAACTCGCGGGCGAGGTCGCCGCGCAGGAATGTGACCAGCAGCGCCTCCGCGCGATCATACTGGCGGTCGTCCGTGATCCACACCGAGCACACGTCCGCCGGCAGCTCGCCCCAGCCGCTGGTCAGGTATTCACCGCGCACCACGGCCGCAATGCCGTTCGACTCCAGGAAGCCCTTCACGAGGTGGGCTTCCGGCGCGTGCCGGGCGGCGTGGAGTTGCTTCATGAATAGGCGAAGTCCGTGACGCGCTATTTAGCCATGCCGAGCTCGGTGAGCAGCGCCTTGGAGACCTCGTGGTCCTTCCTCAGGTAGTCCGCTGTATCCTTCGAATTGCGGTATCCCCACTCCCAGGCGAATTGCTCCAGGTATTTTTTCCACTCGGGATGCTGGACCGTCCTGGAAAAGAGATCTTCCCAGTAGGCCACCTGCGCGGGCGTGAGGCCTTTCGGCCCCACGAAGGCGGTCCAGCCTTCGATCACGACATCGTAGCCCTGTTCGCGGAAGGTTGGCACGTCGGGCAAGTTGGGGGAGCGTTTCGCCGTGCTCAGCGCGAGAACGCGCATCTTGCCAGCCTGGTGGTGCGGGATTGCGTTGTTGATCGCCTGCGACATGGCGTCGATGTGCCCGCCAAGGAGGTTTACCACCGATTCCGCTCCGCCGCCGAACACCAGGATCTTGAGTTTGTTGGGATCGATTCCCGCCGACTTGGCGAGCAGCGACATCGTGAAGTGGTTGATCGCGCCCCGAGTGCTGCCGACCGAGATCGCGAGCGATTGTGGATCCTTCTTCAATTGATCCGCGAATTCCCTGAGGCTTTTGTAGGGCGAATCGGAGCGTACCGCGAGCCCGACGGGTTCGTTGCCCACGAACGCGAGAGGAGTGAGATCGGTGTATTGAAGCGGGCTGCGGCCGGTGATGTGATTGGTGATGAGGCCGGCCTGGGCGATGGCGATGACATGGCCGTCACCGGGTTTCTGGCTGATGTAGGAATAAGCGACCGAGCCGCCGCCGCCCACCTTGTTGGTCACGACCGCATCGAGCATCCTGCTCTCGGTCCAGATCTTGTGCAGGACCCGCGCCGTCTTGTCGTTGCCGCCGCCGGGCGCGGCAAACACCACGACTTCGACGGTGCGCTCCGGTTTCCACTGTGCTTGTGCGGTGATTGGAACAAGAGTGGCGAACGCCACCGCGGCGGCAAGCGCGATCCGGCGCTGGCACGTTTTCTCGAGTTTTCTGGTTGTCATGTGGCTGACCTCCCGGGTGGGGCAAGCGCGGCGAATTAATAATCATAATCCGCGCCCGCGTGCGCGAGAAGAGCGGAGCGAGCCCTATGCTAGAATCGGTGCACCTCCCGAAGGCGCTGCCGCTCCTCTTCCCGATGTCCGGTACCAGAGAAGAACTGGTTTTTCTCAGCGCTGCCGAGCAGAGCCGGCTGATCCGCGGCCGCAAGCTCTCGCCGGTGGAACTGGTGAGAGCCTGCCTCGAGCGCATCGAGCGCTATGACGGGATACTGCGCGCCTTCATCACGGTGTGCGCCGAGCGGGCGCTCGAGCAGGCGCGGCAGGCGGAACGCGAGATTTCAGCCGGCAACTATCGCGGGCCGCTGCACGGCATCCCGTTCGGCGTGAAGGATCAGCTTTGCACTAAAGGGATCAGGACCACCCTGGGTTCCCGCATCACGGCGGACTACGTGCCGGACCACGACGCCGCGGTGATCGAGCGGCTCCAGGCGGCGGGCGCGATCCTGATCGGCAAGGAAAACCTGCACGAGTTCGGCAAGGGCGGCACCAACGTCTTTCCCTATGGCCAGCCGCGCAATCCCTGGAACCCGGCGCATCACCCGGCCGGCTCGTCGAGCGGCTCCGGTATTGCGCCCGCATCAGGCTTCAGCTCCGGCTCGCTGGGCGAAGACACCGGAGGGTCGGTGCGCAGCCCCGCGGCCGCCAACGGCATCGTCGGTTTGCGCCCGACCTTCGGCAGGGTGAGCCGCCACGGCGGAGTGATGTACGGCTGGACGGCTGACACGCTGGGGCCGCTCACTCGCACCGTCGAGGATAATGCGTTGTTCCTGCAGGCGATCGCTGGTCACGATTCACGCGATCCGCTTTCCAGCACGCGGCCGGTGCCGGATTACGCAGCCGCGCTTCGGCCCGATCTCCGCGGGCTCACGCTGGCAGTGGTGCGCGAGATGACCTGGCCCGATGGCATCCATCCTGAAGTGCGCAGCGCAATGGAGGCCGCGCTCGACGTGCTGCGCAGGCTGGGCGCCACGGTGAAGGAAGTCTCGTTGAAGCTCGCCAGGCACTCGGTCCCATTACAGCTGCTGACCTCGGACTCCGACATCGCGGCCATGATGCTGAAATGCTGGCTGCGCACGCGCTGGAACGATTTCGACGTCGGCACGCGCACCCGGCTTGCCGCTGGCTGCCTGATACCAGCCACGGTTTACCACCGCGCGATGCGGGCGCGGGCCCTGGTGCGAAACGAAATCCTGGAAACGCTCGCCGGTTGCGATGCGCTGCTGTGCCCGGCCAATCTCAATCCGCCGGGGCGCATCGAGGCCGCGCGCGAGCAGGTGGATACGCCGGAGGACATGGACCAGAAGGTGCTGCTGCGGCGGATCAGCACCTACCCGTTCAGCATGGCGAACATTCCCGCCATCGCGCTGCCGATGGGCTATACGAAAAACGAGCTGCCGGTTTCATTGCAGGTCGCGGCGAAACCGTTCGACGAGGCCACGGTGTTCCGGGTGGCTCACGCCTACGAGCGCGCGACACCCTGGCATCAGCGTCACCCCGATCTGGCGCGCACGCTGCACAAGGCGGCGGCTTAGTGTCCCGAGTCGCTAATTCGCTGAACAAAAGATGCCGAGAATCGACGCCATACTTTGTCGCAAATCCTCGCCAGGTGTCCAACCTGGCTGCGGTTTGCTTCGCGTCTGGCGCCAATTTCGGCACTTTTGTGATGCGAAGGGCATTGGCAAGGTTACGGCTTTATCAACGAACTAGCGACTCGGGACACTAGTTCATGAAGCTCACGCGAGACCAGGTGAAAGTGCTGGCAGCCACGGTGGATCTCGAGATCCCGGACGAGGACCTCGACAACGTCACCATCCGGGTGTCGGCGCTGCTGTCGGCGATGGAGAACATCGAAGCCGAGCTGGGAGAAGCCATGAATGCCGTGGAGCCGTTGCCGCCGGTGTTCCCGCGCGAGGATTTTTAATGAACCTGCGAGCGACTCCTTGTGCGTGGGCGTTCTTCGTCGCCGTTCTGGCGGGAGCCGCCTTCGATGCGGACGCGCAGCCGGCCTGGCGACCGGAGCGTAACGTCGAGATCGTGGTGCCGACCGCCGCCGGCGGGGGCAACGACAAGACCGCCCGCGTCATCCAGAAAATCTGGCAGGAGGCCGGCCAGCCAGCGGCGGTCGTGAACCGGACTGGCGGGGGCGGGGCGGTCGCTTACAATTTTCTGAATCAGCATGCCGGCGACGCCCATTTCCTGAGCATCGCGCAGGCGGGTCTCTTTACGAACCATATCACCGGCAGCAGCCCCATCCACTACCTGGATTTCTCGATCATTGCGAATCTGGGCGTCGAGCCCAGCGCCATCGCGGTGCGCGCCGATTCTCCGGTCAAGTCGGCCCAGGAAATGTTCGAGAAGCTCAAGGCCGATCCGGCGGCGCTGAGCATCAGCATCGGCAGCACGCCGGGCGGGACCAGCCACATGGCGCTCGCCCGCGCTTACAAGTCGCTTGGCGGCGACCCGAAGCGGCTGAAGACCGTGAGTTTCAAGGGCTCCGCCGAATCCGTCGTCGCGGTCATGGGCGGGCACGTCGATGTCATGATCGCCGCGATCAACAACGTCGTGCCGCACGTGCAGTCAGGCAAGATGCGCGCGCTGGCGGTGACTTCGGCGCAGCGCCTTACCGGCGAGTTCGCAAGCGTGCCGACCTTGCGCGACCTGGGAATGGATGTGACCGTGAACGGCTGGACTGTGGTACTGGGGCCCAAAGGGCTCAATGCCGCGCAGGTGCGCTACTGGGAGGACCTGCTGGCAAAGGTGGTCCAGCACCCGGAGTGGAAGGCGTATGCCGAATTCAACTACTGGAGCCCGCAGTTTCAGCGCAGCCAGGAGACGATGAGCTATCTCGCCCGCGAATACGCGACGGCGAAAAGCGTGCTCACGGATCTGGGATTGGCCAGGGCCCAGTGATTTTTCAGGGGATAGTAAATCCATGAGCCGCGCATTGAAGATCGGGATATTGAACGGCGACGACATCGGGCTCGAGGTCGTCCCTGAGTGCGTGAAGGTGATGCGAGCCGCGGTGCAGAAGACCGGGCTCGAGATCGACTGGCACCCGGTGCCGATCGGGAAAAAGGCGCTCGACGAGTTGGGTTACACCCTGCCACCGGGCACGCTGGAGAAGCTCGATACGCTGGACGGGTGGGTGCTGGGCCCGATCGGGCACCAGGCCTATCCGAAGGGCCTGCCGAACGTCATCAATCCCCACCCGATCCTGCGCAAGCACTACGACCTCTTCGCCAACATCCGACCGGCGAAGTCGTACCCGGGGCTGCCGGCGCTCTACCAAGACGTCGATCTCATCATCGTGCGCGAAAACAACGAGGGTTTCCCGCCCGACCGCAATGTTTACATGGGGAATGGCGAATTCCGGCCCACGCCTGACATGACGATCGGGATTCGCGTCATCACACGGCAGGGCTCGAGCAAGGTGGCGCGCGCCGCATTCGAGCTCGCGCGCACCCGCCCGCGCAGGAAGATGACCTCAGTGCACAAGGACACGGTGTTCAAGCTGGGCTGCGGCATGTTCGCCGAGGAATGCCGCGCGCTTGCCCACGAATATCCGGACGTGGCGTACGACGAGGTGCTGGTCGATACCTTCGCGATGAAGCTCGTCATGAAGCCGCAGCAGTTCGACGTGGTCGTCACCACCAATACTTTCGGCGACATCCTGTCGGATGCGGCGGCGGGGCTGGTGGGTGGGCTCGGGCTCGCGCCGGGATTGTCAGCGGGACCGCAGCGCGCGATGGCGCAGGCGACCCACGGTTCGGCGCCCGACATAGCGGGCCGGAACATCGCCAATCCCTACGCCATGATTATGTCGGGGCAGATGCTGCTGGCGTGGCTGGGCCACAAGCACAACGAGCCCCGCGCGGTGCGCGCCGCCGCTCTGGTGGAGGCTGCGATGGAGGGCGTCATCCGGGAGGGGCGCTGCCTGACGGGCGATCTCGGCGGGAAGGCGAGCACCACCGAGATGGGCGATGCCGTCGCGCGCGCTGTTTGATCTCACGAATATGACCGGGATCAGAGTGCTGAGGATAAGGGTGTAACATATTTAGAGACAAGACAGTCTGGCGGTTTACAAGCGCTTAGGGCTGGTTCTAATCCTGTTAATCATGTAAATCCTGTCTATTTCGGGAGGAGAACGACATCAAGACCGGTGACATTATTTCCGGGGCGGTGCTGGCCGGCCTCGGCGCCTTCATCATCATCGAGGCGAAAGGCTGGGAGTATCTCGGACCGGATGGCCCGGGCCCGGGGTTTTTCCCGCTGTGGTACGGCATCGCGATGGTCGTGCTCTCGCTGCTGCTGGTGGCGACGAGCGTCAGGCGGAAGTCCGGTATGGCCGGCAAAGCCGTCCACTGGCGCGAAGTTGGCAGGGCCCTGCTGGCCTGGGCCGGCTTGGCTCTATGCATAGGCCTGCTCAAGATCCTGGGTTTTCTGCTCGCGTTCGGATTGTTCACCGTGTTTCTGGTTGCGGTGATGTACCGCCGCCCGCTCGGCACGGCCGTTGCTGTTGCGGTGGGCGTATGCCTCAGCTTCTATCTCCTGTTTCCCGTGGCGCTCAACGTCGCGCTGCCGGTCGGCAAGCTTGGCTTTTAGAAAATCTTGAACCACTAAGGACACAAAGGACACGAAGGAGAACAATAATAAAAGCAAGAAATCTGAACGCCGAGATTTCAATTATTGACATATTTGAAGCTCAGCAAGCTCAGGCTTGGTTTTTTGCTCAACTTCAATGTTGAGCATATGAGGAATGGAATAAAGCGAGTTGTTAATGGTTTTTGAGGATAAACCTTCGTGTCCTTCGTGTACTTTGTGGTTTAAGAATTAGGTTAGCGCATGGAAACAATCGGCTATCTGCTGCACGGCTTTGCGGTTGCGTTGACGCCGATGAACCTGATGTGGTGCTTCATCGGCTGCTTCCTCGGCACCGTCATCGGCATTCTGCCGGGGCTTGGGCCCGCGGCGACGATCGCGATGCTGCTGCCGCTGACGTTCAGGATGGACCCGACCAGCGCGTTGATCATGCTCGGCGGCATCTACTACGGCTCCAAGTACGGCGGCTCGACGACTTCGATACTGCTCAACGTGCCGGGTGAGTCGGCCTCGGTCGTCACCTGCATCGACGGCTACGAAATGGCGAAGAACGGGCGCGCGGGACCGGCGCTTGGCATTGCCGCGATCGCTTCTTTCATCGCCGGAACGGTCGGCGTGGTGGGGCTGATGCTGATCGCGCCGCCGCTCGCCAAGATGGCGCTGGCCTTCAGCTCGCCCGAATACTTCGCGCTGATGTCCCTCGGGCTGGCGATGGTCGTGCTGCTCGCCGGCGAATCGATGACCAAGGCGCTGCTCGCGATGCTGGTCGGGCTGTGGATAGCCGGCATGGGTACGGATCTCTTCACCTCGACCTCGCGGTTCACGTTTGGCAACGCCGAGATGCTCGATGGGATCGATTTCGTGGTGGTGGCGATCGGCGTGTTTGCCCTCGGAGAGGTGCTGGGAAATATGGGAACCCGCGAGGGCGCGAAGATGCTGCCGGTGCCGAAAGGCTGGCGCAACCTGCTGCCGACGTGGCAGGACATGAAGGATTGCCGCTTCGCTTTCATCAACGGCTCGGTGGTGGGCTTCATCATTGGCGTCTTGCCGGGCGCCGGCTCGACGATCGCTTCATTCATCTCCTACGGCATCGAGAAGGCCGTGTCGAAGCATCCCGAGAAGTTCGGCACAGGCGTAGTGGAGGGGGTGGCTGCGCCGGAAGGCGCCAACAACGCCGAGACCGGCGGCGCCCTGGTACCGATGCTGACGCTGGGCATACCCGGATCCGGCACCACCGCGATCCTGCTGGCCGCGCTGATCCTGTGGGGGTTGAAGCCTGGTCCGCTCATGATCCAGGAAAACCCGCAGCTTTTCTGGGGGCTGGTGGCGAGCATGTACATTGGCAACGTCATGCTGCTGGTTCTCAATATGCCGCTGGTGCCGCTGTTCGCGCAGATCCTGCGCCTGCCGTTGTACGTGCTGTACCCGGTGATCTTTGGCATCTCGATCATCGGTGTTTATGGCGTCTCGAGCAGCCTGTTCGACGTCTGGATGCTGGGTGCATTCGGGCTGATCGGCTACGCCATGCGCAAGCTCGATTACCCGGCGGCCCCGCTCATCCTCGGCTTCGTGCTCGGCGACAGTATGGAGCGCGCGTTGCGCCAGTCGTTGATGATGTCGCAGGGAGACCTTTCGATACTGGTATCCAGACCGATTTCGGCTACGATGCTATTTTTGACAGTGCTGATCCTGATCGCGCCGCTGTTCAGGAGAGCCAACGCCTGGCGCGTCAAGGCCATCAGCTAACAGATTCGTAAATGGTAAATGGTAAATCGTAAATCGTGAGGGACCGATGCGTGCGGATAGCACGTGCCGGTGTCCTGTTAAGCGCACTTTCCATTCACCATTCACGATTCACCATTCACGATTCACCGCTTTTCCAGGAGGAGGAAGCATGACAACAAGATTATTCCTGATTGCTCTAGCATTGGCGGCGATTGCGTCACCCATCGCCGCTCAGGGGTTCAAGCCCACCAAGCCGATCGAGTTTGTCACCCACACCGGCCCCGGCGGCGGGGGTGACGTGCTGGCGCGCGCCATCGCGGCCGCGATGGAGAAGGAGAAGCTGATGCCGGTGCGCATGCAGGTTGTCAACAAGACCGGCGGCGGCGGGCACACCGCGATGGCGTATCTCGTGGAAAAGAAGGGCGAAACCCACACCATAGCCGTATTTACCGGCCTCTGGTTCACCAACCCGATCATGAGAGCGGAAGCGAATATCACCCTGAAGGATCTCACCCCGCTGGTGCGGCTGGTGCTGGAGCCGGCGATGCTCGCGGTTAAAAACGATGCGCCGTACAAGACGCTCAAGGACTTCATCGATGCGGCGAAGCAGAGTCCCGGGCAGCTCAAGCAATCGGGCGGGTCGCTCGGCAGCCGCGACTGGATCGTGCGTCAGCTGCTGATGAAGAATACCGGCACGAACTGGTCGTTCATATCATTCCCGGGCGGCGGCGAGCGCATCGCGGCGCTGCTCGGCGGACACGTCAACATCATGTTGATCGAGCCGCAGGAAGCGGGCGAGCACATTCGCGCCGGCAACATGCGCGTCCTGGCGGCAATCTCGGAACAGCGGTTGGCCGCATTCCCCAACGCGCCGACCCTCAAGGAGGCTGGCTTTGACGTTCCCAACGTGCCGCAGCCGCGGGGCATCATCGCGCCGCCCGGTATCCCCGCGGAGGCCGTCGCCTACTGGGAGGATCTGTTCGCGAAGTTCGTGAAGTCGCCGAGCTGGAAGAAAATTCTGGAGGACAGTATCTTCGATGACGGGTTCCAGCGCAGTGCCGAACTCAACAAGTTCATAGACCAGTACTCCGAGACCACGCGCGGCATCCTGAGGGAAGGCGGCGTCAAGGTGGTCCGCTGAACGCGGCTCGCCGGTTCGCGGCGTTTCTCGTAGGGAATGAAAGAGGAGAGGTGAGGGGCCCATGAAAGCGCTTGCCGGCTTCTTCCTTTGCGCC
>CAZFRR010000018.1:0-4641 GCA_964521405.1 uncultured Streptomycetaceae bacterium | reverse complement strand
GAGGATGTCGTTGATGAGGGAAAGCAGGTGCTTGCCGGAGGAATGGATGTCCTTCAGGTAATCCTCCTGCTTCGCGTTCATCTCCCCGAACATGCGCTCGATCAGCACTTCCGAGAAGCCGATGATCGCGTTCAACGGCGTCCTCAGCTCGTGCGACATGTTGGCGAGGAACTCCGACTTGTGCTTGTTGGCGACCTCGAGCTGCCGGCTCTTGTCCTGGATTTCGTTGAACAACCGCACGTTCTCGATCGCGATCACCGCCTGGTCGGCGAAAGTCTTGACCAGCTCGATCTGCTTCTCATTGAAGGGGCGAACTTCCTTGCGGCGCATGAGGATGCCGCCGAACGCTTTCCCCTCCCGTACCAACGGTACGGCAAGCGTGGTCCGATGTCCGAACTGTAGCTGCGGATCACGCGCCTCCGGAAAATCGTTAAACGCGGCAGCGAGATCCTCGATATGCACGACCACCCGGTCAATGATCGCGCGGCCCGTAACGATGCCTCTCGTCAACGGCAAGGTCTGCACGACGCCCTTGAACTCGCCGAATCCCGCAACGTATTTCAAGGCATCGCCATCCACCAGGAACAGGCGCGCATCCGGCGCGTCGCACAGTTGCGCCGCGCGGTGCGTGACCGCTTCGAGAACCGGCGTCACGTCTGTCGGCGAGCTGCTGATTACGCGCAGGATCTCCGCGATCGAAGTCTGCCGTTCGAGCGCTTCCTTGGTCTCGTTGAAGAGGCGCACGTTCTCGATCGCGATCACCGCTTGCGCGGCGAAAGTCTTGAGCAGCGCGATCTGTTTTTCAGAAAACGGTCCGGGTGCTGCGCGGGTTACGACGATCGCCCCGATCGCAAGGTTCTCGCGCATCATCGGCGCACTCAACGTCGCGCGAAAACCCCTGCGTTCAGCTCGACGCTTGAACTGTTCGCTAACCCATTCCTCCGCTGAGATGTCCGGAACCTGCACCACCTCCCGGCGGAGTATGGTCCGGCTCGAAACGAAATGATCGTCATGGAGCGGGAAGGCGTCGACATCGGCGTCAGGAGGGAGTGTGCTTGCCACCAGCTCGACGCGATCCCCCTTGACCAGCCTGAGCGTCAGGTTCAAGCCGTCGAACAGGCGCACGCCGCTTTTCACGATCGCGTCGAACACCGGCTGCGTGTCGGTCGTTGAACTGCTGATCACGCGCAGAATCTCCGAGGTCACCGTCTGCTGTTCCAGCGTCTCGCTCAATTCACGCGTTCTTTCCTCCACCTTGAGCTCGAGGCCCGCGTAGAACGATTTGAGATCGCCGGCCATCTTGTTGAACTGCTCGGAGAGCGCCTCCAGCTCGTCGCCGGTGTGCACCTCGATGCGCTGGTCGAGCTGGCCCGCGCCGATGCGCGCCGCGCCGGCCTGGATGGTGCGGATCGGCTCGACCATGCGGCGCGCGAGGTAGACGCCCGCCAGCATCGAGAGCACGAGCCCGGCGAGGAGCAGCAGGCCGATGCGCAGGATGGACGCGTAGAGCGGCGCGAAGGCTTCCACCAGCGGGAGCTCGACGAACACCGTCCAGTTGAGCGTCGGGATGCCCGCGTGCGCGGTCAGCACTTCCTCGCCCTTCAGGTTGCGCGCGATCGGCACGCCAACGCCCTCGCCGCGGGCCGCCCCCGCCACCTGCGTGAGCTTGGACATGTCCGACTTCTGCAGCACCAGGCTGATGTCGGGGTGCGCGATCAGCGTGCCTTCGGCACTCACGACGAAGGCGAGGCCCGCGGTTCCGATCTGGATGCGCGAGACGACTTCCCACACGAACTTGAGGTTGACCTCGGCGATGGTGATGCCCCCGCCCGCGCCCCCGGCGGGACGGGCGATCGTCATGTACGGCTCGGTCTCCTTGCGGAAATACACCGCGCTGTACCAGGTCTTGCCCGCTTTCACGCCGGCGAACTTGGGATCCTTGGTGAAGTCGGTGGTGGAGCCGACGACGTCCATCGCGAGGCGCGAGACGCGCAGCTGCTCGCGGCCCGTGGCGTCGATCCACACCACCTCGGTGATCGCGGGCGCCTGCCGCAGGAGCTTCAGGTACTCGTAGCGGCGCTGCTCGACCGGGTTCGCCCCGGTGCCGACCTGCGGCAGCGCCGTCCAGCCCAGCTGGTGCTCGATGTCGTTGATGTACTGCTCGATGCGCGTCGCGGCGGCGAGCGCCTTCTCGCGCTGCAGGGTGATCAGGTGCTCCTGGTTCTCCCGGTAGGAGAAATAGATGCTGACCCCGCCGCTCGCGAGCAGCGCCGCGCTCACCAGCAGGATGATGAACGCCGCGTATTTGGTTAACAGGCGCCAGCGAGGAGTCATTCGATCACCTTGTCGGCGGCCATATCCGCCTTTAGCCGGATATGAGATAATCCGGCTTTCCGGAATCCGGAGAAAGCGAGAAAGCTATGGACCTCGTCAAGCTCGGCAAGAAGGGCCAAGTCACGATACCCAGGACCATCCTCAAGCAGGCCGGGATCGCCGAAGAAACGCCGCTGCTGATTGCCGCCGCGCCGGATGGCTCGATCATCCTCCGCCAGGCGGGCGTTTATCCGATCGAGCTCTATACCGACGCGCGCATCGCCGAGTTCGAGCGCGAGAATGCGATCCCGGCCGAACTGGCGTCCCGGGTGGACAAGCTGGCCGCAAGCCGGCGCAAGAAACCGCGCTAGTGCCGTTCCAACTATTTGCGGCAAATCCAGCCGGTTCTGGAGGATCCGGTTGTCGCGGACAAGCGAGCGATCTACGCTAGGAATATCAAGTTGGAACGGCACTAGATGCGCGTCTTTCTCGATGCAAACGTCCTGTTCAGCGCCGCCCACAGCACCGGGAGTCCGTTGCACGGGTTCTTCCGCCTCGCCGAGGCGGGGGTGTGTGAACTGCTGGCATCGCCTTTCGCGCTCGACGAGGCGCGGCGCAACATCGCGCGCAAACAACCCGCGATGATTGCCGAACTCGAGCGCTTGATCCAGCGGATTACGATCTGCCGGGAAGCCGGAGCCGAAGAGGTGCTGCGGGCGCGCTCGACCGGGCTTCCCGACAAGGATGCCCCCATCCTCGCGGCAGCGGTTCAGGCGAAAGCCGACATGCTCGTCACCGGGGACCGCGCCGATTTTGGAGGCTTTTACGAGCGAAAGCTGCACGGGGTTGAAATCCTGACGCCGCGCGCCGCGCTTGAGCGCATCCTGGCCGTAGCAGGCAAGTAGCAGATTCCGTCGCGTTGAGCGGCGCGAGCGCGCGTGTGAGTCTCCACCTGTGTCCGTTCGAACGCGGCGACGCGAGCCGGCATGATCATGTCCGGTCTTGCGGTTCATTCGATCACCCTGGTGGCCTGCAACAGCAACGATGGCGGAACCTTGATGCCGAGCGCCTTGGCGGTTTTCATGTTGATCACCAGCTCGAACTTGGTCGGCTGCTCGATGGGCAGCTCCGCGGGTTTCGCGCCTTTGAGGAGCTTGTCCACATAGGTGGCGGCGCGCCGGAACAGGTCGGCACGATCTGGCCCATAGGTCAAAAGGCCACCGGCGTCCGCGAATTCCGAAACGTGAAATATCGACGGCAAACGGTTCCTGGCCGCAAGCTCCGCGATCCGTTTTAGATTCGGAGTGATCGCTGGGTCCGGGATGACGAAAAGAGCGCCCGCCCGCGCCCGGGTCGCGTCTTCGAACGCTTTATCGAAATCGTTTGGGTTGCGTACCTCCAGCGAATGAAGCTGAATTCCCAGCTGACGTGCAGCGAGTTGGATCTCTTTCCAGGCGAGTGGGGAGCTTACGTTCTGTGGATTCGAGAGCACGGCCACACGGGAGAGCTTGGGAAGCATTTCCTTGAGCAGCTCCAGCCGTTTTCCGCCCAACTCGGCGGTCATCGGGGATAACCCCGTGACGTTGCCGCCGGGCCGCGCCAGGCTCTCAACCAGCCCCAATGCGACAGGGTCACCCGCGGCCACAATAACGATAGGGATAGCCCTGGTAGCTTTTTGGGCTGCCAGGGCATCGGGAGTAACAGAAGTGACGATCACGTCAACCTTGAGACGGACCAGTTCGGCGGCAAGCCCCGGGAGGCGCTCGTTTCTACCCTCCGAATAGCGGTAATCGATGCTGATGTTCTTGCCCTCGACCCATCCGAGGTCGCGGAGACCCAGCTGGAATGCCTGGTGCCAGAGAGCGGTAGCGGACGGCGAGTGTCCCGATAGCAGTCCTATCCGGCGGACTTTTACCGGCGCCTGCGCGCGTGCTGCGCCCGTCCACGCGAGCGCGGGCCACGCCGCTGCGGCGAGGAGGAGGGTGCGGCGGGTCGAGAGGCCCGAACACGCGCGCGAGTCAACACAGGTGTCCGTCCGGTGTCCAAGGTGCAAGGGCTCAGACATGGAGCACCCCGTTGCCGTAGCGCGCGGCCAGCCGCTCGACGAGCACGCGCTCGGAGAGTTTCATGCGGCGCGGGTCCACCAGCCGCCAGTTGCGCTGGTAGAGCCGGAAGGCTTCCTCCGCACCGAGATAGCGGTCGCGGCGGTTGCGGCACAGCGCCGCAAGGCTGTCGTAAGCGGCGATCTCGACCAGCGCATCGTCGAGCAGGCCGCGCAGCCGGCTCGTGAATTCCGGGCGCGCCATGGCGGCCCGCATGCGCTCCGCG
>CAZFRR010000017.1:0-6668 GCA_964521405.1 uncultured Streptomycetaceae bacterium | reverse complement strand
AGCCGGCGAACGCCCGACGCGATGCAGCGCGGCGGGCCGGGCGGGGTGGCGCGAAGCGCCGGGGTGGTGGGACTTTCCTCATCCCTCATCCTTCATCCCTCAAGAAATCGACCCTCGGTCGATTTCTTACTGCTACGATACGTGCCCTGCAGTCAACCCGAAGAAGGAGGCGCACGCCATGCCCATTATTGGCAAATGGATCTTCACGGCCGCCATGGACGTCGACCCCGACCAGGAAGCCATTTTCAACGAGGTGTACGACCAGGAACACATTCCGCTCATCACCAAGGTGCCGGGCGTGATCTCGGCGACGCGCGTCAAGCTCGACACGCTGCGCATTACCATGGGCGGCGAAACCAAAACCGTCGATCCGCAGGGCGCCCCCCGGTATGCCGCAATCTACGAACTCGAGAGCCCCGAGGTGCTGGTGAGTCCTGCGTTCGCGAAGGCGGTCGACCACGGACGCTGGCCGACGCACGTGCGGCCCTACACGCGGAATAGACACCACACCTTGCACAAGGTGATTTGACGGGGCACCCGAGGGGGGAAGGCAGAAGGCGGAAGGCGGAAGGCAGACAACCAGCGTCTCAGTGCCAGCGGCGCTCATCGAATGAGCGCCGCTTTCCGCACGCTCTCGATCAGCGAGGTGCGTAGCAGAAACTGACGGTGCTGTGCAGGATCGGCCGCCATCTTACGCAATTGTTCGAAATTGGCGGCGCGCACGGCCGCGTCCTTTTCCTCCAGCCGCTTCTTGTTATTGACCGTCTGGCTCTGGACGAACTCGATGTTGAGCGGCCGGCGGCGGCGGTCGTAGAGGTCGAGCTCGTCCCCGGCGCCCTCCCCGCCGCAGAACCGTGCCAGCCGCTCCGCCAATTCCACGCCGTCGTGTATGCCGCAGTTCAGGCCGAGCCCGCCGATCGGGTTGTTGACGTGCGCGGCGTCGCCGGCCAGCAGCACGCGGCCCTTGCGGAACGTTGCCGCGACGCGCTGATGCGCCTTGTACAGGTTGCGGTGGACGATTTCGTACGGTGCTGTTTTGGGGAAGAAGCGCTGCAGCCGCCGCTGCACACCGGCATCGCCCAGCGCCTCCTCGTCACTCTCCTCCTGGCGCGTGGGAAACACCACCCGCCACTGGCCCCTGCCGTCGTCGCCGGCGACCTTGAACAGGTTCGCCCACTCGTCGGGATCCGAGAAATAATTGCGATAGCAGTAGCCGCGCTCCGCCTCGAAGTCGAATCGCGTGGTGAGCACGACGAAGCGCTCCGGAAACGTATAGCCTTCGAACTTGATGCCGAGCGCCTTCCTTACGGTGCTGCGCCCGCCGTCCGCGCCGACGAGGAAAGCGCCGTGGAATTTCTTCCTGCCGCCCGGCATCTCCACCGTCAGATCGACGTGGTCTTCGCCTGCATCAACCTCGGTCACGCGGGCCGAAAAGTGTACTTCCGCGTCCGGCAATGCGCTGAGGCGGTCGATCGCGAGCCGCGCCAGCTTGTGCTGCTCGCACTGCACGACGAACGGGAAGCTCGAGTCCTGGCGCAGGACCTCATGGTCGAACTCGGCGATCAACGCGCCCGTCGGGCGATCCCGGAACTGAAACGTTCGCGCCGTGAGCCCCAGGCGGATGATCTCCTCGACCAGGCCGAGGCCGGCAAGCAGCTCTAGTGTCGCCGGATGGGTGGTCGCGGCGCGAGGCGCGTCATTGATGCGCGCGTCGGCTTCGAACACTGTGACCGGAAACCCGCGCCGCGCCAGCGCCAGCGCGGTCACGACACCGACCGGCCCGCCGCCGGCGATCAGTATGCGTTCATTGGCCATCAGCAAGGATTACACAAACCGATTCAAGCTGACAGCTACCCGCTCCAGAGATGCCGGAATTGTGTTGCAACCACCTGGTCGTACGCCGCCGCCGCAGAAAGTATGCCCATGTTCCTGCTGAAGGCGTTGAGCGCGTCGACGGAGCGCGCGGAGATGGCGGGATCGTAATAGGGCGCGTCGCGCCGGATGAGTTCGGCGATAAGGCCCGCTTCGGCCTCGGGGAAAAGTTTCCTGCCGACGGCGGTCGCGCGCGCCGGATCCTGCTTGAGTGCCTGCTGCGCCGCGACGAGCGCGCGCACCGCGGCCGTTACGACTTCGGGCTCCCGCTCGATTTTCTGCTGCGTGGTCACCAGCGCAGGAAAAGTGTAGTCGCGGGCAGCTGCCGGTCCATCTCCGCGGCGCGCATCGAGCACCAGCGTGCCGGTGCCGTTGCGCACCGCCACCTCCGCGCCCATGCCGTTGGCCCAGAAACCGTCGAGCTGTCCAGCTTCCAGCGCTTTGGCCGCCGCCACACCGAACGAGACTCCGGCGCCGGCGGTGCCGGGCACGGGCCCGATACTCACGTCGTGCTCCGGATCGATGCCGGATTCGACCAGCATGCGCTTCAGGCCGTCCACGGGTCCGGGCGCCGCCCCGATGCGCAACCCCTTCACCGCGGACAGGTCGCCGCGCCGGGCGCCGAGGTCTTTGCGCAGCACCAGGAACCAGTACATATGTTGCGCGAGCGCCGCCAGCAGCCTGCATCCGCTCCAGTTCCTGAACGCGTACAGCGGCGCATGCGCGGCCCCGGCCACGAAATCGAGCCGGCCGTCGCGCAATTCCTCGTAGGTGCGCGTGACGGGAAACAGGAGTTCGATCGTGGCGTCCAGGCCTTCGCGCTTGAAATAGCCCAGCTCGACCGCGGCGATCGCCGGGAAATACGAGGGCGATACCAGATCGGGAACGGCGACGCGCAACACGATGAGTTGTCAGTTATCAGTTTGCAGCTGACTGCCTAGCTTCAAGCTGACGGCTGACGGCTGGCGGCTGAAAACTAGTCGTCATAGTAGTGGACTTCGACCAGCAGGCAGCCGGTGTCCGACTTGAACGGCCCGTGCAGCGTGCCCGGCGGACGGCAGGCGTACGTGTTGGGCCCGTACTTCGTGCCGCCCCTGCCCTGCTTGTCGCAGCCGACGATGAGATCGCCGGACACGAGATAGACCTCTTCCCAGTAGTCGTGCACGAACGGCTCGGTGGTGTAAACGCCGGGCGCGAAACGCAGGTGACGCGTGCGGTGGCCGCGTTTTTTCTTTTCGTCGAGCGCGCCAGCGAGGATCTGCTGCTCGATGCCCCGGGGATAGCCCTCCGGCGTTTGCCAGCCCTTGCCGGGGTCGGGCGTGTAGAACTCCTTGTGTTCCTTGTGGATCGTCATGAAGTGCCCCGTGTGGCGAACTGAAACAGGTGCATTGGGTCCGGAATGGCGCGTAAAGAAGTCCCGCGCGACATGATAGCGTGCGCCGCGGGAACGCGACATCTCACTCGGCCTTGACCCCCGCTGCCTTGATAACGCGCGACCAGCGATCGTAATCCTTTTTCAGGAACTCGGCGAAATCCGCCGGTAAACCCCCGACAGTGGTCGCGCCCAGGGTCCTCAACCGTTCCTTCGTTTCAGGCTTGGCGAGCGACTTGTTGATCTCCTCGTTCAGGCGGTTGACGATGGCGACGGGCGTGCCGGCCGGGGTGATCAAGCCTACCCACGGAGCGGTTTGCTCGAAGCCGTCAAGACCCGACTCCACCAGGGTGGGCACCGACGGGTAGTCGGGGTGGCGCTTCACGGTGCCGACCGCCAGCACCTTCAGCTTCTTCGCGGCGACCTGATCCGCGATGCCGATCATGGGATAGAACATGAACGTCACCTGCCCGGTCATCACGTCCACCAGCGCGGGGGCGTTGCCGCGGTAGGAAATGTGCGTCATTTTCACGCCCGCGACCGTCTTGAGCATCGCGCCGGCGAGATGCGCCGAGCCGCCGTGTCCGGCCGACCCGTAAGTGACTTCGCCCGGCCTCCTCTTGGCGAGCGCCACCAGCTCGCGCGCCGAGCCGACCGGCGTTGACGGGCGCGTCACGACCAGCAGCGGCAGCACCGCGGACAGGTTGATCGCCGCGAAGTCGTTGAACGGGTGGTACTTGATCTTGTCCGGCGAGAGGATCGTGTTCACGAGCAGCGACAGCGAGGAAAACAGCGTGGTGTAGCCATCCGGGGCGGCGCGCGCCACGAGATCGGTCGCAATGATCGCGTTCGCCCCGGTCCGGTTCTCGACGATGATGGACTGCCCGAGCGGCGCAGTCATGTCCTGCGCGAGGATGCGCGCGATGACATCGGTCGGCCCGCCGGCGGCGAAGCCCACCACGATCCTGACCGGCTTCGAGGGAAACGGCTGGGCGGCCGCAGTTGAGACCGCGCACGCCGCCGCGAGAACCGACAGCACGAAAAGAGCGCCTAATAAAATGACCGGCCCTGCTTTACTCCCCTCCTTTTCAAGGTGGGGTGGATGCGAAGCAGACGGGGTGGTTACGTGGGCGCCTCTTGCTCCCACCACCCCGCCCGCTTGCGCGGGCACCCCCCCGTCCCGCCGCGCTGCATCGCGTCGGTCGTTCGCCGGCTCAAACGTGCGCAGGCACGTTTTTCGAAACCCCGGCTCACCCTCGGCAGGAGGGGAATTCATTTTGTTAGACGCTCCAAGCGCTTTTCTCATGACCCTCCCTTTTTTTCTATTCAACCTGCAAACAGCAATTCAGCCACAGAGGGCACAGAGAACACAGAGAACACAGAGAAATTCCCGGACTGGATTCAGCATGCGCCACGCGCCTTAATGATGAGGCGGGGAAAGCACTTGCCCGTTTATATTCCTCTGTGAACTCTGTGATCTCTGTGGCAAAAAGCCTTTTTCTTCCTTACTGAAAATATTTCGACGCCATCACCTGGCAGCGCTTGATGAGCCGGTGCTGGTCGGGTCCGTAGTCGGCGACCGCGCGGTGGATGGTGCCGAGGTCCTCCCACATGAGGACGTCGCCCGCTTCCCAGCGGGAGGTGTAACGGTATTCCGGCTTCAACTGGTGCGCGAACAGGAATTGCAGCACCTCGTCGCTTTCCTTTTCAGGCAACTCGTTGATACGCACTGAGTAGCCGGGGTTCGCGTAGAGCACCTTGCGCCCGGTCAGCGGATGGGTCAGGAACACCGGCTGCGACACAGGCGGCTTCGCTTTTCTCTGCACTTCGGTCAGCGGCGGGCGCTTGCTGTTCTTCTCCCGGCGCATCATTTCCCAGAATTTGTTGAAGTCGTGCAGTACGGTCATGCCGTCCAGCCGCTGCCTGAGTTCCGCGGGCAGCCCCTCGTAGGCGGCGTGCATGTTGCTGAACTCGGTCGCGCCGAGCGGTTTCCCGTCCCGCTGCGGGATCCGGATGCCGTAGAGGACGTTCGCGAACGCAATCGTGCGGCTGTACGACATGTCCGTATGCCAGTCCTGCCCGGCGTCCGCCAGCCCGATCGGCCGGCCGTCTTCCACGATGTTGGAAAGGATCATCACCTCCGGGACGCCCGGTTCCTGGAAGTGGGTGCTGGCGACGTTGGTTTCCAGTTTCCCGAAGCGGGCGCTGAAATCGGCGAGTTCCCGCGCGGAGAGTTTCTGGCGCGGGAAGCGGATGACGCTGTACTGGCCGAGCGCGTTGAGGACGAGGTCGTAAGCCTCATCCGTCAGCGGCCGGGCGAGGTCGAGCCCCTCGATCGTGGCGCCCAGGGCCTGTCCGCTTCCAGTCACTTTGAGCATCTTCCCTCCGGACTAACGGCTCGGTTGAACGGCGTTTCTTCTTCTCACCCACACCCGTGCCAGATGATGAATCATACTGACGGGTGGAGGAAGAGTTTACCGTATCGCATCCAACGCAAGAGAGCCGCGCACCCTTGAGAGCCACGCCAACCTGGCTGAGAGCGGCCCTGCTGGGGCCGATCCTGTTTGCGTTCGCCGCCTGCGCCACCGAACCCGCGGGTCCTGCGCCGAGACACGAAGGGCCGGCCGTCTCGTTCTGGCTGGTGGCCCAGGACGCGCACAGCGGCATCGCGGTCCGGCGCGCCGACATTCCCCCGGGACTGTGGCCCGAGAGCCGCGACTTCCCGCTGGCGGATTATCTCGAGGTCGGCTGGGGCGAGCGCAACTACTACATGGGACGCGATCAGGGTTTCTGGGGGACGTTGCGCGTGGCGCTCGGTTCCAACCCGAGCGTGCTGCACGTGGCCGGCATCCGCGGCCCGCTTCAGGGCGGTTTCCCGGCAAGCGAGATCGTCGAACTCTCGCTCCCGGCCGCCGGCTACGAGCGACTCATCCGCTACATCAACGACGCCTATGATCGCGCCGGCGCGCCGGTCGTCGCGCCGCTCGGGCCGGGCCTATACGGCGACAGCCGGTTCTACCCCGGGCGGGAGTCGTTCAGCCTGCTGCGCACCTGCAACGTCTGGACGGCGCGGGGATTGCGCGATGCGGGTTTGCCGGTCAACGACTCAATCACCCTGGACGGGCTGATGTCCCAGGCGCGCCGCATCGGAAAATCGGTCGGGGCCGCGCCGCCCTGATGAGGCGAAGCGGGAATGCGGCGGGCAATACATCCATAATTATTGTTAAACTCGGACGCGTTGCGCCGGTTTAACTCCGCGCGTTCGAACGGACACAACGGTGCCGTTCAACGCGCGGGGATGAATGCGGAACGCCGGTTTATCTCCATGCGTTCGAACGGACACAACGGTGCCGTTCAACGCGCGGGGATGAATGCGGAACGCCGGTTTATCTCCATGCGTTCGAACGGACACAACGGTGCCGTT
>CAZFRR010000016.1:0-7842 GCA_964521405.1 uncultured Streptomycetaceae bacterium | reverse complement strand
CGCGGCGTCTCGTGGTGCGCCGACTGCGACGCGCCCATGTACCAGAACGAGGACGTGGTCGTGGTTGGTGGGGGCGACTCTGCGATGCAGGAGGCACTGGTGCTGGCGCATTTCTGCCGCAGCGTGCGCGTGGCCCATCGCGGCGAAAAGCTGCGCGCGCAGAAGCACCTTGCCGACAAGGCCACGTCAAATCCGAAAATCTCCATCCAGTGGAAAACCACGGTCGACGCGATACTCGGCAGCAAGATGGTTGAGAAAGTCCGCCTCAAGAGCACGAACGTCGGAAAAACGGAGGAAATCGCCTGCGCCGGCGTGTTTGCCTACATTGGGCTCGAACCCAACGCGGGGTTCGCGCCGTCCGGCATCGCCCGCGACGAACGCGGCCTCCTCGTCACCGACGATACGTGCGAGACTGCGATGAAGGGCATCTGGGCGATCGGCGCGGTGCGCGCCGGTTACGGCGGGCTGCTGCGCGACGCGGTTATCGAGGCGCAGCGCGTCGCGGACGCCGTGCGCAACCGCCTCGACTAGAACCGATTTTAGCCGCAGATAAACGCAGATACACGCGGATGAAATCCTCTGCTAACGACCTTAATAGAAGTGCTACCATTTCCGCGAAGCGTTTCGACCCCGGTTAGGAGGAGCGAATGCCCGTCATGACCAGCCGACGCAAATTTTTGTTGGGTGCCGCGGCGCTTGGAATGGCAACTGGCGCGCCAGCGGCTACGCGAGATCCCCGTGCGGCGGCTTGGGATACCGGCCTGGTTCAGCACCTTCTTCCGACCGTCAATCACGATTCGATCCTGATAAAGGCCTCTTTTCGGCAGCCGCTGGCACAAGCGTTCCTGGTGGTCGAGGGCAAGCGCTACGCTGGACGGATGACTGATTCCGAAGGTGAATTCTGGTCGTTTTTCGCTGACAAGCTGCGACCCGCGCATCGTCACACGCTGGCTCTCACCGACGGCCGTGGCAGTAAGCTGTGCGATTCGTGGCCACTCACGACCTTTCCGCGCCCCGGCGACCAGCCGGCAAGATTCCGCGCCCTGATCTACACGTGCGCCGGCGGGCATCCCGTTAACGGCAGACATCTGCCACTTCCAATCCGCGCGCGATTACTCGAGAAGGGCCTTTCTTACCAGCCAGACGCGCTGGTCGCGATCGGCGACCATATCTATTGGGATCTGCGAAGTGGCAGCGCGGGTGGTTGGACACCGGAAGCGATTCGCTACGCTGGACAGTTCGATCGAACCATGCCGATTGTGGGCCATGCCAACGAGCGCGTCCTGAAGCTGGCCGTAAGCCCGCAAATTGTCGATCTCTACGACGCCCGTTGCCGGTCGGTGCCGGTGTTTTTTTTCCAGGATGACCACGACCATTTTGAGAATGACGAAGCGAGCGACAAGCTCATCACCTTTCCCCCGGACGCGTTCAATTTGAGCGCCGCGCGGGCAACCCAGCACATGTACTATCCCGAGTTTCTGCGAGATGCGACGCGGCCGTTGGTGCTTGCCAGCAGCTCAGCAAGCGATCGATTCCCACACGATCTCTCGGAAAGCTTCGGAACACTGCGATTCGGGCGGCTCGCCGAACTCCTGATGTACGACTGCCGCCGGCACGTGACCTTGACCGGACCGAGCGCCGTGTTTGTTCCGGCGGAGACCGAGGCGTGGTTGATCGCCCGGATGGCCGGAAGCGACGCCGCGCATGTGGTGAACATTCCTTCTACCCCCATAGGCTGGACGGCGGGAAAATGGGGCGAATGGTACGTAGACATGCAAGTTGGAGGACACGCGACGACGACGGTCCCGAAGCCTTACTGGCAAAGCGGTTGGCGGGCCCAGCACGATCGGCTGGTAATCGCTGCGTCCAACATGCGCGATCGCGTGCCGCTTTTCATCAGTGGTGACCTGCACGCAATCGGCGAAGGGCGAATGCTGGCCACTGGAAAATATGATCTCTCTCGCAACCCGGTGACTTCCATCCTTGCTGGGCCGCTCAGCACATTTCGCGGATGGCCCTCCTCGGGGAGCCGCGGAATGCGCCCCGAGGTGCCGGCGGGTATTCGATTTGAAGAGACTCAGCCGCCAATCGAGCAAAACGGGTTTATCGTCGCGGATTTCACCGCGGATCGGATCGTAATTCGGTTCTTCAAATGGGATGTGCACACGCAGACCGTCGCCGATATCGACAAGCTCGAGCCGTTCCGCGTGACCGAACTCAAACGCCCGGTTTGAACAAGAATGTAGATTCGGGTTGACCGCGCGGCGAGGTACCGACGGCAGTTGATACCGTTATGACAGAATTCAGGAATCTCTGCGCCGATGGCTGCGCAGAGATTCCTCAACGGAAGGGAATCGTCCCCGGTGGGGCGGCCGGACTTCAAACCCGGTTAGGGCCGTTTACGGTCCTGTGTGGGTTCGACTCCCACTCTCTTCCGCCACTTTATAAACCCGAATCAGCCACAGAGAACACAGAGTTCACAGAGAAAAGCAAAACAATAATGAACGTTTGGCTTTATTGATCTTCTCTGTGTTCTCTGTGATCTCTGTGATCTCTGTGGCTAATCTGGAATTTCACGGCTCACGGCGCGCGTGTTGCCGAAGCACGGCACGTAGACGGAGTGCGTTCCCGGCCCGCCGGCGACGATGATCCGGATGTCCTCCGGACGGATCGCAATGGTGAGCAGCGTGTCCGGCCGGATCTCGCCCAGCTCGCTGCCGCGGGAAGCCTTGACCCGCAGCAGATCCTTTTCCGCCATCCGCCCGGCGGGCATTTTCGTGAGCTCCCACAGGCGGCGCTGGGCGTCGAGCTTTGAGAGCCCGCCGGCTTTCAGCACCTCCGCGTGCTCGGGCGACAGGATCAGCCAGGGCTCGCTGCCATAGCAGTACTCGTTGCTCGGCGGGTGCACCATCGTCTCGGCAATGACGCGCAGCAGTTCGCCCGCATCCTTGGCGTGGGTGTTCATGTTCATCGTGCCTTCGGCGCCCACCACCGTCACCACGCTGGCATCGCGCTTGAATCCTCTTTCGACATGGAGAGGCTCCCACGGGTTCGCCTCCTCGTTCTCGGCGCAGCAGAAAGAATACTTGCCGGGCTGGCCGTGCGTTGCGCGGTCCATCTCGCCCGGCACCGCGCCGCCGACGTTCTGCAGAATGAGGCGCAGCGCGCGTCCGATGGTCGCGTTCGCCTGCGTGCCCTGGCCGAGGCAATTGTAGGTCCCGTTGACTCCCAGCCGCCGCGCGGCGGGGCCGCT
Source organism: uncultured Streptomycetaceae bacterium (assembly GCA_964521405.1). Classification (GTDB taxonomy): domain Bacteria; phylum Pseudomonadota; class Gammaproteobacteria; order Burkholderiales; family SG8-41; genus SG8-41. Next base: position 4,589 of record CAZFRR010000016.1, on the reverse strand, counting down.
GACGATGACCCACACGGCAACGGAATTGGTGGTGGCCTGGATGCCCTGCAGATTGAACTGGGGTTCCGTAACCGCCTCCACCGCGGCGATCACGACCGGCAGGTAGGCCGGCTCGCAACCGGCCATCACGGCATTGATGGCGATGCGCTCGACCGTTGCCGCCCCGAATCCCGGCGCGACGCTCGCCACGACCTCATCCGGCGGCCGCCGCGTGTGCTCGAGCATCCGCCCGACGCGCTCGACGGTGGGAGGAATGATCGGCAATCCATCGCTCCACCGGCGTTCGCAGTAGAGGCGATTGACCGCCGCGACGTCATCGGGCGCCTCAAACAAGGAAGCCCGCACTTCAGCGGAAGCGGGCTTCCTGAACAAGTCCCCTTCACCCTTCGCCATGATCTTTCCGTGTAATGAGCGTCACGATGTCGGCAGCGCACTTTACCGCCATCTCGCGCACCTCCTCGCGTTTGCGCAAGCCGAAGGGGTGGGCGATGACGGCGATCGGCAGCGCGGGATTCCCCAGCGCTTTGGCCTGCGCGCGGCCCAGCGTCAGGAACGCGGTGGAACAGACGGTGACGGCGGCGCGCCCCCGTTTCGCAATTTCAACACTGTCGTGGACACTCCACGACGCGCACGACCCTCAGTCGCCGGAGCCGGCGATCACCACGTCGCACTGGTCGGCCAGCTCCCGCACAATTTCTTCCGGCGCCGGCACCGACGCCGAGCGCTTCCTGCGCTTGATGACCCGCTTCACGCCATGATTCGCGACCAGCAGATCGGCAATATCATCCACCAGGTGATTGAAATTCGGCTTGGCGTTGTCGATGAAACCGACGACCTTGCCGGAGAGCGACTCGAGCTTCGCGACCGCCTTTGCGGACGTAGCCTGACGGGTCGCGGTCGGATCGTAGAGCAGCACCATTTGCGTTCTCCTAAATAACATCAGCCACAGAGATCACAGAGAACACAGAGAGTAAAGATGGAAATGTCATTTTCTCTGTGAACTCTGTGTGCTCTGTGGCTTGATTGGGTTTTTTTCCAGTTTTACTCAACACGGATATTCGCCTGCGTGATCACCCTCGTCCAGCGGTCGATCTCCGCCTTGATGAACCGGGCCAGCTCCTGCGGGCTGTTGCCCACCGGCTCGGCGCCCTGCGTGAGCAGTTGCGCCGCCAGGTCCGGCGATTTCAGGATCTTCACCGTCTCCGCATGCACCCGCTTGATGACGGCCTGCGGCGTGCCGGCCGGCGCCAGCAGCGCGTACCACAGGGTAGTCTCAAATGGCATCGCGAGTTGCTCGGCGACCGTCGGCAGATCCGGCGCCGCGCGCGAGCGCGTCCGGCTGGTCATGCCGAGCGCCTTCAGCTTGCCCGATTTGACGTGTGGCATGGCGGGCAGCGGGCTCGTGCACATCATCTGGACCTGGCCGCCGATGAGATCCACGAGCGCCGGCCCCGCGCCCTTGTAGGGAACGTGCACCAGGTCGATCCCGGTCTGAAACTTCAAGAGCTCGACCGACAGGTGGCCACCGGTGCCGGGCCCCGACGAGGCGTAGTTGATGCGGCCGGGCCGGCTCTTCGCCAGCGCGACCAGCTCCTTGATGTTGCCGACGCCGAGCGCGGGGTGCGCGATAAACACCAGTGGCGACTCCGCGACGAGCGTGATCGGCGCAAAGTCCCTGATCGAGTCGTATGGCAGCTTGCCCCGGCGCAATCCCGGATTGATGCCGTGCGTGGCGCTCGCCAGAAACAGCGTGTAACCGTCGGGCGGGGCCTTCGCGGTGATTTCGGTGGCGATGATCTGCCCGCCGCCGCCGCGATTGTCCACGACGACTTGCTGGCCCAGGGACTCGGTCAGCTTGATCGCCAGCATCCTGCCGACGATATCCCCCGCCCCGCCCGGCGGGTAGGGAATGATCAGCCGTACCGCGCGCAGCGGGTAACTCTCGGCGCTCCAGGTATTGGACTGGAAGCCGCAGAGTAATACCGCCAGCAGAATGAAGGCGCCGCGCATCGCCGGTATACTACAGCAGCAAACCATCCGAGCCTTATCATCGGGCGCGCCGACCCGCGCGACAGCGATGGCCACGGCGGCCAGCAGTACGCGCCGCTGATGGACATCGAGATCCCCTAACCACCCAGCATTCGTTCCACCGTCCAGTAGAGCCCCACGGCGGCGATGGCGGCTGAGGCGGGGATCACGACGCGCGGGCGGTACCAGGAGCGGTTGCGCCCCCAGATGCCAACCGCCAGGAAGGCGAGCACGATCACCGCAAGCTGTCCGAGCTCGACGCCGACGTTGAAGCTCACCAGCGCGGGCACGAACTGACCGTGCGGCAACCCGACTTCCTCCAGCACGCCGGCAAAACCCAGCCCGTGCAACAGGCCGAAGCCGAACACCACGAGGGCGCGCCACGGCTTCAACTGCGGCGTCAGGATGTTCTCGACGGCGACGTACGCAATCGATGCGGCAATCAGCGGCTCGACGATCGTGGGCGACAGGGACACGACACCGTACACCGATAGCGCGAGCGTCAGCGTGTGCGCCAGGGTAAACGCGGTGACCTGGATCAGCAGCGGTTTCCAGCGCGTGCTGAGGAGAAACAGCCCGAGCACGAACAGGATATGGTCCAGGCCCTTGGGTACGATGTGCGTGAAACCGAGCACCATGTAATCGAGCAGGACATCGGCCAGGGTGCGCTGGTCGAAATCCTTGCCCAGGACGTAGGGCGCGCTGCGCTCGCCGCTCTTCAGCCACACCGCGTCCATGCGCTCGCCTTCGCGCACGCGCAGCACGCAGGAGCCGAAACGCGCGGCATAGCTGAACGTGAGCGCTTTCGCCCCAGCCGGTGCCGCGCCCCCGAGCCGCACCGTGGACTGGCGTGAGAGCGAAACATCGCCGGCCGGCGGAATCTCCACCTCCGCGAGAGTGAGACTGGCGCGCCCGCCGTCGAACCCCAACTCGATGCCGTCGAGGTAGCGGGCGGCTTTCGCCTCGAACTCGGTGCGGAGCGCTGCCGGCGGCAGCGCGCGCAGGCGGTTGTACTCCCGCGCGTTGGGCGATTCGTCGGTGTCACGGTGCTCGGAACCGATCCCGGCGATCACGGCCTCGATGTTGACGACGACCGCAAGTTCAAAGCGGCCTTCCGGCCCGAGGGTCAGCGTCGCGACCGCTGGCCGGATCTCATGGGCAAGCGAAATTGCCGCATGGCCAAGTACCAGGCACGGCAGAAACAACACGAACAGAGCGATATTGCGAATCCGGGCCGGCATCTTCACTCATCAGGTCGCGGCAGCCGTATGTTAAGCTGGCCCGCTCATGGGGGAAAGCAGATTTATTGCCGGCCGCTCGACCCGGGAATCTTCTCGATGCATCCTGCCGCTGCTGACTTTGCTCTGCATGCTTTCCGCGCGGCTGGCGATCGCTCACGAATTCTGGATCGAGCCGGAGAGCTTCCGCCCGGCGCCCGGCGCGAAAGTCCCGGTCCGGTTGGTGGTCGGCCAGCACTTCAAGGGCAATTCGATGCCCTGGCTCACCGAAAACTTTCCGCGCTTCCACTATTCCGACGCGCGCGGGACCGAGAATTTCCGCAGCGTGCTGGGCGATGACCCGGCCGCCACGCTCACCGTCCGCGAGCCGGGGCGCATCTGGATCGTGCTTCGCAGCGGAAACTTCGATCTCTCCTACGACAAGCCCGGCGAGTTCGATGACTTTCTGGCGAAGGAAGGCATCGTTCACCTGGTCCCGCGCGAGCAGCGCGGCAATGTCCCCGTCAGAGAAACCTATTCACGCGGCGCCAAGTCGCTGCTGTTGTCCGGAAAACCGATACCGGGGTCGGCCCCGGACCGCGCATTCGGGCTGCCGCTGGAGCTCGTCGCCGAAACCGATCCCTACTCCGGCCGGCCCCGGGAATTCAAAGTGAAGCTGCTCTACCGCGGCGCGGCGCTGTCGGGCGCGCTGGTCACCGCTTTCAGCAAGGCGGCCCCGGGCAGGCGGCTGGAGGCTCGCACCGATACTTCGGGACGAGCGTGGCTGAAGCTCGACCGGGAAGGCGCCTGGCTGTTGAACGCGGTGCACCTCACCTCCGCGCCGAAAAACAGCGGGGCGCAATGGGAAACACTATGGGCCTCGCTGACTTTCGAGATTCCCTGATGCCGGATGCCGTTTCTCATTGGAGTATCCAAGGACCGCATAAGGGCGGGCTAATCGGCTTCAGCAATTCAGCCGGGAACGGCATAAAATAAGTTCGCCTGCAGTACACCAGGTTTATGGAAATGCGACCTGATTGCAAAGGACAACGATGAAGCGAAAGATCAGCCCATCTATCATCTCGTGTATTTTATTCATAGGTTTGTGCCACACCGCAATGGCACAAATCTATCCGACGAAGCCGATACGGTTGATCATCCCGTTCGCGCCGGGCGGCGGCACCGACATCACGGCGCGCGCGGTCGCGATCCGATTGGGCGAGAGCTGGGGCCAGACGGTCGTCCCCGACAACCGCCCGGGCGCGAACGGCACGATCGGCGTGGATGTCACTTCCAAGTCCGCCCCGGACGGCTACACCATCTGCATGATCTCTTCGAGCCACG
>CAZFRR010000015.1:0-10881 GCA_964521405.1 uncultured Streptomycetaceae bacterium | reverse complement strand
GACGCCCGGCCACTTGATCATGGTTGGCACGCGAAAGCCGCCTTCCCACTGGGTGTTTTTCTCGCCGCGAAACATGGTGCTGCCGCCATCGGGCCAAGTGAAAGTCTCGGCCCCATTGTCGGTCGAATACATCACGATGGTGTTCTCTTCCAAGCCCAGCTCTTTGAGTTTGGCCAAGACCTCACCGACATGTCCGTCATGCTCCACCATGCCATCGGCATAGATGCCAAGGCCGGTTTTGCCTTCTGACTCTTTCTTGAGGTGGGTCCAGACGTGCATGCGGGTGGAGTTCCACCAGAGGAAGAACGGCTTATCGGCCTTCTTCGCGCGCTCCATGAAGTCGAGGGCCTTGACGTTGACCTCCATGTCGATGGTTTCCATGCGCTTTTTGGTCAGCGGGCCGGTGTCGGTGATGGTGCCGCCTGCGAAGCTGTGTATGACGCCGCGGGGCCCGAATTTTTTCTTGAAGGCAGGATCCTTGGGATAGTCGGGATTCTCGGGCTCTTCCTCGGCATTCAGGTGGTAGAGATTGCCGAAGAATTCGTCGAAGCCATGCGCGGTGGGCAGCATACTGTCCAGGTCACCAAGGTGATTCTTGCCGAATTGGCCGGTCATATAGCCTTGAGCCTTGAGCAAAGTGGCGATCGTGGGATCTGCCGCCGTAATCCCCTCGGGCGCACCCGGCAGGCCGACCTTGGTGAGGCCGGTGCGGATGGGTGATTGGCCGGTGATGAAGGCGGCGCGGCCGGCGGTGCAGCTCTGCTGGCCGTACCAATCAGTGAACAGCGCGCCCTCGCTCGCGATGCGGTCGATGTTGGGCGTCTTGTAGCCCATCATGCCGCGGTTGTAGGCGCTGATGTTGAACTGGCCGATGTCGTCGCCCCAGATGACGAGGATGTTGGGCTTTTTCTGCTGCGTGTCGGGCTTCTTCTGCTGCGCGGCCGCTGGGAGCGCGAACGCGATCAGTGCCACGGTCAATGCCAAACTCCACCAGCGCAAGACTTTTTTCATGGTCGTCCTCTCACATTCATATTGTGGTCACGGAACACATCTTCCTTGAAGGCGGCGATGTTACTCCATTCGTGAATGAGTTGTTTCATCTGTCCATATTGTGTACACGAGAACGACCGGGGCAATGGCCATGACGGATCAAGTACGTATGCGCCACCGCTTCCGCTATGGCAAGACCACAATTCCTACAGGGTCGTCACAGGGCGCGGTTCAATTCGCCCGCTCCAGCTCGGCTATCAGCTGCCTCACGCCGGGATCGTCGGGCAGGGCCTCCGCGATTTTTCTCGCGTAGGGAAGCGCGTCCTTCGGCTTGCCCGCCTCGCGGTTCATGGAAACGAGCGTGCCAAGAATTTCCAGGTTGTAGGGATGGCGTGCCTCGGCGGCCCGCAACAAAGTCAGCGCCTCGCCCCGCCTGCCGGCGGAATACAGCCCGACGGCATAGACATATTCATAGCGGGCATTGTCCGGAGCCAGCTTCGCTGCCACGGCGAGTTCCTTGAGCGCCCCCGCCTTGTCTTCCTTGCGCACCAGCAGCAGCCCCAGCACGTGATGCAGGTCGGCCGCGCGCGGCAATAACGCGAGGCCGCGGCGCAGCAGCTTTTCGCCCTCCGCATCGCGGCCCTGCTGGCGGTAGGCGTCGGCAAGGTTGACATACGCGCCGGCGAAGCGCGGATCGAGGGCGAGCGCGCGCTCGTAGGCCGCGATCGCCTCGTCGGGACGGCCCTGGCGCAGCCGCAGGTTGCCCAGGTTGACGTTCGCCGTCGGCCAGTCCGCATCCAGCCGCAGGGATTCGACATATTCGCTCATAGCCTTTTCCCGGGCGCGGCGCTGATCGGCGGAGAGCTGGTCGTCTGCAACATCCGCGAGAACGCGCGCCGCCTCGACGCGCACGCCGCGCACCGGGTCAGCGAGCAGCGGCGCGCCCGCTTGCGCGCGGACCGCGGGCTCGAACGATTCCAACAGGCCCAGCGCCGCGATGCGCACGCCGGGCTCGAAGTTCGCGAGCAGCTTGCGCACCGTGGGAAGGCTTTGCGGCCGGAGGTGCGGTCCAGCCAACGTTGCCGCGGTCGCCTTCACGATCGAGGGCAGCGCCGGATCATCGGCAATGGAGAGCAGCGAAGGCAGCGCTTTCGCCCCCTGCGTCGTTGCGGCATGGAACGCCGTGCCGTAGTGCCAGCGCTCGCGCCAGGTCTTGCCGTACCACTGATCCATCGCCGCGGCCGCCCACTCCGGCTTGCGGTCGGCGTGGCACTGGGTGCAGGCATTCGGGCTGCCGAGCGACAGCGACAAGTCGGGACGCGGCGAGCGTATGCCGTGATCGCGCCGCGCGTCGACCACCATGTAGTTCTGCTCCGGCATGTGGCATTCGACGCATTGCGCGCCCTTCGCGCCCGCCTTGTGGAAATGATGCTTCTCCGTATCGAACGCGGCGACGCTGTGGCAGCGGGTACACAACGCGTTGCCCTCGGCGCGCAATTTCAGCGAGTGAGGCTCGTGGCAGTCCATGCAGGTCACGCCGCGCTGGAACATGGTGGTCTGGAGAAACGAGCTCCAGACGTATACCTCCTCACGCTGCTGCCCATCGACGTGGTAGTTCGGCGCGGTCAGCAACGCCGGGCGGTGCGTGTCTTCGAGAGGCGCGCCGGGGACGCCGCTTTCGGCGAGGGTCGAGCGGCGCGCGTGGCACGCGGCGCAAGTATTCATCGCGGCCGCGTCGGCGGGCTGGTCGCGCTGCGCGGTCTTCGCGTCCGCAGCCGGCAGCTTCCACGCTTCGTTCCAGCGCGTCTTCAACGTGATCAGGCCTTTGTCGTCCTTCGCCGGGTACGGCGCCTTCGCCTGTTTCGCCCACTCCACGTGGCGCGAGGCCGGCCCGTGGCAGGCTTCGCAGGCGACGTTGATTTCGCTGAAGGTGGTCTGGTAGCTATTGCTGGCGGCGTCGTACCCTTTCTTCAGGTTCGTCGAGTGGCACGCCGCGCATTGCAGATTCCAGTTCTGATATAAACCGGTCCAGTGCAGTTGATCCTTGTAATCCACCTTTTCGTTGGGATAGATGTGGAACCAACGCTGCCCGCCCTCGCTCTTCTCGCGGGCGTCCCAGGAAATGCCGAGCGTCTGGTAGCGCCCTCCGGGAAATTCGATCAGATATTGTTGCAGCGGCCAGACGCCGAATGTGTACTTGATTTCGAAATCAGCGAGCTTGCCGTCAGGCCCGTCGGTGCGGACCATGAACTTGCCGTCGCGCTTGAAGAACCTGGACTCGATACCGGAATACCTGAACTTCGCATCGTTAAAATCGCCGAGCACCGCTTTCTCGCCGGCTTCCTGCATTGCCAGCTGGTGGTGCGATCCGCGCCACGCTTCCGTTTCCTTGGCGTGACAACCGGCGCAGGCCGCGCTTCCCACGAACTGCGGCGCAGCCTGCACCGTGCTTTCGGGGGGCGCACCGACAGGACCCCGTGCCTGCCAGAACAGCACCGCGCCGGCAATGATGGCGACGCCCAGGCCAGCCAGCGCGAATTTCCATTTTCTGGCCAGCCAGGATGGGCTGGCAACCGATGCGTCAGATGATGAAGACGAAACGGGGATTGCGCTTGGGCGCGATTTCCGGCGGCGTTTTGACATTGCTAGCAATCGGGCCAGTCTGCCATTTGCGGACGCAACCGAAGTATAACGCACACGATTTCGCATTCAGTTGATGCTTGTGCATCAATAAGTGTGATGCTATGATGACACTTATGCGTACCACAGTGCGGGTGGATGACGAACTTCTCGAGCGGCTCAAGGCGCAGGCGCGCAAGGAAAACGTGAGCCTGACGCGCCTGCTGAACCGAGCCCTGAGGGCGGGGCTCCAGGGGGGTGGCACACGCCGTCGCAAGCAACCGGTTTACCGAGAGGAAGTCCATTCCCTGGGAACCCCTCGTATTGCGCTCGACAAGGCGCTCGCGCTGGCCGCGGCATTGGAAGACGAGGAGATCGTTCGCGAACTGGCACTACGCAAGTGAAAATCGTCGATCTGAATGTCCTGCTGTACGCAGTGAACTCGGATGCGGTGCAGCACGAGCGCGTCCGCGAATGGTGGGAAAAAGCCGTGAACGACGAGGAAACAGTGGGTCTTGCATGGGTCGTGCTGCTCGGGTTCCTGCGGTTGTCCACCAACCCCCGTGTTCTGCCACGCCCTCTCGCCCCCGAGGCGGCGTGCGCCAAAATCGACAAGTGGCTGTCATTGGAGAATATCCGGGTCGTGCGCGAAACAGACAATCACTGGCAAAAACTGAGGCCGTTGCTGCGTGACAGCGGCAGTGCGGGAAACCTCACGACCGACGCTCATCTCGCGGCGCTCGCCCTGAGCTACGACGCGGTGCTGGTTTCATGCGACGCGGACTTCGCGCGCTTCAATGGGCTGCGCTGGGAAAATCCTCTCCAATCCTGATCGAGACCAACTCGGTGACACGGAACAAGAAGCGCTTCTTCGAACTCGTGGACCGCCTGTTGCTCTCCCGCGATCCGGAAGAACAAAAACGTCTCAAGGAAGAACTGGCCCGCATGACCTTCGGTGAGTAATGCCGAAGATCCCCCAGCAGTTTGTTGAAAAACGCTGTGGCGACCATGAATTCGTCATGTCGGCGAAGGCCGGCATCCAGCAAGGCATTGATTTGCATGAAACGCTTTTTCTGGACCCCGGCTTTCTCCGGGGTGACGAGTCGTTTTTCAACAAACTGTTAAAGCCTCGAGCGCGGATTATGCACTGAGCCGATGAATTTTGAAGTTACACCCGCCGGCAACTCGAAGTGCTGGCAGCCCGGTTGCGCCGCTGCCTCGCTCCTTGGCCGCGCTAGAGCATCCAGTCGACCGGAAAGATTGACAGCACCTCGACGCCCATGCGCTTCAACAAGCCCGTTCCCGGATCGGCGTCATGGCGCACTTCGCCGGTCGCCGTCCGCTCTACCCATTCCATGCTGCTGCCGTCGGACTTGAGCCGGACTTCGTACGCAATAGTCGGCACGACATTGTCAAAATATCCGGCGAGCCGCTGCGCAAGCAACGGCGTTTCGATTACAAGGCCCATTTCGGTGTTCAGCAGCGCCGAGCGCAGGTCGAAGTTGAACGAGCCGACGAAGCCGCGGGCGCGGTCCACGGCGAAAGTCTTCGCGTGCAGGGCCGAGGACGAGCTCGAACTCATGCCGGCTTTCTCTTTCCGCTCCTCCCGCGCCTGCCGCTCTGCCGTCGGTTTCATCTCGTAGAGTTGCACGCCCGCCCGCAACAGGTCCTTACGGCGCTTCGCATAGCCCGAGAACACGATGCTCGCCTCGGACGACGCCAGGGAGTTGGTGAGGATGCGGATCTTCACGCCGCTGCCGGCCAGCCGCGCCAACGACTCGGTGCCCTCGTCGCCGGGCACGAAGTAAGGCGAGACGAGGTCGAACGTCTTCTCCGGCGATCCGATGATCCGCACGAGCTCCGGAAACATCAGGACGTCCTTCCTGTCCGTCGTGTCGAGCGTCTTGGCCGGGTCGTCGTGCACGAGCCGGGCCGGTACCCATTCCAGCGCGAGACGGCCGCCGAGCAGGTCGCGCACGAGCGGCGTGGCAGCCACCGCCTGTAGGTAGGCGGTGGATTCAGGGTCGGCGCGCACTGAAGCGAACCGCGACTTGAGATCGGCTGCTGTGTCCGGGCCGGGCGCGCGCACGACACTCGCGGCCGGATAGGCGGACGGACTGTTCCAGTAGAGGTCGAACTGCCTGGACACGTCGCGCACGGCCGCGCCCACGGCGACCACGTCCAGATCGGCGAAGGTGATTTCGTTTCCCGCGGCAAAATATTCGTTGCCGATATTGCGCCCGCCGACGACGCTAACCTGGTTGTCCACGGTAAACGACTTGTTGTGCATGCGCCGGTTCACGCGCGAGAAGTCGGTCAGGAAGGCGATCGAGCGGGCAGCGCGCTGCACAAAGGGGTTGTACAGGCGCACCTCGATATTCGGATGCCCATCGAGCGCCGAAATCGTGGGGTCGAGCCCGCGTGTATTCATGTCGTCGAGCAACAGGCGCACGCGCACCCCCCGCTCGGCTGCCTGCCACAGCGCTTCGAAAAGCAGGTAGCCCACCTGGTCACCATGCCAGATGTAGTACTGCACATCGAGCGATTTTTCCGCGCCGGCGGAAAACACGGCACGCGCTGCGAAGGCGTCATGGGGCTCGGGAAGCGGGTGGATCCCGGTCTTGCCCGGATTCGCAGCGACGTTCGCCGCCAGCGCGCGGCCAAGCCGCGTCCCCGCCGTGTCGGTGTAAGCGGTTGTCTCGGTCCGGCCTTCCAGGGAGGGCAGGCTCGCGCAGCCCGTAATCAGTGCCGCGAGTTGTGCAACAACCAACGCCAAGATGCGCTTCATTCGAACGTGATTGTATATTGGTGCTTGGGATTTGGTGCTTCTCTTTAATTTGGTGCTCGCCATTTGACGGAATTAAAGGTTCCTGACACCTTTTTCTTGTCCCTCGAACTGCGCGGCCGGGATATCCCGGGCCCCTTGATCCAAATCAGTACGCCCTCTGCTTGTGGAATCCTATACTTTTCAGGCAGAATCTCTTGAATCAACGGGGGGATGCCGATGAAAACCGGTTTTCGTTTCAGCTCGGTGGTAACCGCTATTTTGGCCATCATGATCATTGGCGGCTGCTGCACTCCCATCATCAAAGACACGGCCAGCACCTATTCTTATGGGGTCAGCTTCCCGGAGTTAAAAACCTACCGGTGGTCCAAAACCACGGTAGCCAATCGGCAGGACTCACTGCTGGAAGGCAACGTGCGATTCCTGACGGATCGTGCCCTGGAAGCGAAAGGGCTGACTTCGAAATCAGACAAACCTGACTTGCTCATTGGGATAAGCTATAGCCTCGATCATCCCAGCTACGGCTACGGCCATGGCTACGGCTGTGGCTATGGCTATGGCTATGAACTCCGTTGGCTGACCCTGAATGTCTCCCGGGCCCACGACAACGAACTCATCTGGCGGGGGATGGCCACATGGAGCATCAGGACCGACGCCACCTCCGACGACCTGAGGGAGGCGGTTGAGGCAATCCTGGTCAATTTCCCCCCAAATAAATAGCCCGGCGGAAACAGCATCAGGATCAGCAGCGGCTTGCCGATGCTCAGGGGGATCAGGGCTTACCCCCGGCTTCTGCCCGAAGCCGACTCGCCAGCCGGCGCCACTGCGCGCTTCAGCCTCCGAATCACTTCCTGACCGGGGCGACCTGCTGCTTCAGCTTCGCAGCGTCCGCTTGCGCCTCGGTCACAAGCTTGTAAGCGATGATGACTTTCATGAGGCTTTCCTGCTCAGGATTCGGACTTTCTACTTTGCCCACCCCCGGGTATGGCTCGGGCTATTGATCCAAGACAAACGGTTTTGTGAGCGTGATACGATGCGTCGGAGTTTCTGGTTCGGGACGAGAGACGCATGAAACCGCACGACCAAAGAAAGATTTTTTTCGCCGAGTTGTGGAACGGCCTGAAAGTGGTCTGGCCGATCGTCTCCGCCCTGCTCATCTTGATGGTGGGGCTGGGAATCGTGATCGCCTGGCGGGAAGGCTGGAAGCTGCTCGAGGGCGTTTACTTCGCCTTTGTCACGGGGCTGACGATAGGCTACGGCGACCTGGTCCCGAAGCAACCGATATCGCGCATCCTTGCGATCGGCATCGGCGTGACGGGCGTGCTGATGGTGGGTCTCATCGTCGCCATCGCCGTGGGCGCGCTCGAAGCCGTGACGACGCGCCGGCGCGACAAAGACGGTTGACGTTATGAACGTAGCAATATTGACAAAAGGTTGACGATCTGCGGAGCGAAAAAGGTGCCAGGAACCTTTTTCGCTTGCTACCGCGAAGCGGCCACGACGGGCGTCTCGAAATTGCCGCCCAGCGCGAGGTGGAGGTTGACGCGCTGGACGAGTTGCTCGCTCTGCACGCGAAGCAGCGAAGTGCGCGCGGCATAAACCGCGAGTTGCTGCTGCTGGACCGCGCGCAGATCGCCTGATCCGACGCGGTAACGCACGTTCGAAAGCTCGAGCGCGCGCTCGTTTTCAGTGACGGCACGGGCCAGGATAGACGCGCGCTCGTCCAGCGTGAATCCGTAAGACAAGGCATTTTCCACTTCACCAAAGGCGCGCGCCCCCACGCGGCCATACTCCGCTACCGCAATCTTCTGCTCGGCCGTGCGAATCTCGACCTGCGACTGCAGCGCGCCGCCGGTGAAAATGGGCGCGAGCAAGTTCACTCCCAGGCCCCATACCGGGTTGTCGTGGTTCTGCAGCACCAACAGATCGCTCGATACGCTGGTGCCGCTCGCGACCAGCGAAATCTTCGGCAAGCGCGCCGCCTTCGACTCCTCGACCCGGTAAAACGCGGCCGCCACCCGCCGCTCCGCCGCCACCACGTCGGGCCGGCGCTCGAGCAGTTCGGAAGGCATGCCGACCGGTATCGGCCCCGGCTTTGCGGCAAGCCGGTCAGGCACATCGGCTGCCGCCGCCGGATAGCGCCCGGCGAGCGCCTCGAGTGCGCGCAGCGCCTGCTGGTATGAGAGATCCAGCTGCCGCACCGCGTCGCGATAACTCTGCAAGCTTGCTTGTGCGATCGTCACGTCGTATTCATCGCCCTTGCCGACGCGCAGGCGATCACGGGCCAGGCTGACGAGGCGCTCCGCCGAACGCACCATTTCCTCGGTGATGCCCTTCTGCAGCCGCGCCTCGGTGGCGAGGAACCAGCTCTTGGCGACCAGCGCGGCGATGGATTGCCGCGCGTACTCGGTGTCGAGTTCCACGGAAACGTACTGGAGCTGGGCCGACTCGCGTCCCGCGCGCACGCGCCCCCACAGGTCGAGTTCCCAGCTGGCGAAGATGCCGATGCCTTGCAAGCCGCTGCTGTCGCCGCTCATCTCGCCGCCGCCGCGGCCCATGACGCTGACCTGCGGATAGAGCGTCGCGCCGGCGAGCTTGGCGTAGCCGGCGGCCTGCTCCACGCGCGCCGCCGCGACGCGCAAGTCCGGGTTGTTCGCGATGGCCTCAAGCACGAGCGCGTTCAACTTCGGATCGTTGAACGCCGCCAGCCAGCTGTTGGCGACACCCCCCGCCGCGCCCCCCTGCGCCGTCCATTGCGCCGGCACCGCCAGGTTCGGCAGCGCCTGGCCGCGAATCTCGCCGGCTTCCGGCGGCGCTTTCAGCGCGCAACCCGCCAGTGAAACGGCGAGCAGGACCGCGATGAACCTCGTGCGCATGGATGCCGCCTCAGTGCAGCTTCAGTATCAGGAAGGAGGTGTAGGCGCCGATACGCAGGATCACCATGCGCAGAATGTGAATCGCCGCCAGGCGCTCGGTATAGATCGCCGCACTGCCCGCCGCGCCCGCCGCCATGAACACTTCCTTGTCCTTGTCCGCGATATCGAACTTGACGGGGAAGCGCCCCGGCGGCTGGTTCAACACCCCGGTCATCGGCAGCGTGCCGCTCTGCGGCAACTGACCCTGGCCCTGAGCCCAGATCACCGAGTCGACCTTGCCCTTGATCACGCGCCCGGGATTGGTGTTCAACGTGAATTCCGCCGCGTTGCCGGGCGCCACCTGGTGCAGCTCGTTCTGGGAATACAGCGCAACGACCTGTCCCTCCGCCTCGACCAGCGTCATCACAGCATTGAAGGGAACCCCGGCGACAAAGGCGCCCGGGCGCAGCTGGAGGTTGATCACGTAGCAGTCGCACGGCGAGACTGTCACGGTCTGCCCCAGCTCCCAGCGCGCGTTCTCGAGCTGGGCGCGGGTCAGCGCCACCTGCGCGAATTCGCCCTTCACGTTCGCGCCCAGTTTCTGCTGGACCTGCTGCTCGCCCGCCTGCGCCTGCACCTGCGACGCGCGCGCGGCGTCGAGCTGGCCTTCCAGCTCCTGGAGATTCGCTTCAGCCTGCTCCAGGTCGAACTTGGTTCCGGCGCCCGTCGCGACCAGCTCGCGGTTCTGCGCGACCCGCATCCGGGCCAGCTCCAGCCGCGCACCGACCTCGCGCATGCGGGCGCTCGCCTGGTCGACTGCGCCGCGGGCGCCCTTCAGCGACTCCTGCAGTTCCTTCTGGGACGCCACGGCATTGGCGAGCTGCGCCTCGAGCTGGTTGACCGCGAGCCGGTACGGCTCCGGGTCGATCTTGAACAGGACTTCGCCCTTCTTCACCAGGCGGTTGCCTTCCTCGACCGGCACTTCGATCACGCGGCCCTTGACCTGCGACACGATCGGCACCGTGTACTTGAACACGCGCACATCCGACGAGGACGGTGCAAAGATGTTGAGCAGCAGCACCAGCACCGTCAGCCCGACGATCGGGATGATGGCGACGATGACCTGGGTCGTGATGTTCCACGGCAGCCACTTGAACTTGATGAAGATCAGCCAGACGAAGAACGCGTAGATTCCGAGTAGCAGTGCTTCCATTACGCAGCGCTCCCCTTCGCGTCCGTCGCGGCGGCGGCGCCAAGGACTGCCTCCAATTCGTCACGCACGGCCTTGAGCTCAGCGGACAGCTTGTTCGCTGCCGCAATATCGTCGAGCTCGCCCTTCAGCCGCGCAATGTCCGCGCGCGCGAGTTTTCCCGCCCGGGCCTCGCGGGCCATTTCCTGGTAATAATCGTCGTGCTTGTCCGTACCGTAAGCGAGCCGGTAGCCGACGGGCCGGGTGTAGGCCCAGAGCCACGCCACTGGCCACAGCATTCCGCCAAACACGAGCGACAGCAGGCACAACGTATGGATGGCCTGCTTCTGCGGGTGATGCCGCTTCTCGGCGATCTTTTCCGGCAGGACGTGCACCAGCCAGAACAGGACGATCGCGCCGATCGGCACGAAGAAAAGCACGAA
>CAZFRR010000014.1:0-17935 GCA_964521405.1 uncultured Streptomycetaceae bacterium | reverse complement strand
CGGCCTCGGGAATCACTTCTGCCTGGGGGCCTCGCTGGCTCGCCTCGAAGCGCGCGTCGCGCTCGAGGCGCTCCTCGACGAACTGCCGCGTCGGGTGCGGAGCGAGCCCCGGCTCGAGTACGTCGACTCCTTCCTCGTGCGCGGTCCCCGACGGCTCACCCTGCGGCGCGTCGCGTAGGGCGCTCGCGTCCCTGTCTGCGCCTCGGCGCTTGCCGGGATGGTGCGTCCGGAATTAGGAGAAGAACGATGAGCGCATCGTTCAACGAAGGGTGAAGGTTGTTGAAGATTGCTGAAATCGCTCACGTGAACGGTCCAGCTCTAGCAACTCGCGTGAAGCGCGGAGTCCGCCCGTGTGGAAATGATCAAGCGCCCCCAGCTCCTCGGGCGACAGGCGTTGCTCGGGATTCAATCCGGCCGCGCGGACGGCCGCCAGGATTCGCGCCTCGATGTCGCGGGCAGAATAGTGTGCTTCCAGGCTAGCCATAGACAGCTTCTCCTCAAGATCTGACATTCGTTCTAATCTTGTTAATCATGTAAATCCTGTCTATTTTTTTTCCAGCTTTGCCTCACTGGTGCCGGCCCTGCGAGTACTGCGCCAGTTCCGGCTCGAACTTGCCGTCGATCAGGATGTAGAGCATCTTCACCGGCTTGCCCGAGCGGTTGCTCCACGCATGATTGGTGCCGCGCTGGATCACGATGTCGCCCGCTTTAAGATGCACGTCCTGGTCGTCGAGCAGCATGACGATCTCGCCCTCCAGCACCACGGCGTAGTCCACCGACTCGGTGCGGTGCATGAAGGGGTGGCGCTGGTTCTGCCCGAAGGTCGAGGCCTGCGGGTTGCCGCCCTCCTTGAAGAATTCGCGCGCCTGTTCCGGGGTCAGGGTCTTGAACGCCTCGGGTTCCGGCGGAATCTCGCTGATGCGGATCTTGGTGCCCATCACGGGGACGAAGTCGCGGGGCCCGTGGGTGGGATCGGGTTCTTGGCGGGCGATCGGCACCGGCATGGCGGTCGTTTTCCAGATGTCGGTGGACTTGTGGCCGGGGCGGTTCGGATGAGTCCGGATCGACGTGCAGGGGCCGTCGGAGAGGATGATGGCCTTGCCGTTCTTGTCGTGCCCGGTGACTACGCGTCTGATGAATTCCGCCATGGTTTCCTCTGGTCGATGTGATGTTCGAAGATTACTGGCAAGGGCAGGGACATGACAAGCTGCTCATTTTTCAATTCTGCCTGGTATGGGCGCAGCTTTTTTTGCCAGTGGAGGCCACGCGCGGGGTGAATATAGATTGCTCTTTGCGCCTGAACCGCGTATAAGAAGAAGAGGCGTTTAGTTTCCTCTCCTTGGGCCCGTTCAGTTCTGTTCCGGGCCGCTCCTGAACCCGCTGTCAGGACCTGGGATTAAACCTACCGGGTTTTCTTCGCGAGTCGTTTCCAAAAGGATCTGAATGTCCATCACCCGAATAGCTTTGCCGGCCGCGGCGCCGGAATTGCTGCGCGAGCTGGCCTGACAGGACGCTTGCGATGGAACAAGCGGTTGGATTCGACGAGTTGCACTGGCTCCAGGAGCTTACCCTGAAGACGCAGAAGGAAGCGGTTCCCGAGGCGATCGGGACCCGGCTGCTAACGAGAGGGCTCGTCGAGCGCACGGTCGGCGGCTACGCGCTTACCAACCGGGGCCGGATTGCGCTGGCCAAGCTGGGTTAGGAGGATCTGAAAGCATGAAAGCGGAAACACGGATGATGCACGTGGACCATGTTGCCGGCCGGGTGCTGGTCGGGCCCAAAAAATTGCGCAGTTGCTTCGCCCGCATCATTTCCCTGAAAGATGGTTCCGGTCGCATCGAGAAATTCGACCTCGCATCCAGGACCTGGCTGGTGGCTCCCGACAGCGTCACTTTCAGCGAAGTCTGGAACGCGCCGCCGGTGCCGATGCTGCAGCTGGCGGAAATCGGCGGGAAATCCTGACCCGGCGCGTTTTTGCGCTGATCCTCTCCCGGCCGCGCGCCCCCTATCCCCGGAGTTGCTTTGGGGCCATAATGCCGGGGTCGAATTCGCTCTGGGTCTGTCCGCGGTCTCTTTTCGGCTGGCATTTCGGTCCCTCCCATCGATTATTTGATGCTTCGGGCACTTCGCGCGAGGCAACACAACTGGAGGCCACCATGCCCACCGGAACCGTAAAATTCTTCAACAGCAGCAAAGGCTTTGGCTTCATCCAGCCGGATGACGGCTCGAAGGACGTATTCGTGCACATCTCTGCAGTAGAAAGCGCCGGTCTCGGCACCTTGTCCGAGAACCAGAAGGTCTCGTTCGAAGTGCAGACGGGCAAGAACGGCAAGTCCTCGGCGACCAATTTGAAGGCTGCCTGAAATACCGCGCCGGATGGTATTCCGGCGCGCAACAGCGCAACCCCGCTTCGGCGGGGTTTCGTTTCGTGGGCTTGTCCCAACCGCCTTTTGCAGGAGTCGACATGAACATTTTTGTGGGCAACCTCGGTCCCGACGTGACCGAAACGGATATCGAGCAGCTGTTCAAGCCGTTCGGCCAGGTCGAGTCGGTGCAACTGGTACGGGAGCTCTTCACCGGCAAGTTGAAGGGGTTCGGCTTCGTCGAGATGCCCGGAAGAGCGCATACGCGCGCCGCGATCGCCGGGTTGAACGGCAAGGAACTCGCCGGGCGGCCGCTGACGGTGAACGAGGCGCGGCCCCGTGTCGAGCGCGGCCGGCGGCGATAGCCAGCTACGCTCAGGGATGAGGGATGAGGTGCTAAAAGGCCGTTTCCAGATCGGGAGCGCTTGAATGCACATCTGGGTCGACGCCGACGCCTGCCCGGGGGTCATCAAGGAGATCCTGTACCGCGCGGCGGAGCGGCTGCAGCTGCCGATGACGCTGGTCGCGAACAAGCCGCTGCGCACGCCGTCCTCACGTTTCATCCGGATGGTGCAGGTGGCGCGCGGGCTCGATGTTGCCGACAACGAGATCGCGCGGCGGCTCGAGCCGGGGGATCTCGTCATCACCGCCGATATCCCGCTCGCTGCCGATATCATTGCGCGCGGTGGCCACGCGTTAAATCCCCGCGGCGAGTTCTACACCACCGAGAACGTCCGCGAGCACCTATCGATGCGCGATTTTCTGGAAGCGTTGCGCAGCAGCGGCATCCAGACCGGCGGCCCGGATCCCCTGGACCAAGCCGATCGCAAGCGTTTCGCGGATCAGCTGGACCGCTTCCTGAGCCGCTCGGCGCGCGATGTTGCCGGCGTGGCGACCGGGAGCGAGCCCGGCGCGTCACAAATGGGGTCTGCTAATATTCCGTGAGCAGGCCGCAAGGAGGCGATAACATCATGCTCCCCTGCATTAGAGGCTATGCGAGGAGGGGCAGTGAATAAAAGAGTCATTAGAGGATTGCGAAGGAGTGTCGTGGCAGGGTTGGCCGCGGCGCTCGCTACCGCAGCGCCGCACGGTTTCGCGCAATCCGCGGCGTATCCGGCCAAGCCGGTGCGGATGATCGTCGCGTCGGGAGCCGTTGGGGGCCTCGATTTCGTCGCGCGCCAGGTTGCCATCCCGCTCAGCGAATCCCTGGGGCAAACCGTGGTGGTGGACAACCGCGCGGGCGCCAGCGGCAGCATCGCCGCGGAATTGAGCTCGTAGGCGGTGCCGGACGGGTACACCCTGATGTTCCTCAGCGCCAGCCTGGTGATCTACGGCATCGTCAACAAGACGCGCTACGACCTGTATCGCGATTTTCCCCCGGTTTCCCAGGTCGCCGCCGCGCCGTACATGCTGACCGTGCGTCCGTCGCTGCCGGTGAGGACGGTAAAGGACCTGATCGCGTATGCGAAATCGGCTCCTTCAAAACTGAACTATGCGTCGACGGGCAATGCCTCGCTGGCGCACCTGGCGACCGAGCTGTTCGCGCACAACAGCGGGACGCAGCTGGTGCACATCCCTTACAAGGGCGTCGGCGTCGCGCTGGGCGACATGCTGTCGGGCCGGGTGCAGATGAGTTTCCTCAGCGCGGGCTCCGTGTACAGCCACGTCCGGACGCAGAAACTGAAGGTGATCGCCATTGCCAGCCCCGCGCGCGCGAAGATGGCGCCTGAATTGCCGACGATGGTCGAGTCGGGCATGCCGGGTTTCCTAGTGACTCAGTGGCACGGCATGCTGGCGCCGCGCGGCGCGCCGCGGCTGGTGATCGAGCGCCTGCACCAGGAGATCGTCAAGGCCGTGCAGTGGCCGGATGTCGCGTCGCGGCTGGCGCTCGACGGCACCGAGGGGGTAGCGAGTTCTCCGCAGGAATTCGCGGCGTTCCTCAAGACCGAGCGCGAGCAGTGGGCGAAGGTCGCCAGGCTCGCGAACATCCGCGGGGATTAGCCGCCGATGGGCGCGCGTCTTGCGCCCCGGCTCAGCTTCCGGGCACCACGCCCGGCGCGAGCTTGCCCACGTGCTCGGCGATTTCCCCGGTGCGCGCCAGCCAGACCTTGCCCGCGTTCGCGCTGATGTGCTTGAACACGCGGCGCAGCTGGCGGATGCGGAACGCATGCCCGGACAGGTAGGGGTGGAACGACAGGCAGAACGTGAGCGGCATGTTGCGCGACTGGTGGAGCATCTCGTCGAACTGGTCGATGAGGGCGTTGGCGTACAGTTCCGGGTTCATGTGATAGGCGTGCATCAGCGGCAGATCGTTGGTTGGCCGCGGGTAAGGGATTGAGAGTATCCGGCCCGCGCGGGTCTTGAGCCAGATCGGCTGGTCGTCGGACGACCATTCCATGAGATAGCGGTAACCGGCTTCCTGAAGCAGGTCGGGCGTGACGTGGCTTTCGGCGACCCACGGGCTCATCCAGCCCGCGGGCGCGGACCCGGTGTGCCGCCGTATCGTCTCCGTGGCCTCCTCGATCGCCTTGCGCTCTTCCGCCTCGGGAAACGACGCCTGGCGCTCCGCGTTGGTGCGCCCGTGCCCGGCGATTTCGTCGCCGCGCTTCCTGATCGCGTCGATGATCTGCGGGCAATGCTCGAACAGCTCGGAGTTGAGGAACATCGACGCCGGGAAGCCGAATTCCTCGAACAGCTCGACCAGGCGGAAGAAGCCGACGCGATTGCCCCAGTCGCGGTAGGAGAAGTTGACGATGTCCGGCTCGGGCTGGGCTGGCGCGATGGCGATGCCCTGGCCTTCGCCAAAGGGAAACACCTCGACGTTCACCACGGTAAACACGGCGAGCCGCGTCCCGTTCGGCCACTCGTAGGGGAGGCGCTCGGTTATCGGCAGGTAGGAATAGCGGTTGTGACTCTTCAGCACGTAGGTGACCCCCCGTGTCTTGGCGTTCGAATTTCGGACTGGTTGTCGAAGCAGCGGCGTAAAATGGAATTGCCCGCGAGCATGATGTTATATTGACACAACTGTTCCGCGAGGCAATGAGCCCATGTCTGTCCGACCGTTCATCCACATGGTGGTCCCGTTGATGCTCGCGCTTGGCTGGACCGCTGCGGTCACGGCACAGGAGTATCCGGCGCGACCGGTTCGAATCGTGGTGCCGTTCGGGGTAGGCGGCATCAGCGACCAGATCGGCAGGGCGATTGGCGATGCGCTATCGGCCACATTCAAGCAACCGTTCGTCATCGACAATCGGGCGGGGGCCGGCGGCGCCATCGGCACGGATCTGGTGGCGAAAGCGGCGTCAGACGGCTATACGTTGCTGCTCGGCGCGACCGGCCAGCTTGTCATCGTGCCCCAAATACAGAAAGTCGCGTACGACCCGCTCAAAGACCTCGTGCCGGTGTCGAACCTCGGCACGAACCTGCTGATACTGACGGTGCATAGTTCCGTGCCCGCCGCCGGCCTTCGCGAATTTGTCGATTACGTCAAGGCAAACCCAGGCAAGGTAGGCTACGCGACAGCCGGTCCCGGCTCGATCTCGCATTTCGCCATGGCGCGTTTCCTGGCCCGGGACGGGCTGAACTTGGTGCACGTGCCGTACAAGAGCGGTCCACAGGCGACCCTCGACCTCGTCGCTGGACAGATACAGTCCTATTTCGGCAACGAGCACGACGTCATTCCCCATGCCAGGGCAGGGCGCTTGCGGCTGATCGCGGTGACCAGCGAGAAGCGCAACCGGCGCGTTCCCGAGGTGCCCGCGATCGCGGAGGTCTACCCGGGTTTCAATTCGGTGACCTGGAGCGGGCTCTTCGCGTCGGCGGGCACGCCGCGAAACGTCGTCAATCGATTGTCGGTGGCGGCGCAGAAAGCGATGAAGGACGCCGCGGTGGTTGCCCGGCTCGAGAAGTTCGGGGTCGACGCGGTCGGTTCCGGCTCCGAGGAGTTCGCAAAGACCGTGCGCCAGGACCACGCGATCTATGGTGGTCTTGTCAAGTCGCTCGGGCTCAAGGCGGACTGAGCGCTCAAAGGCGAAGGCCAAATGGCTGGGAAGAAAACGTTGAAATCGAGCGCGAAGTTGCGACCAGGCGATTACCTGGTCAAGACGCACCCGCAGGCGGGGACCGCGCTGCAGGCGTTCCGAAATATTGCCAAGAAAGCCGGCCCCCTCGACGCGCAGACCTGCGAGTACATCCTGATGGCGTGTTTCGCCATCAACGGCCACGAGGAGCCATTCAAGAATCATGCGCTGCGCGCGCTGCAGGCGGGCGTCTCCAGGGAGACGCTTCAGCATATCGCCATCCTGCCGCTGGGCGCGGCAACAGTGATACCGAGAGTGGTGCAGGTATTGCGCTGGATCGACGAAGTGGCCGAGGCGCATCGCGTCGGCGGCCGGTAGAGCCGCAGAAAGACGCGGGGAGAAGCAGGGATGAAGATCGTGCGAGTCGAGTCGGTGACCTATGGCATCGAGTCCGTCGGGGACGGCATCCATTTTTTCGAGGATTGGGGCCTGCATTGCGGCTCCCGCGGCCGGCATGGCGCCGATTTCGACATGCCCGGGGGCCAGTCCATCCACGTCCGGTCAGCGGGCGATACGGAATTGCCAGCGGCGCTCGAGGGTGGATCGACGGCGCGCGAAGTGATCTGGGGCGTGGACAGCGACCGCTCGCTGCAGGAGATCGGCGCGGAGCTGGAGAGAGACCGCGAAGTACTCCGGGATGCCGCCGGCGTGCTCCGGACACGCGACCCGAGCGGGATACCGATCGGCTTCCGGGTCGC
This sequence comes from uncultured Streptomycetaceae bacterium, assembly GCA_964521405.1. Lineage (GTDB taxonomy): Bacteria > Pseudomonadota > Gammaproteobacteria > Burkholderiales > SG8-41 > SG8-41. The sequence continues at coordinate 10,795 of CAZFRR010000014.1, read as the reverse complement.
GCGTTCCGGCGCGCCGTCCACGTCGAGGTCCGGGGCGTCCGCGTCGCCGGTGTCCAACCATCGTATCGCCCACGTCGTGTTCAGCATCGCCCAGCGCAAGGCGCCGGAGATGGCCGAGTTCTATCTCGACCGCCTGCAGTTCAGGTTGTCCGACCGGGTGCTCGACAACGGGGATTTCATGCGTGCCGCGGGCGCTGACGACCATCACAACTTTTTTATCCAGCACCGGCCGGATCGGCTGGCCTTCAACCACGTCGCGTTCGAACTCGGCGACTACGATCAGGTCCTGCTCGGCGGGAAGCACATGGAAGGCCGGGGCTGGTCGACGGCCCTGGGCCCGGGCGGGCATTACCTGAGCTCGCACAAGTTCTGGTACTTCAAGAGCCCGTGCGGCGGCGATGCGGAATATTTCTTCGGCGCCACCCGCTTTGACGATACCTGGAAGCCGCGGATCTGGGATACGGCCCCCCGCACGGGACCGAGCGGCTCATAACGCGAAAGGGGATCGGCCGAGGCGGCTCAGCCGCGTCCCGCGCCGCGCCCGGCGCCCCTGGCGCCGCGCTGATTCCCGGCAGAATTATTCAAGCGGAGACCATCCAATGATCGAACGTTTTAATATCGCCCCCCCTAATATGTACAACCGCCAGGCCAAGGGCCGGTACCTGTTCTCGCCGGTGGTGGTCGTGAAGGGAGGGGGCCACGCGCACATCTACGTCGCCGGCAAGACTTCGATCCAGCCGGATGCCAGCATCGGCGGCGTCGGCGACCTGCGCCGGCAGATCGCGCTGGTCTGCGAGGCGGTTCGCGATTCGGTGGAGTATGTCGGCGCAACGCTTGACGACGTGGTGCGCACCGTGACCTATGTGCTCGATATCGACGCCTATTACGCGGTCTGCGACGAGCGCTACAAATATTTCACCGGCAACCTGCCGACCAATACGTTGCTCGGCGTGAGCCGCCTGGCGCATCCCGACATGCTGATCGAAATCGAAGCCGAAGCGATTGTGGCGCCCGAGCGGCTCAAGAACCTCAAGAGCGCGTAACAAAATGACGCGACGGGTAAACCACCCCCATCCCAACCTTCCCCCTGAGGGGGAAGGAGGCTTCCCTTTTTTAGGAGAGGAAAAACATTCCCTCCCACTCAGGGGGAGGGCCAGGGTGGGGGTGGTTCGTTTGCTACGCGTGCTGACCTGGGACCGGTACTGAAGCATGAGCACTGACCTGAGAAAGCATACGCTGGGGTGGATCGGGCTGGGGCGCATGGGCTACGCGATCGCCGAGCGCCTGGCGCTGGCCGGTTGCGACGTCACGGGGTTCAACCGCACGCGCGCGAAAGCGGAGCCGCTCCGGGCGCGCGGCGCGCGGCTGGCGGACAGTCCCGCGGGGCTCGCCGATCGCGACATCGTGTTCACGATGGTCTCGACCGCCGCCGACCTCGAGCAGGTGACCTTGGGCCAGGGCGGCGTGCTGGCCGACCCGGCGAAAGCGCCGAAGATCCTCGTCGATTGCTCCACCGTGTCGGAAGAAGCCTCGGCCGGTATTCGTGCCGCCGCCGCCGCGCGCGGCACGCGGTTCCTGGTCGTCCCGGTCAGCGGCAACGACCAGGTGGCGCGCGCGGGCAAGCTGCGCGTGTTCGCGTCGGGGCCGCGCGAGACCTATGACGCGGTCGCGCCGTATCTTGCCTGTTTCGGCGCGAGCGTTACCTACATCGGCGCAGACGACCTCGCGCGCGCGGTGAAGATCGGCCACAACCTGTTCTTGGGCATCGTCTACCAGGCGCTGGCGGAATGCACCGTGCTCGCGGAGAAGCAGGGCTTGCCCCGCCACGTGTTCCTCGACGCGATCAACAACAGCGTGCTCGGATCCGCCTACACCCGCTACAAGTCCCCGGGCATCGTCGGCCTCGACTTCACCGTCACCTTCAGCATCGCGCTGCTGGCGAAGGATCTCCAGCTCGGTCTCGATGCCGCGGCGAAAACCGGGGCGGAGCTGCCGTTGTCTCGCCTGGTGCGCGGCCTCGCGCAGGATTGCATCGCCGCGAGCGGGCCCGAGGCCGACTACACGACGCTGCTGCTGCGCCAGGCGCGCGCCTCCGGCCTGGAATTGAAGGCGGAAAAGGCCGACGTGCCCGACGGCCTGGGCTGATCCATGGACCGGCAGCGTTACGACCAGGCCGCATCTTCTTTCCGCTGGCAAGACGTCATCGACGAACTGGGGTGGGGCGGGCGCGAGAGCGTCAACCTGGCCGGGACAATTGTCGATCGCCAGGCGCGCGGCGCGCGCGGCGACAAGATCGCGCTGATCTGGATCGGGCCCGACGGCGAGGAGCAGCGGATCACCTACCGCGCCTTGTCGGAATCGAGCTCGCGGTTCGCGAGCCTGCTCGCCCGTCTCGGCGTGCGCAAAGGAGACCGGGTCGCGACGCTGATGCCGCGCGTGCCGGAAGCGTTTACCGCGATCCTCGGCATACTCAAGGCGGGCGCCGTCTTCGTCCCGATCTTCGCCGGCTTCGGGCCGGACAGCGTTCGCTTTCGCCTCCGGCACAGCGGCACGATGCTGCTGTGCACCCACCACGATCACCGGGACCAGGTGCCGGATGATGCCGGTGCCCGGATCGTCTGCGTGACGCCTCCCGGCGGCGCGGTCCGCGCAGGCGATATCGATTTCCACGCGGCGTTGAAGGCGGAACCGGATTCGTTCGCGCCGGTGCCGTGCCGGCGCGACGAGCCGGCGGCGATCATCTATACGTCGGGCTCGACCGGCCAACCCAAGGGCTGCGTCATCGCGGTCAACCTGCTGGCCGCGATCTGGCCGTACATCCGCTATGGCGCGGACCTGCGGGAAGACACCGACCTGTTCTGGCCCACCGGCGACCCGGGCTGGGGTTACGGGTTATGCTGCTATCTCCCGGCTTTCGCGGCAGGGGCCACCGTGTTGTGCGTGCAGCGCAATCCCACTGCAACGCTCTGCATCGAGGTGCTCGCGCAGCACGGCGTCACCAATCTCGCCACGACGCCCACGCTCCTACGTTCGCTGATGGCGCTCGGCGAAGCCGGGATACGCAACGCGCGGACGCGGGTTCGCGTCATCTCGAGTTGCGGCGAGCCGCTGAACGGCGAGGTCGTCGAGTTCTTCCGGCTGGTATGGGGCACGACGCCGATGGATCATTTCGGGGCGACCGAGTTCGCGCTGCCGATCGGCAACTACAATGCGATCGACATGGCGGTGAAGCCGGGCTCGATGGGGCTGCCTTGCCCCGGCTACGAGATGGCGGTGGTGGACGAGGCGGGCCGCGAGCTGGCTCCTGGCGCCACCGGTCTCATGGGCCGTAAGAGCAACGCGGACAGCCTGTACTGGATGCGCTACTGGGACGACGAGCCGGCCTCGAAGGAAGCGCGGCACGGCGATTGGATCTGCACCGGGGACCTCGCGCGGCGGGATGAAGACGGCTACTTCTGGTTCGAGGGCCGGTCGAACGACATCATCAAGAGCGCCGGTTACCGCATCGGCCCGTTCGAGGTCGAGAGCGCGATCCTCAAGCACGCCGGCGTCGCCGAGGCGGCGGTCGTCGGCATGCCGGACGCCGCGAGAGGCGAGATCGTGAAGGCGTTCGTCGTGCTCAAGCCCGGGACCGAAAGGTCGGATGCGCTCGCGGACGCCATCGTCGAGCGCGTCAAGCGCGACCTCGGCCGGCACCAGTACCCGCGGAAAATCGAGTTCGTCGACGAACTGCCGAAAACCCAGACCGGGAAAATTCAGCGGTTCCTGTTGCGGGCGCGCGGGTGAACAATCAATCCGGGGAGTCCATCCTGATGCGAAAACTGATGATGGTGGCGGGCCTCGCCTGGTGCGGATACGCTGCAGCGGCCGAACCCTATCCCAACAAGCCGATACGCATGATGGTGCCGGTGCCCCCGGGCGGCGTGGCGGACACGGTCGCCCGCCTCGTGCTGCCGCGCGTGGCGGAGGCGCTGGGGCAGCCCATCGTGATGGACAACCGCGCCGGCGCCAACGGCAACATCGCTTACGCGATCACAGCGCGCGCCGTTCCCGACGGCTACACGCTCGTCACCGCGGCGACCGGCGTGGCGATCAACCCGAGCCTGTACCAGGACGTCGGATTCGACCCGGTCAGGGATTTCGCGCCGATCGCGCAAGGCGTGACCGCGCCCAACATCCTGCTGGTCCATCCGTCGGTGGCGGCGAGGTCGGTGAAGCAGTTGGTGGCGCTTGCGAAGGCGAAACCGGGACAGATCATTTTCGCCTCGCCCGGCAACGGCACGACCGGGCACCTCGCGGTCGAATTGCTGCGCGCGTCCGCCGGCATCGAGGTGACCCACGTCCCGTACAAGGGCGGCGGTCCCGCGCTGATCGACCTGATGGGCGGGCAGGTGCACGCCTATTTCAGTGTCGCGCTAGTGGCGGTGCCGCTGGTCAAGGCGGGCAAGCTGCGCGCGCTGGGGATCACCAGCGCCCGGCGCTCGCAGGTGGCGCCCGACATGATGACCGTTTCCGAGTCCGGCTTCCCCGGGTTCGAGGTGTCGGGCTGGTTCGGCTGGCTGGCGCCGGCGAATACGCCGCGGGAGATCGTGACGCGGCTGAACGCCGGGATCGTGAAGGTGCTGGACGCGCCGGACATTCGCGAGCGGCTGCTGTCGCAGAGCACGGAGCCCGTCGGCGGCAGCCCGGAGGCGTTCGCGGCGTTCATCCGGAGCGAGCAGGCCCGGTGGGCCCGCGTGATCCGGGACGCCCGCATCAAGCTGGAGTGAGCGCGCGCGACGTTACGGACGCGCGGGGCGCAGGACCGCGATCGCGGAAATCTCGATCAGGGCGTCCTTGCGCAGCAGGCCGGCAACCAGCACGCCGGTCGCGGTCGAGTAGCCGTTGCGGAAAAACTCGCGCCGCACCACGGCGGTCCGGCCATAGTTCTCGGTGGTGGTGAAATAATCTGTGGTGGCGACGATGTCGTCGCACGAGCCACCGATGGATTTCAGCAGTTTTTCGAACTTCCGGAAGATCTGGCGCGTCTGCTCCTCGATATCGCCCGGCGCGGTAATGCGGCCGCTCTCGTCGGTTCCCGTGGTGCCGGAGAGATACACGGTATCGCCGATGCGAATCGCCGGCACGAAGGTGTAATGCCCGGGCCAGGGCTTGTCGCCGTATATCGGCGTGCGTTGATCGCCCATTTCGCTCGTTTCGCTCGTTTCGCTCATTGCGATTTCGGCCTGTCCTTGAATTCCTCGGGATCGAATACGCGGTAGACGTGAAATCCCTCGAGCACCCGCTCGCCGCGCTGGTTGATCAGCGTGGTCCTGAACCGGCAGAACTGCCGGTGGCCTTCGCGCCAGATGCGCTCGACCACCAGCTGCGGCCGTATCGTGTCTCCCACGAACGCGGGCTGCAGGAACCGCGAGCCCTGCTCGACGAACACAAAACCGTGACAGCGTTCGCGTCCCGTCGATGCGCCGAGCGCGGTCAGGGAGGCGAGCAGCAGGCCGTGGGCGAGCGGTTTGCCGAAGCGCGTGGCTTTCACATATTCCGCGTCGTGGTGGATCGGGTGACGATCGCCGCTGACCTCGGAAAAAATCTGAAAGTGCGAATCCGTGAGCGTTCGCGTCGGCCCTTCGAATACTTCGCCTTCGCGCAGGGGCGGGGGATTGCTCATGAAGTGCGGATCAAAATCTCGAAGAGATTGCACAAGGTGCGATTATTGCCGCTATTATACTGGCGCCAACCTGGAGATATGGATCCATCCATGACAATACCGATTTTTCAAAACCCGGCTTCGCTGTTGGTGCTGGCGCTGGCTGGCTTGCACGGTGTTTCGTTATCCGCCGCTACCGCCGACCCGGCCGCCGATTATCCGAACCGGCCGATCCGGCTGATCATGGGTAATGCCCCGGGCAGCTCGACCGACACCATCGGGCGCATCGTCGCCGACAAGCTGAGTATCGCGCTCGGCCAGCCGATCGTCGTCGACAACCGCGTGGGCGCGGGCGGGACGCTGGGGATGGAGATCGGCAAGAACGCGAAGCCGGACGGCTACACGCTGATCATCGCTTCCCTGGGGGCGCTGACGATTTCCCCCCACATCCGCAAGAACCTGCCGTACGACCCGATCAAGGATTTCGAGTACGTCGTGCTCTACGTGCGCCAGGGCACGGTGCTGGTCGTCAATCCCTCGCTGCCCGTGAAGAGCGTGAAGGACTTGATCGGGTACGCGAAGGGCAAGCAAGGCAAGTTCAACATGGCCACCCAGGGCGTCGGTTCGCAGAGCCATCTCAACGGCGTCGCGCTGATGATCACGGGCGGTTTCGAATCCCTGCACGTGCCGTACAAGGGCAATGGGCCCGCGGTCGCCGCCGTGATCGCCAACGAGGCCCAATGGATGTTCGGCTCGGCGGGCTCGATGCTGAGTCATGCCAAGGCCGGGCGGTTGCGGGCACTCGGGCATTCGCTGCCGCAGCGCTCGCCCCTGATGGGCGACATACCGGCGATCGCGGAAACCCTGCCGGGATACCAGTACCTCGGCTTCACCGGCTTCCTCGCGCCCAAGGGAGTGCCGAAGCCGGTACTCGATAAAGTCCGCGCAAACGTCGATCGGATCATCAAGACGCAGGAAATCCGGGAGCAGTTCGCGTCGCAGGGAGTGGAGCCCGCAAGCAGCACGCCCGAGGAATTCCGCAAGGCCATCCAGGAAGAGCTGGTCGAGACCGGCAAGCTGATCAAGACGATCGGACTCAAGGCTGACTGAACGCCAGCCTTGAGCCGCCGGATGGCCTGGGTGCCTGCGTGCAGCTGCCGTCGCGGGCGACTACTTGATCAGCCGGAGTGCGAAGGGATACCGGTAGTCGAACTCGCCGTTCGAGACCTTGACCGTGGCCATGATGGTCATGATCAGCGCGGCGACGCCGACCGCGAACACCAGGACGATTCCGATCAGGACGAACATCAGCACGAAGCTGATGAGCATCGCGATCGTCACGGTGATCTGGAAATTGACCGCCTCCTTACCGTGCTGATCCACCAGCGGCATGGTGTCCTTCTTGATCAGCCACAGGATCAGCGGGCCGATCACGTTGCCGAACGGGATCACGAATCCGGACAGTGCGGCCAGGTGGCAGAACATCGCCCAGTTCTGTTCATCCTTGGACACTTGCGGGTTCTCGCTCATATCAGCCTCCCAGGTTGGCGTTCTCCCCGGAACGCAGGGACAGAATACAATATTTGCCTTGTATAGTCCTGTCACTCGAGGGGGGATATTGAACAGAATCGCCATCGCATTGGCCTGCCTGTTGTTCGTCGCATCCTGCGCCGGCATTCCTGCAGTCCCGCCCCAGGTGCGCGTGGATATCGCGCCGACGGGCAAGCTGCGCGCGGGAATCAATTATGCAAACTCGGTTATTGCGACGCGCGATCCCGCAACCGGGGAGTTGCGGGGCGTATCGGTTGACCTGATGCGGGAGCTGGCGCGGCGGCTGGATGTGCCGTTCGAGCTGGTCGGCTTCGATTTCTCCGGCAAGCTCACCGATGCGTTGAATGCCGGCGCGCTGGATATCGGCGGCATCGCGGGCGGGGCGGGGAGCGGGCGGGAGGGGACCCTGGACTTCACCGCGGGTTACCTGCAGGTCGAGACGACCTATATGGTGGCGCCCGGGTCAAAGATACGCACGATTGCCGAGGTTGACCAGGAGGGCGTGCGCGTCGGCGTCGCGGACAAGAGCGCATTCCGGCCATTTCTGGACCGCAATCTTAAAAATGCCAGGTTGCTGACCGGACCAGGAAATCCCACTGCATTCGAGCTGCTGCGAAGCGGGCAGGTGGATGTCCTTGCCGGCCTGCGGCATCAATTGCTGGAGGTGGCTCCCAGGCTGCCTGGATCGCGGGTGCTCGAAGGGCGCTTCCTGGTGGTGGAGCAGACGCTGGCGATACCGAAAGGCCGCGAGGCCGGCATCCGCTACCTGCGCGAATTCATCGAGGAGGCGAAGGCCTCGGGATTTGTCGCGCAATCGCTCGCCAGATCCGGCAACGCCAATATTCCCGTCTCGCCCCCGGTGGAGATGAAATAGGTTCGAGGGGCAGGAGGCATGGTAAAAGAGATGACATCCTTCATAATCGAGTTATAGGGGAAGTTTCATGACAGTCAATCCCGCGCATCTGTTTCGATACGGGCTCGCCATGGCGCTGGCCGCCGTGAGCACGGGGGTGCCCGCGCAAACATGGTTGCCGCAGAAGAATGTCGAGATCGTGGCGGGCTCGGCGCCCGGTGGCAGCAACGACAAGACCGCGCGGGCGATGGAGCGCATCCTGCTCGCGAACAAGATCATTCCCGTCACGCTCACGGTCGTGAACAAGCCGGGCGGCGGCGGGAGCATTGCTTACACCTATGTCAGCCAGCGCCCGGGCGACGCGCACTACCTCTACATTGCCAGCAGCGGGCTCATGAGCAATCACATCATCGGCTCGAGCAGCCTGAGCCAGGCCGACTTCACGCCCATCGCCTTGCTTTACGAAGACGCCGCGGTGTTCATGACGGCGACCGAATCGCCGATCAGGACCGGCAAGGACCTCGCTGACCGGCTGAAAAAGGACCCGCGGTCCGTAGTCATTGGTTTCGCCAACGCGTTCGGCAGCAGCCGCCACATGGCCGCCGCGCTGCTCATGAAGACACTGGGCGGCAATGCTCGCGACCTGAAGCCGGTGGTGTTCAAAGGCTCGGCGGAGGCGATTACTGCGTTGCTCGGCGGTCATATCGAGGTCGGCATCGCCGGCGCGGTCAATGCTATTCCCCACGTTGTCGCCGGGCGCATGCGCGTGATCGGCGTCGCCGCCCCGCAGCGCCTGGGTGGCCCGCTGGCCGTTGCCCCCACTTGGCGGGAGCAGGGCGTGGACCTCGTTTACGGCAACTGGCGCGCGGTATTCGGCCCGAAGTCGCTGACGCCCGCCCAGGTCGCGTACTGGGAGACCGCGCTGCGCCGGATGGCCGATACGCCGGAATGGAAGGCGGACCTCGAGAAGAGCCACTGGACCGAGCAATTCGTCACTGGCGCGGCCTTGCACAAGGAGATCGAGCAGGACTACTCGTGGCTGAAGGCGACGCTGGCCGATCTCGGGCTGTCCAAGCAATAAACGAACTGCAATTCAGCCACAGAGGTCACAGAGAGCACAGAGATATTCAAGGGGTTGAGTCAGCACTCCACGCTTACTCGATGGGTGAGACTTGAAAATGAGCACGTTGCTATTCTTCCTCTGTGAACTCTGTGTTCTCTGTGGCAAATAGTTGTTTCTTGCTTCACGGGAGCCTGCAATGCATACCGAAAAAATCACCGTCCGCGTCACCGAAACGAAACAGACCCTGGAGGTCGTGGTCTTCAGCAAGCGCGCCGATGTGATCGAGGTGGTGATCGGCGAGGGCATCCACAACATGAAGTGCGCGCTGACCCCGACGCGCAACGGGCTCGCCTACGCCGGGACGGTGATGGGGCGGGAAATCGTCTACGAGCGCTCGCGCGAGCAGGTGCAGGCCGACATCGACAAGTTGAACCCGGGCCTCCGCCGGCCCCAGCGGCGCTGACCTGTCCGTTGACCCTTAAAAACACAATTTGCCACAGAGAACACAGAGTGCACAGAGGAAAATCAAGAAGGCATGTCGTTTTCAAGCCTCATCTATCTGGTGGGTGTGGCGTGCTGACTCAATCTCTTGACTCTCTCTGTGTTCTCTGTGATCTCTGTGGCTGAATTGCAGCTTTTGGGATGATGGAGGACAGGCAATGCTGTTTCCCACCATGCTCGTCGGCAGCTACCCCCAGCCGGAATGGCTGATCGACCGCAAGAAACTCGCCGGGCGCTTCCCGCCGCGGGTGCGGGCGAAGGAGTTGTGGCGCATCCCGGAGCCCTATCTCGCGCAGGCGCAGGACGACGCCACCGTCATGGCGATCAAGGCGCAGGAGGAGGCGGGCCTCGACATCATCACGGACGGCGAGATCCGGCGCGAGAGCTACTCCAACCGCGTCGCCACCGCGCTCGAGGGCGTGGACATCGACAACCCGGGCTCCGCGCTCGACCGCTCGGGCCATCCCAACCCGGTGCCGCGCATCGTCGGCAGAATTCGCCGCAAGCACCCGGTGGAGGTCGAGGACCTCAAGTTCCTCAAGCGCCACACGACCAGGATGGTGAAAATCACCGTGCCGGGGCCGTTCACGATGTCCCAGCAGGCGCAAAACGATTACTACCGGACGGATGAGGCGGCGGCGATGGACTATGCCGCGGCTGTCAACGAGGAGATCCGCGATCTCTTCGCGGCCGGCGCCGATATCGTGCAGATCGACGAGCCCTACATGCAGGCGCGTCCGGAGAAGGCGCGCGAGTACGGCCTGAAGGCGCTGGTGCGCGCGTTGGACGGCATCCAGGGCACGACCGCTGTCCATATCTGCTTCGGCTACGCCGCCGTCATCCACCAACGGCCTTCGGGCTATTCCTTCCTGCCGGAACTGGCCGGCTGCAGCTGCCGGCAGGTCTCGGTCGAAACCGCGCAATCCAGGCTCGATTGCTCGGTGCTGGCAAAACTCGAGGGCAAGAAAATCATGGTGGGGGCGATAGACTTGAGCGACATGGCCGTCGAGTCGCCGGAAACGGTGGTGGCGCGAGTAAAGCGCGCGCTGCCTTACGTCAGGCCCGAAAACGTCATCATCGCGCCCGACTGCGGCATGAAGTACCTGCCGCGCGACGTCGCCTTCGGCAAGATGCGCGCGATGGCGGAGGCGGCGAAGATGCTTCGCCAGGAGTTCAAATGATG
>CAZFRR010000013.1:0-3353 GCA_964521405.1 uncultured Streptomycetaceae bacterium | reverse complement strand
CTAATCACCGAAACCTTGCCCGGGCCGCCCGCGGAGCGGCCGGTGAGCGAGAGCGCGAAGTCCATGAAGAGGCGCCCCACGCCGGTGCGTTCCATGAAGCTGCCGAAGATTACGAACATCATCACGTACGCCGCGGACACTCCGAGCGTCTGGCCGAAGATGCCCTCGGTCGTAAGGTACATGATCTCGACCATCTGCCCGGGCTGCACGCCGGCGACGAAAAAGCCGTATGCGACGAAGATCAGCGCGGTTACCGGCAGTGCCCAGCCGAGGATGCGCCGCGTCGCTTCAAGCACCAGCACGGTGAAAAGGGTGCCAAGCACGAGCTCGAGGTCGGTCGGATCCTCGACGAACACGAAGCGGGTGATGATGCGCTCGTGTTCCATCCAGATGTAGATGATCGTGACGGCGGTCGCTGCGATCAGCAGCCATTCGATCCACGATACCCGCGCGGTGATGGTGCCGCCTATGATTCCGCCCGCATCGTCGCGCAATCCGATTTCAGCGGTCTCGTCGCGCATCGCGAAGCCGGGGTAGAGCAGGAACACCAGCGCCGTCGCGAACAGCAGGTGAGCGCCGCGGAAATAGAAGGCTTCCGGCGCCCCGGTCAGCGCGGCCCAGAGATGGTAGACCGACATGCTGACTGCGGTGAAAGCGATTACGCCCTTGAGCGCACGATCGTGGGTGGATGTCATTTCATCAAACGGAAAAAAAATGGCGGCGCGGATGCCCGCGCCGCCGATTCAGGTTTTGATTACGCTACAGGACCTTGGCTTCCCGATAGTACTTGCGCGCGCCGGGGTGATACGGCACGCCGACGTCTATCGCCAGGTCCTTGGCCGTCAATCCCTTGACTGCGGCCACGACGTAGCCGAGCTCGCCGGTGTTGGCCGCGAGCGCCTTGGTGATATTGTAGGCAAGCTCTTCCGGCGTCGAGCACCGCATGATCAGATGGGTCCAGGTGCCGATGGTCTGGATGTCCTTGTCCAGTTTGGGATAGCTGCCGGCCTTGATGACGCGCTTGTCGTAGCCCTTGTTGATTTTCTGCAGATCCTGGAGCTTGATGCTGCTGAGATCGAGCACCTGGACCTTGCGCGCGGATCCGAGATCCATTACCGAGGAGGCGGGCACCGTCGTGATCAGCGTGAACACCTGCGCGTGCCCGTCTTTCAGCTGCTCGACGGAATCGTTGTACGAGCCGAAATTGACCTTGCGCAGCTTGCCGTAATCGAGCCCGTACACCTTCAGGAAGTCGCGCGTCATTTGCTCGCCGGTGTTCCCTTTCTGCTGGGTTGTCAGCACTTTTCCCTTGATGTCCGCGCCGGTCTTGACGCCGGCATCGGCCAGCGCCACGACATGGAAGTACTGGAAGTAGAGCGTCGCGATATGGCACACGTTGTCGGTCTTCTGCTTGAAAGGGTCGTTGCCCTGCACGCCGTCGTAGGTCGACACCGAGTTGCCGAAGCCCATCTCCGCCTTGTTGTTCTGCACGCCCAGCACGTTGGAGATGCCGGCGCCTGGCGCCACGCGAACGCTGGTGCCCGGCACGTTCTTTTCGACAAGGACTTGTATGGCGCCGGCGAGCGGGTACCACGAGCCGCCCTGGGGCCCCGACATGATCCTGATCATTTGCGCGGCGGCGGGTGCTGAAAACAGGACAGCGGCCATGGCCAATGCGCACAGCCGTAACACGCGGATAACAGACATGATCCCCTCCTAGGGAAGTGGTTGCTCTGCCGCGATGCGGTGAGCGATTATCGAGTCCGGATTGTGTGGCCGTGGCCGGGCTTCGTCAAGCGAGCGGGGCGGTCAGCCTCGCAGGTACGGCTTCACCCACCCGAGGCCTGCATCCGTCGTGGTTTTCGGCTTGTATTCACAGCCAATCCAGCCCGTATAACCGATGCGGTCGAGGTGCCCGAACAGGAAGGGGTAGTTGATCTCGCCGGTGCCGGGCTCGTTGCGCCCCGGGTTGTCAGCAAGTTGCAGGTGGGGGATCAGCTTCAGGTTGGTCTCGATGGTGCGGGCGAGATCGCCTTCCATGATCTGCATGTGGTAGATGTCGTACTGCACGAACAGGTTGTCCGAGCCGACCGCAAGGATGATGTCGAGTGCCTGCTTGGTGTAGTTGAGGAAGAAGCCGGGGATGTCGCGGGTGTTGATCGCCTCGATCAGGAGCCTGATGCCGGCGTCCTTCAGTCGCGGCGCCGCGTACTGGAGGTTCTTGACGAAGACTTCCCGCGCATCGACGGGGTCCACGTGCCGCGGGCGTATCCCGGCGAGGCAGTTCACCTGCTTGCAGCCGAGCGCGGTGGCGTATTCGATGGTTTTCGCGACGCCGTCCTGGAATTCCTTGGCGCGGCCGGGGTGGCAGCCGATGCCGCGCTCTCCCCCGGCCCAGTCGCCGGCGGGGAGGTTGTGCAGCACCTGCGCGAGACCGTGCTGCTTCAACTCAGCGGCGATGCGATTCTTGTCGTGATCGTAGGGAAACAGGTACTCGACGCCCCTGAAGCCCGCTTTCGCGGCGGCGGCGAAGCGGTCCATGAAGTCGAGCTCGTTCCAGAGCATCGTGAGGTTGGCGCAGAATTTCGGCATGACGATTTGCGAAAAACGGGATTTACCGCGGAGGCGCAGAGGCGCAGAGATCAGAGAAGAACCAATAATAACTCCTCCGCCATCTCCATTTGCATTGAGGGGCGGGAGAGGGGTTATTGCTCTTTGTTTTCCTCTGCGTCTCTGCGGTTAATTTTCAGGCGCGGGCGAGGGCGGCTTTCATGCGTTCCGGTGTGATCGGCACGCGGCGCATGCGAATCCCGGTCGCGTCGAAGATGGCGTTGGCGACCGCGCCGGGCACCGTGCGGTGCGACGGCTCGCCCGCGCCCTGCGGGGCCATTTCAGGGCGGTTGATCAGCACGATGTCGACGGATTCCGGCGCGTCGGCCAGTTCCAGGATCGGGTAGCTCGCCCAGTCGATACTCGCGACGTTGCCGGGGGTGAAGCGGGTCTCCTCGAAGAGCGTGCGTGAGAGCGCGTGAACGACGTTGCCCTCGATCGTGAGCTTCAATCCGCCCGGGTTGATGATCTGGCCGCAATCGTGCGCGACCGTGAACTTCTTCGCCCAGACGCGCCCACTTGAGCGTTCCACCTCGACCTCGGCGATCATGGCGACCACGGTGCCGTTTCGCTCGGTGTAGGACACGCCGCGCCCGAACATGATGTCGCCCTTGCCGCGGTTCGGATTGGGTTTCGCCTGCCAGCGCGCCTTTTCCGCAACGGCCTTCACCACAGCCGAGTGCCGCGAGTCGTGGGCCAGGTAGCGCAACCGGAATGCGACGGGATCCGCTCCCGCGGCATGG
>CAZFRR010000012.1:0-1537 GCA_964521405.1 uncultured Streptomycetaceae bacterium | reverse complement strand
CGCTCGGGCGTCTTCTGCAGGCCTTCGCGGTCGGGGTTCTCCCCGAGGTCCTTGAGGATGGTGCGGTACTTGTCGGCGATGCGCCGCACTGTCGCCGGGTTGTACTGGTCGTTGCGCGCGTAGCCGGCGTCGCCGTTCATCGCTTCTTCTTCGAGCACTTGCTTCTTGAGCGCCATGACAGAACCCGCCAAAGACAAATAGACAGGAGTTACAAGATTAACAAGATTGAAATAGAACAGGGAAACCGTCGGAGCCTGCGCAGGATCCCTCTGCCCGGCTTTCGGTTTAATCCCGAGAATCCTGTCTATTCTAACCCGCAAGGCGGGCATGAATGGACTTGATGATGCCTTCCTTGTTGAGGCCGGCGTGGGCGAGCTGGATGCCCGGGTCACCCTGGTCGATGAAGCGGTCGGGGAGCCCAAGCTGCAGCACGGCGGTGGCGCCCTTCCCCATCTTCTGCAGCGCCTCGAGCACGGCGCTTCCCGCCCCGCCCATGACGACGTTCTCTTCCACCGTCACCAGCAGATCGTGGGAATCCGCCAGCTCGCGCACGAGCGCCTCGTCGAGCGGCTTCACGAAGCGCATGTTGGCAACGGTGGCGTCGAGCACTTCCGCCGCCTCCAGCGCGGGATGAAGCAGGGAGCCAAAGGCGAGAATCGCCACCTTCCCGGAGCGCAGCACGACTGATTTGCTGTGGCGGCGGATCTCGCCGCGGCCGAGCGGCAGCGCCGTCATTTCCTTGCGGATCTCCACGCCCGTCCCGGTGCCGCGCGGGTAACGCACCGCGGCCGGCGCCGACATCTGGAAACCCGTGTAGAGCATCTGGCGGCACTCGTCTTCGTCGGACGGCGTCATCACCGTCATGTTGGGCAGGCAGCGCAGGTAGGAAAGATCGAAGCTGCCGTTATGGGTGGAGCCATCGGCGCCGACCAGCCCGGCGCGGTCGATCGCGAACAGCACCGGCAGGTTCTGGATCTGCACGTCGTGGATCAGCTGGTCGTAGGCGCGCTGCAGGAAGGTGGAGTAGATCGCCACCACCGGCTTATAGCCTTCGCAGGCAAGGCCCGCGGCAAACGTGACCGAGTGCTGCTCGGCGATGCCGGCGTCGAAATAGCGCTCGGGATAGAGCCTGGCGAATTTCACCATCCCGGATCCTTCCCGCATCGCGGGCGTGATGCCGACGAGCCGCGGGTCCTTCGCCGCCATATCGCACAGCCACTCGCCAAAGATCTGGGTATAAGTCGGCTTGCCGCTTGTCTTGCCGCCAACGATGCCGTTCTCCGCATCGAACTTGGAGACGCCGTGATAGAGCACCGGGTCGGCCTCGGCGAGCTTGTAGCCCTGCCCCTTTCTCGTCACCACGTGCAGGAACTGCGGCCCCTTCAACTCCTTCATATTGCGCAGCGTGGGAATCAGCGCGTCAAGGTCGTGGCCGTCGATCGGGCCGATGTAGTTGAAACCGAGCTCCTCGAACAGCGTGCTGGGCGTCACCATCCCCTTCACGTGCTCCTCGGCGCGCTTGGCAATCTCGCCCAGC
>CAZFRR010000011.1:0-2705 GCA_964521405.1 uncultured Streptomycetaceae bacterium | reverse complement strand
CGACGTAACCACCCCGTCCGCTTCGCGTCCACCCCTCCTTGAAAAGGAGGGGAGAAAAAATACCTTCCCCTCCTGCCTGAGGAGGGGTGGCGTGAAACGCCGGGGTGGTGGGAGCTGCACGAGGAGGGGTGCCTCTGGAGGGGACGGGGTGGTGTGGTCGCGCGTCACGCGGACATGTAAAGCTCAATAAGGCGGAATCTGGCGATTCTCCCGGTGGCTGAGAGCGGACTTGGCTTCTTCAATTATTTCTCCCCTCCTGTCCGAGTAGGGGGTGGCGCGTAGCGCCGGGGTGGTGGAAGATGGTTGGTCAAAGAGGGGTTTTCGTTTTGATATCTGCGTGTACCTGTGTTTACCCCGTTAGAGGCCGGGCCTCTAACGGGGTTTATCTGCGGTTTCATTGGACGGTTTTGAATGTCTGATCTCCTCCTGCGGCCGACGTGGCGCTTCATGCTGAGCCGCCCCGCGCATCTGGTCGCGTTCGGCTTCGGCGCCGGGTTGATTCCTTTCGCGCCGGGTACTTTCGGGACGCTGCTCGCGTTTCCGCTGTACTGGCTCATCTTCCCCCACGTCGGGGCGATCGCGTTTCTGTTGCTGATCCTGTTGCTGTTCGTGCTGGGGATCTGGGCCTGCGAGGTGACGGGGCAGGCGATCGGCGCCGCGGATCACGGCGGCTTGGTGTGGGACGAAACCGTGGCGTTCCTGCTGGTGCTCTACTTCGTGCCCGCGTCGCCGTACTGGCAGGCGGCGGCGTTCCTGCTGTTCCGCCTGTTTGATATCGTGAAGCCGCCGCCGATCCGCCACTACGACCGCACGCTGAAGAGCGGCTTCGGCGTGATGCTGGACGATCTCATCGCGGCGTTTTATACATTGCTGGTCCTGGCGATCGCCAAAACGCTGATTGATTAGATCAAAAAATAAATTCAGCCACAGAGATCACAGAGCACACAGAGAGTGTAAGACCCAAAATATGAACCTTTTTTCTCTGTGAACTCTGTGTCCGCTGTGGCTAAATAGGGTTTATGGCGGATCCCGTTCTGTACAAGCTGGCAGAAGAAGTGGGCGCCGAATTGAAGCGGCGCAAGCTGATGCTCGCCACCGCCGAATCCTGCACCGGCGGCTGGATCGCGGAGGCGGTCACCATGGTGCCGGGCAGCTCCGGGTGGTTCGAGCGCGGCTTCGTCACCTATACCTACATCTCCAAGCGCGAGATGCTTGGCGTAAAAGAGGCGACGCTCGAGAAGCACGGCGCCGTGGCGGAGGAAGTGGTGCGCGAGATGGCCGAGGGCGCGCTCGCCCACAGCCACGCCCAGGTCGCGGTGGCGGTGAGCGGCGTCGCGGGGCCTACCGGCGGCACGCCTGAGAAGCCGGTCGGCTTCGTGTGTTTCGCCTGGTGCATGAAAGACAGCAAGCTACGCAGCGAAACCAAGCGCTTTCCCGGCGACCGCGAGGCGGTTCGCAAACAATCAGTAGAGCACGCGCTTAAGGGCGTGCTGGCGATGCTCGCACGCCCGTGACGAATCAAGTGCGATGCCGCATCAATCGAACTTTGTTGAATAACAACACGGTGACCTGGCGATATTTCAAAAGGAGACTCAAATGGCAACGTATGAATGTTCGAAATGTGGAATGAGCGTCAATGCAACTTGTGCAAAGTGCGACGCCCCGCTGGTTAATGACACCTTGAACCTCAAGGATGGGAAAGCAGTGCAAGTCTCGAAATGCCCAAATGGGCATGGCAAGATCAAGTCCCCTCTGTGCTGTGGCCAGGATATGACCTGCAAGGTGTAGTGGCTGGTTCATAAGAAGCCGGATGCAGGAGGCGCTCGCTGCGGCCGGGGCCGGCGTAGGCGGCGACTGCGGCAACGCCCGGCGTCGGCTCGACCGCGAGGCTTGCGTTAGCCGGCTCCAGGCAGAGCAGAAGCAGCCAGCTGAAGCGGAGGGCGTGCGGGTCTTTCATTCCAGGGATCAGCAACGCCTGCGGCGTCCTTCTGGCGAAATAATCAATGAGGTAAGGGTGTTGGACGACGTTGCCCATGCCGTTGCCGGGGCCCCCGTCGCGCATCAAGTCAACTGAAATTTCGCGCCGTGCGTTAAGGGCTATAGATACATGGAAACGCGTACCGCGCGGCGCGGCTGGTTTAAAATACGCGCTTACAAAACCGGGGGAATGCTACATGGATGACAACAAGGCCAAGGCGCTGGCAGCCGCGCTGTCGCAGATCGAGAAGCAGTTCGGCAAGGGCTCGATCATGCGCCTCGGCGAGTCCGAGGCGGCCGCCAACAAGGACATCAAAGTCGTGTCCACCGGCTCGCTTGGGCTCGACCTGGCGCTGGGCATCGGGGGGCTGCCGCGAGGCCGGGTGGTCGAGATCTACGGGCCGGAGTCCTCGGGCAAGACGACCCTCGCGCTCTCGGTCATCGCCCAGATGCAGAAGCTGGGCGGGACCGCCGCCTTCATCGATGCCGAGCACGCTCTCGACCCCCAGTACGCCGGCAAGCTCGGCGTGGACATCGATTCGCTCCTCATCTCCCAGCCGGACAACGGCGAGCAGGCGCTCGAGATCGCCGACATGCTGGTGCGCTCGAGCTCGGTGGACATTGTGGTGATCGACTCGGTGGCGGCGCTGGTGCCCAAGGCCGAGATCGAGGGCGAGATGGGCGAGCCGCAGATGGGCCTGCAGGCACGCCTCATGAGCCAGGCGTTG
>CAZFRR010000010.1:0-2100 GCA_964521405.1 uncultured Streptomycetaceae bacterium | reverse complement strand
TACACATTTTTCGTGACACGAGCCTGGATGTCCGACAGCCTGGCCGCCGCGGGGAATGAATATGTCATCATGTCAGTTAGTTAACTGAAGTTTAGACACACGCGCCCTCCCGCCGACCGGAATTTTCCCGATGGCGAGCACTGACAAGACCATGAACGCGACGATTTCCCGCTGACTGCCGCGATGAAACGCGACTCAACACTGCAAACGCTGATCCCCACCGGGCAGAGGCATCACGAATTGACCCGACTTCGGGTCGAAGGCCTCGCGCACGCGAAGTCCGATAAATTGAATTCGCAGCCACTGGCCGAAGAGCCCCGCGGTGATCATTACCCCCTTGCGCCAGGGCGCAATGTCCATCAACGGAAACGACCCCCACAAGCGCAGGGCGAGCAATTGGGTCAAGGCATACGCGGTGCAACGGATCTGCATCCACAACTCCAGCGCTGCCTTGGATTGCTGCCACAGATTGGTCACACCCCACCAGCGCTTCAAGTTGTGGAACAAGGGCTCGATACCCCAGCGCTGGGCATAGATCTGCACCACTGCCTGGGCCGACAGCGCTGTCTCTGTCGCCAGAATCAGTCGCGGGCGCGACCACGTGTTGTCGGGCTGACGCATCTGGCACCACACGGCTCGCACCGGGAGCCCCTTCAGAAACCGGGCCACGGCGATGGTCGAGCGCAAGCGAACCGAGTGCACCTTGCCGTACAAGGTCAGCTCCATTGCCTTCACCGGCAAAGCATCGAGCAGCGCTGTATCGATACGCTTGCCGTATTTGCGCTTGCGTCCTCGACGTATCGGTTCCGGCGCGGGCGGCAGAAACAAAGCCGTATCCCGGCGCACCTGCCCGATGATCCGTACCTGCTGTTCGAGCAAGGGCAGGATCAAGCTCTTGCGCATGAACCAGGCATCGATCAGCAGGCGCGCGTGCTTGACGTGGCCTCTGATCGAGTCGATCAACTGCCGCGCCACCCAGAGCTTGCCGCGTTGGCCGGATTCTTCGACCAGCCAGGAGCGAATGGGTACCGTCAGCGCCGAGCCCAACCGAACGCGCACGACCAAAGCGAGCGTCACCCAGCACTGGGCGTTCAGAAAGGTAGGGCGATTGGCCTTGTGGCTGTGGTCGTGCTTGATACTGATACCCGGCCCGGTCTTTGCGCAGCGCGGAACCAGGGTGTCGTCGATGATCAGGTTCACCAGTTCGGCTGGGAACACCTGTTGCACGAGCTGCAGAAGCCGGATGGACAGATCGGCGACCGAGACATGCGCGCGCTCGATCAGCTTGTAATAGGTGGTCCAGTGCGCCTCGCGGCAAATTGCCCCGATGGCGCGAGTGACCCAGCCCTCGGGGTTGAGCATGCAGCCGATCAGCAGTTCGACGAAGGTGCGCCGGGAGCGCGGTGGAACCGCCGCCAGGAGAAAGGAAATCCATTCCGAGAGCAGCACACAGACCGAGGCGGGCAGAGACATGAGGGAGCATCCGAGATCGAAAACGATCCCTCATTGGTCGGCGCGCTGCTCGCTCCAAAAGCAACCCCGAGCGAGCAGCGCGCCGACCGCAAAAATCGAATGTCATGTCAAGTCTTTTTTGCATTTTCTGGAAATATTTTTTGTGTCATCGAAATGCGTTCGGCATTCGTCGGTGGTCGCCAGTGTCTAAACTTCAGGAAGCTTAAGATTGTGCCATTCTGGTCCGCCCCCGATTTACAGGGCCGACAAGCTCCTAGGAGGACAGAGATGATCGAGCGGCAGATTCGTATTCCGACCGGTAGCGGCCACATGGAAACGTTTATTACCCATCCCAAGGACGACGGGCCATTTCCTGCCGTGGTCGTCTACATGGATGTTTGGGGGCTGCGCGAAGAGTTGTTCGACATCGCACGCAGAATCGCGACCGTCGGTTACTACTGCATGGTGCCTAACCTCTATTACCGTCAGGGCCGGATCCGCAATGAGTTTCGCAACGAGAAGGGCCAGATGATTTCACTGGCCATTCTTACCGATGAGCAGAAGGCGATCGTACGCACACCACTACTCAAGCTGAGCGACCAGATGACGATCGATGACACCGGATCGATGCTCGACTTCATCGATCGC
>CAZFRR010000009.1:0-7396 GCA_964521405.1 uncultured Streptomycetaceae bacterium | reverse complement strand
TGAAAACTCGGAACGACGGCGGTACCCAAAAAATCAGCTTGCGAGTATGAGCCATACTACATTCTTTGGCACCGGGTGATGGTGGGAAGACCCCCCAAATCGTTCCGGCGGTGAGTTTTTACACAGCCTCGGTCGGAACCGACCATCGGCGGCAGGTCGCTTACCGGCCAAGAGCGGCCGTTCGAGTCCCCGCGCAGTCTTATCCTGCCGGAAGGTCATGCTTCCAGCCTGTCTACAATTCGGGGGACTTACGTACGGGTAAAGCCGCAACAATTCGTTACAGTTTCTTACACATTAGACAGGCATTCTCATGGCTACGGTGCGTTAATAGACACGCGGGATCAACTCCCCTTACGAACCACCAAGGAGAATAGTCATGAAGCTAATATCGTTTCTCGCCGCCAGCGCTGCAACGGCCTTTATTGCTACACCAGCGTTTGCACAATCGGCGGCTTCGGAAGTCCAGCGCAACATCAACCAGCAGCAGAGAATCGAGCAGGGCCTGAAATCCGGCGAGCTTACGACGCGGGAAGCAGCGCGCCTGGAGGGTGAAGAAGCGCGGATCGAGAAGATGCAATCCAACGCGCTGAGAGACGGGAATCTCACGCCCCAGGAGAAGGCGCGCATCGAGCGGGCGCAGGACAAGGTGAGCCAGGACATTTACCGCGAGAAGCACGATGCGCAGCGCGGTGATCCCAACTCGGCGTCAAGCCAGCGGATGCAGGCCGACGTGCAACGTAACGTTAACCAGCAGCAACGTATCGAGCAGGGCATCCAGTCCGGCCAGCTTACTAACAAGGAAGTCGGCAAGCTCGAGCGCGGGCAGTCCCACGTCAGCCGGACGCAGAGCAGGGCCGCTGCTGACGGTAACGTAGGGCCGCATGAACAGCGCCGGATTCAGAACAGCGAGAACCACCAGAGCAAGCGTATTTATCTCGAAAAGCACGACGAACAAAAGCGCGCTGGCCGCAACTAACTCCGAGTCACGCCTCTCTCAATAAAACGCCCCATTCCGGGGCGTTTTCATTTCTTGGCCGGAAGTCAGAGTTCGGCCAGAAGCGGACATCGGCCAGTCCGACGAACGGCCTACTTGTCTCCCAACACCCCAGACGTAAGTTTTTATACAGGTAAGCGCGCCAAGCACCTGACCGCCTTGAGGAAAGACTAGCGCACGCGCAAAATGGCGCTTTGCAAACCGTCTTTTCGGGCAACTAATACTATTAGGCCTCACGCCTCAGCTACTACCCGAGCCTTGAAACACCCATGAGAGCAGCCTGGTACGAACGGCAAGGCCCAGCCGCAGAGGTTCTTGTCATAGGCGAGATGCCGACTCCTGAACCTGGGCCGAACGAGGTTCGCATTCGCGTCGCCGCCTCCGGCATCAATCCTGGCGACGTTAAGAAGCGTCA
The DNA here is from genome assembly GCA_964521405.1 of uncultured Streptomycetaceae bacterium. Taxonomy (GTDB): domain Bacteria; phylum Pseudomonadota; class Gammaproteobacteria; order Burkholderiales; family SG8-41; genus SG8-41. Next base: position 5,987 of record CAZFRR010000009.1, on the reverse strand, counting down.
CGATAAGTTCGGGATTGGCATGCCGTATCCGCGGGTAGTTCCACACAGCGATGGAGCCGGCGTTATCGACGAGGTTGGAAGCCAAGTGGCGCCATCTCGCGTTGGCGAGCGTGTGTGGTGTTTCGGGGCGCAGAGCTACCGCCCGTTCGGAACGGCCGCTGACTACGCTGTCGTCCCAACGGACCAGGCCGTGCCGCTGCCGAACGGCGTGTCGTTCGAGCAGGGCGCCTGCCTCGGCATCCCTGGCATCACTGCCCACCGCGCCGTGCACGTCGCCGGCCCGGTACGCGGCCGAACACTTCTCGTCCAGGGCGGCGCCGGTGCCGTTGGGCAGTGTGCAGTCGCCCTTGCGCGGCATGGGGGAGCTACCGTGCTCGCCACTGTTCGCTCTGAGCGCGACAGGGTCGTTGCACAGCGGGCTGGGTCCCACCATGTACTCGTCACCGATGGCCCTTCGGCTCAAGGAGCGCTCGACCGCATGCGCGACTACGCACCCGATGGCGTTGATCACATCGTCGAAGTCGCCTTTCACGCGAATATTGCGGTCGACGAGCAGATCCTGCGGCTGGGCGGTTCCATCGCGACCTACGCCACGGGTGACCCGACGCCAGCGATTCCCTTCTGGCCACTCGTCTTCAAGAATGTCGCCGTGTTCTTCCTTGGAAGCGATGACTTTCCTGCCGCCGCCAAGGCTGAGGCGGCACGCAGACTGAACGAGGCACTGGAATTGGGGTGGCCAGGCTTCGATATCCAAGCACGCTTTCCGCTTGAGGAGATTGCTTTGGCGCACGAGACCGTCGAACGGGCGGCAAGCGCAGGGCGGATTGTGTTGAACCTCGAACAAGGGTCATAGTGCGGCCTAACCCTTCGCTGCAGCCGACCTGCTACGGCTGGCTCCGCCAGCCTACGCATGCGGCTGAGCCCAAACGTTAATCGTCCGCTTTGGGTTGCGGACGCCGCTTTCCCATCTGATCGCGATCAGGCAATTTTCACTTCCGCCTTTGGCCCCCGCCTTCGGTCACGGACGTAGCGCACACGATTTGTCGCTGGCGTGCCTCAGCGGAACAGGGCGGGTGGCGGGGGTGGTTTTAGTGGGCCCATTCCAAAGAGAAGCTCGGCTCCACCCGCGGCCGGGTGGCGGAATGGCCGGTGACTGATCCGGTCTCCCGGTACTGGTACGGCCTCAAGACAACGCGATGGCCAAGTCAATTGCCAGAAGGCGCTCGGGAGAACGGAGCAGGCGCCGGCCGTTTCGACAGGACCCGGCCAGCGGCGAAGTGGCCCAACCACGTGAGTGGCTAATTGACAAGCCTTTCGCTAGCGCCCATTCGGCTTGGTAGGTTCTAGTGGAGGTGCTTGTTTCTCGGGTGGAGCGGAATAACCGTCGACGAGCTGGTGGCGTGCTCGCCGGTGGCCTTGCGCGTCGCCCAGTCCTGGTCGAAGAGCTGGTTGACGAGCGCGGTGACCTGGTCCACGTCGGCCTTGCCGAGGTGTCGCGCCAGCATGGCCGATACGTCTTCCGCCACGCACTGGCGGCGGAATTCGTGGATCGCTTCCGGGGTGGGGCCGACGAACATCTGGTAGAACTCGTCCTCGCCGTTCTCGGGATAGTAGGTGACCTCGACCTCGGAGGCATACTCGGTGAGCGGCCCCAGGTTCTGGAACGCTTCTTCCAGCTTCGCGTGAAAGTTGCGGCCGACATCGCCGGTCCAGCAGACGTTGATGGTGCGCTCGCGCGCGTCGAACTGGATGCCCGGCTCCTCGCGCTCGACGCTGTGCGCTTCGGCGATCGCGTCGACATCGAGGTACGCGAGCCACGGGCGCAGCGCGTGCTCGACCTGCGTGAGGCGCACGCCCCGCCCGAGGAAGACATTGCCGTGTACGTGGACTTCCATCCGCATCGCCCGCTCAAAAGCCTGATGGTTCCAGGGGGCGGTAAGAATATCACACTCTGTCGAGTGTCGAGTTCCGAGTTCCGAGTTTATACTCGCGAGCGGCAGCTCGCGCTAACAACCTTGAACCTTGAACCTTGAACCTTGAACTCCGAAATGTGCTGGTTGCGGTCCTGCTGGCCGCGAGCGGGGGATGCACCTTGATGCAGGATGCCACGACCCACCTGCCGGGTCCCCACGGGTATGAGAAGGGCGCGGCCATGATCGGCGGGCTGCGCGACTTCGAGCGGCGCATCGGCTTCCGGGAAACGAACAATTTCCTCGACCTCGACAAGGCGACCGCGTCCTATCCCTTCTGCGGCCACGTGTCGCGCCTGTACCTGCCTTATTCCTACCAGGATCCAGCCATACAGTGGAGCAGCATCCAAACGGAAGCGGCGTGTCGGGAAAAAGCGGGTGAAGGCGCGGACGCGTACTTCGGCCAGTCTGAGGCTCAGGGCGAGATCGGCACGCCCGTGACGACCTCGATGCTGGCGGGGTCGCTGGTGCGCTTCGTATACCTGGTGTTTCACGAGGATTGTCACGAGCAGTTCGACCTGCCGTACGGCATCGAGGAGCCCCTCTGCAACGTCATCGCCTACAACGCCATGGTCGAGTACGCCGGGGAGAAGGGCCAGGTCACGGCCCTCGAGCGCGTGGCGATGCGGCGCTACGCGGAAAGGGAATCCGAGCGCACCCGCGTGGCGAAGGGCTTCTACGAGCAGCTCGAAGCGCTCTACGCGCGCCACCAGCGCAAGGATATTTCCGAGAAGGCGCTGCTGGACGAGCGCGCGACGATATTCGGGCAGGCGGAAAGGGCGCTGGCCTGGGAGCGGGGCTCACTCAACAACGTGGGCATCGCCAACGACATGACCTACAGCCGTCATTTCCCGTACCTGGAGAGCGTGTTCATCACGCTCGGCCGCGATCTCGGGGCGACCGTCGCTTTTTTCCGGAAAGTGGATGCGCTGAAGCCGTCCATCGCCAGCGTCATGAAACGGCACCGCCTCAAGAGCGAGAAGAGCGTGGAATTCATCCGCGCCTACGAGGAGGCGGTGCTGGAGACGACGCGCAAGGCGCTGCCAGGGGCGAGCTTGCGCTGACGCGCTGCGCGAGGGATGAGGGATGACCCCCGGCGTTCGCCGGAGTTACAAGTTACTCATCACCGACTTTCGCTCATCCTTCCGCCTTGATTCTTGCCGGTCAGGCAGCTGAAGGCTTCGCCCGCTTCGCCGCGTCGGCGGGCATGAAGATGATGAGCACGTTGGAAGCGATGATGGTGCCGGCGAGGAAGAAGAAGGCGGTGTGGATGTCGTAGGCGTCGGCGATGATGCCGAAGAGGGCCGGCGAGATGCTGGCGCCCACCGCGGTGATCCCGAATTGCAGCCCCACGCCGCTGCCGGCGAGGTGCTTCGGCGTGGATTCGACGGCCCAGGCCTGCATCACCGGGCGCATCGCGTAGAGGAAGAATCCGACGAGCGCGATGAACACCACGAACAGCAGGCTCTTGCCGGCGAGCGCCATGGCCACGATCATGACGCCGGTCAGGAGCGCGCTGGCGATGACGATGCGCTTGCGGCCCATCTTGTCCGAGAGATGCCCGGCGATCGGGCTTGCGACAAACCCCGCCGCCTGCAGCACCGTCAGGCACGCGCCGACCAGGAACGGCGAATAGCCGAGCTCGTAGGCAAGGTAGACCGGCAGGAAGGTGAGCAGCCCGGTCTGCGTCATGGTGCGGAAGGCCGAGCTCACGCATACCAGCATGAGCGTCTTGTTCTTCAGCAGGCTGCCAAATTCCTTCAGGTAGTCTTTCACCCCGCGCGACTTGCCCCCTGCGTTGATGGACTCGCCGCGGGACGAGACCGCGAACGCGCCCAGTACGACCAGGATCATGACGGCCATGACGATGCCGGGCACGATGTTGATCACCACCACGGTGCGCCAGGTGAACCAGGCGAGCAGCGCGCCCACCACCAGCGGCGCCAGCGCATCGGCGACGTTGCCGCCCATGCCGTGGAACGAGAGCACCAGCCCCTTGCGGTCGGGATAGCGATGGGCCAGCGTGGAAATCGCCGCGGGGTGCCAGAGATTGTTGCCGATGCCGACCAGCGTCACGCACACGAGCAGCATCCAGTAGCTGTGCGTGAGGCTCATCAGCGCGTAGGGGAAACCGACCCAGAACAGCGAGGTCGCCATCAGGTAGCCCTTCTTGCCGACCATGTCCACGACCATGCCGCCGGGCAGATTGGAGATCGCGCCCACCGCGTGCTGCACGGTCATGATCAGGCCGATCTCGGTGTAGGAGAGGCCGAGCTCCTTGCCGATCAGCGGCAGCAGCAGGAAAAAGGTCGCGGTGTACCAGTGCGTGAGGCCGTGGCCGGCGGAAATCAGCCAGACGTCCTTGAACGAGCGCGGGACGGAGTTGGCGGTAGCGGTTGCGGTGTTCATGATACGGACTTGCTTCCCGTTCCAGGATGGCGAATGATAGCACCTCGTTCGTTTACATCATGGGGGAGAACATCATGAACCGGACTCGTCTCGTTGTCGCGCTGATCGCCGGAATCATCATTGCGATCGGCTGCGCGCAATCGGTGCCGCGGGGCGCCGTGCCCCAGGGCGCGGCGGATGGACCGAAGTACGTGGTGGACCCGTTCTGGCCCAAGCCGCTCAAGGACAACTGGATCGTGGGGCAAGTGGCCGGGCTCCATGTCGATACCCGCGATCACGTCTGGATACTCCACCGGCCGAACACGCTGCTGGCTGATGAGAAAGTGGCCAAGCCCGGTGAGGCGTCGACGCGCTGCTGCACGGCGGCGCCGGCGGTGCTGGAGTTCGACCCGGATGGCAATTTTGTCCGCGGCTGGGGCGGCCCGGGGGAGGGCTACAACTGGCCGAAGAACGAGCACGGACTCCACGTCGATGCCGAGGGCAACGTGTGGGTTGCGGGGAACGATGCCGCCGACCACATGATTCTCAAGTTCACGCGCGAAGGCAGGTTCCTGCTGCAGATCGGCAAGCCCGGCAAGTCGGAGGGCAGCGCCAGCACGACGCAGCTCGGGCGCCCGGCGAACATGGAGGTGGATGTGGCCGCGAACGAGCTCTACATCGCCGACGGCTACGGCAACAAGCGGATCCTGGTGCTCGACGCGAAAACCGGCGCCTACAAGCGGCACTGGGGCGCCTACGGCGGCGCACCGAGCGACGACAAGATGCCCGCGTACAGCCCCACTGCGCCGCTTTCGAAGCAGTTCGCCAACGCGGTCCACTGCGTGCGGCTGTCGAAGGACGGCCTGGTCTACGTGTGCGACCGCGGCAACAACCGCATCCAGGTGTTCCGGAAGAACGGGACGTTCGTGACGGAGTTCATCGGAGTGCGGTTACCTGCGACGGATTCCGTCGATCTCGTTTTCTCGCCTGATTCCGCGCAGCGCTATATCCTGCTGGGCGACGGCCAGAGCAGCCACATTCACATCCTGTCCCGCAGCGACGGCAAGCACCTCGGCAGCTTTGCCCGCCACGGCCGCCAGGCGGGTGAGTTCCGCTCGCTCCACAATCTCGGCACGGACTCGAAGGGGAACCTCTATACGGGCGAGGCGGGCTTCGGGCGGCGCCTGCAGAAATTCACCCTCGTCAACTAGACGCCGCGGCCGCGGCCGGGAGGGGCGGGCAATGCCGCCCCTTTTTTTGTGTGCGGGCTTGCCCGTGGCGCGCTTCATCCCTAACATCTCGCTTTCGCTGCGCCGCCGCGGACTCTTAAAGCCAGAAAAAGCATTTGCCACAGAGAACACGGAGTTCACAGAGAAAAATCAGAAACCCACGGCATTTTCAAGCTTTAACTATCCGGTGCTTGTGGCGTGACAACTCAACCTCTTGAACATCTCTGTGTTCTCTGTGACCTCTGTGGCTGAATTGCAGTCGTTAGCGACACCTTCATGTCACTTCGACGCCTTGCCGGCCGGCAAGCCGTAGACCGTCGCGAGATAGCCGGACATGGTGTTGATATCCTCCTCGGTCCAGAGCGCGCCGCGGCCCACCATGCGGTAGAGCACGCCATCC
>CAZFRR010000008.1:0-17784 GCA_964521405.1 uncultured Streptomycetaceae bacterium | reverse complement strand
GAGGATCTGGAACCTTGAACCTGGAACCTTGAACCTGGAACATTGAACTCGGAACAGGATAATGCCGCGTAGGACCAAGATCGTCGCCACCCTCGGACCCGCCTCGAGCGACCCGAAAACGCTGGCGCGCATGATCGACGCGGGACTCGACGTGGTGCGCATGAACTTCTCGCACGGCACCACCGCCGAGCACACGAAGCGCGTGGCGCAGGTGCGCTCGCTTGCGCGCAAGGCGGGCCGCGCGGTCGGCGTGCTGGTCGACCTGCAGGGCCCGAAGATCCGCATCGGCCGCTTCAGGGACGGCAAGATCTCGCTCGCGGCGGGCGCGAAGTTCGTGCTCGACGCCGAATGCGCGCTGGGCGACCAGCATACGGTCGGGCTCGACTACCGGAAGCTGCCCAACGATGTCCGCCCGGGTGACACGCTGCTGCTCGACGACGGGCGCATCGTGCTGGGCGTCTCCTCGGTCAGGGGCTCGCGCATCACTTGCGTCGTGGAACAGGGCGGGCCGTTGTCCAACAACAAGGGCATCAACCGCAAGGGCGGCGGCCTGACGGCTCCCGCGCTGACCGAGAAGGACAAGCAGGACATCCGGACCGCCGCCGAGTTGAAAGCCGATTTCCTCGGCGTCTCGTTTCCCCGCTCGGGCGAAGACATGCGCTGGGCGCGCGATCTCATGTACAAGGCGGGCGGCCGCGCGCTGACGGTCGCGAAGATCGAGCGCGCGGAGGCGATCCCGGCGCTGGCGGATATCCTCGACGCATCCGACTGCATCATGGTGGCGCGCGGGGACCTCGCGGTGGAAGTGGGTGACGCCGTGGTGCCGGCGCTGCAGAAGCGCATGATCCGCATGGCGCGAGAGAAGAACCGGATCACCATTACCGCCACGCAGATGATGGAATCCATGATCGAGAACCCGATTCCGACCCGCGCCGAAGTGTCCGACGTCGCGAACGCCGTCCTCGATGGCACCGATGCCGTGATGCTATCCGCCGAAACCGCGACCGGAAAATACCCGGTGGAAACGGTGGCCGCGATGGCGCGGGTCTGCGTCGAAGCGGAAAAAGAGGACACCCTGGCGCGGGAGCAACGCGTGACCAAGGTCCCCGCGGAAGTGGAAGAAGCGATCGCGCGCGCGACCGTCTTTACCGCCAACAACCTCGACATCAAGGCGGTGGCGTCGTTGACGCAAAGCGGCAAGACCGTGCTGCTGATCTCGCGCATGCACTCCAACGTGCCGGTCTATGCCATGAGTTCGGTGATCGAAACGCGGCGCCGGGTGACGTTGTTCCGGGGGGTATACCCGGTCAAGTTCGCGGGTGCGCGCAACCCGGAAAGAGCGCTGAACCTGGCGGAGGACGAGCTCCTGAAGCGCGGCGCCGTGCAGACCGGAGATTACATCGTGCTCACCATCGGCGAGCCATTCGGCAAGGCCGGGGGCACCAATACCATGAAGATCGTCAAGGTCGGGGAGCACCGGAAAGCCTAGCGCCGGAAGACGTGAATCGTAAATCGTAAATAGTGAATAGAAGGCGGTAAAATACACTCCCGGTTTTGTCGATTTACCATTCACCATTCACGCCGTTCGAGGAGTTCACCATGTCAACCCATACTTTGGAAGCCATCGCGCAGGCGATGGTCGCGCCCGGCAAGGGCATACTCGCCGCCGACGAATCCACCGGCACCATCGAGAAGCGCCTGGCCAGCATCAAGGTCGAGAACACCGAGGACAACCGCCGCGCCTACCGCGACATGCTGTTCTCGGCGAAGGGGCTCGCACAGTACATCAGCGGCGTGATCCTCTACGACGAGACGCTGCGGCAGAAGGGCGTCAACGGCACGCCATTCGTCGAGGCCCTGGCGAAAAACGGCATCCTTCCCGGCATCAAGGTGGACACCGGCGCCAAGGACCTGGCGCTGTGCCCGAAGGAGCAAGTGACCGAGGGGCTGGACAATTTGTCCAAGCGCTGCGCCGAGTACGTGAAACTCGGCGCGAAGTTCGCGAAATGGCGCGCGGTGATCAACATCGGGGACGGTATTCCCAGCACGACCTGCATCGCCGCGAACGCCCACGCGCTCGCACGCTACGCCGCCATCTGCCAGGCCGCGGGACTGGTGCCGATTGTCGAGCCGGAAGTGCTGATGGACACGGACCACACCATCGAGCGTTGCGAGGAAGTGACGGAGCGGACGCTGAACGCGGTCTACGAAGCGCTTTACGTGAACCGCGTCGTCCTCGAGCGCACGGTGCTGAAGCCCTCGATGGTGATCTCCGGCAAGGGCTGCCCGCGGCAGGCGCCGGTCGAGGAAGTGGCGGAGCGCACGGTGCGGGTTTTGAGGCGCACGGTGCCGGGCGCGGTCGCCGGCGTCGTCTTCCTGTCCGGCGGCCAGAGTGATGAGCTCGCCACGGCGCACCTTAACGCGATGAACAAGCTCTACGCAGGGAAGCTGCCGTGGCCGCTGTCCTTCTCCTACGGCCGCGCGCTGCAGGCGCCCTCGCTCAAGGCCTGGAAGGGCTCGCCCGCCAACGTCGCCGCCGGGCAGGCGGCGCTGCTGCATCGTTCGCGCATGAACAGCCTCGCCTGCGCGGGCCAGTACAGCGCCGAGTTCGAGCGGCAGGCGCTCGCGGCGTAATCCATTCACCGCAGAGACGCAGAGAGAACCGACACAAATTTTTCTCTGCGCCTCCGTGGTTCCTGAAAACTTCATGACCGCGGCGATGGCCGAGCGGCCGCCGGTGTCCATCATCACCGGCTACCTGGGCAGCGGCAAGACGACGCTTTTGAACCGCCTGCTCGCTGACCCGGGCATGGCGCGCGCCGCGGTCATCATCAACGAGTTCGGCGAGATCGGCCTCGACCATCTGCTTGTCGCCACGCCCAACGAGAACACGGTATTGCTTGCCAATGGCTGCCTGTGCTGCACCGTGCGCGGCGACCTCGTGGACACGCTGCGCGACCTGCATGGGCGCCGCCGCGACGGCGCGCTGCCGCCCTTCGACCGGGTCCTGATCGAGACCACCGGGCTCGCCGACCCCGTTCCCATCCTGCAGACCCTGATCACCGACGAAGCGGTGGCGCCGCACTATCGCGCGGACAGCGTAGTGACGCTGGTGGACGCGCTGCACGGCGCCCGCGGCCTTGACGAGCACACCGAGGCCGTCAAGCAGGCCGCGCTCGCCGACCGCATACTCATTACCAAGTGCGACCTCGCCGGCGCCAGAAAGATCGCCTCCCTCGAGCGCCGGCTCGCGCGCGTGAATCCCGGGGCGCGGCGGTTCAGGGTGACGCGGGGAGATATCATTCCGGGCGAGCTCTTCGGGGCGGCGCTGGACACCGCGAACGGCGACGTGACCCGCTGGCTCAATCTCGAGGCGTACGCAGCGCAGACCGCCGGCCGCCGCAAGCGCGCCGGGCGCCACGACGGGAACATCCGTTCATTCAGCCTCCATCTCGAGCGGCCCGTCACTCGCGCCGGGCTGATGACCTGGCTCAATTTGCTGGCGACGATGCGCGGCGTGAACCTGCTGCGCGTGAAGGGCATCATCAATGTCGAGGGCAAGCCGTTCGCGGTCCACGCGGTGCAAACCGTGATCGACGAGCCGGTGGCACTGCCGCGCTGGCCCGATGCCGACCGCCGCTCGCGGCTCGTCTTCATCACGCGGGGGCTCGGGCGCGCAGAAATGGAGCGCACGCTGGCGGCGCTGGAACTGGGCACGGACGCCAGCGCGCCTCGCGGCGCGCTCGATCCACGGGCCTACGCCCGCTTCGTCGCGGCGGCCCAGGGTTTCCGCTGAACGCGCAACCGACAACCACGAGAGAAAGGCACACCGCATGGAGATCAAGGCGCCGGAACCCAAAGGTCCGACCCAGTACGTCAAGGCAGGCCTGCTGATCGACGGCACCGGCAATAAGCCGGTCAAGGACCCCGTGATCGAGCTCGAAGGGCGGCGCGTGAAGCGCGTCGGCACCCGGGCGAGCCTCAAGATCCCGCCGCGCGCGCAAGTGATCGATTGCGGCGCTTTCACCGTGATGCCGGGCATGATCGACGCGCACCTGCACACCATGATGTTCAACTGCCTGACCTTCCACAATTACCGCGTCGCCCAATGGGAGATCACGCCCGAGTTGCAGCAGATGTATGGCCTCTTTCACGCCCAGCTCTGCTTCGACATGGGGTTTACCACGCTGCGCGACCTGGGGCTCAATTCGAGCCGCGGGCTGCTGACCGCGGAGCTTTGCGCCGTGCGCGATGCGATCAACGCCGGCATCGTCGAGGGCCCGCGCATGCTGATCGGCGGCTTCACCACCATCACCGGCTCGCACCTCGATCTCATCCAGCCGCGCGCGATGCAGCGCCTGGGCTTCCAGACCGCCGACGGCCCGTGGGAGCTGCGCAAGCTCGCGCGCACCAACCTCCTCGCCGGCTGCGACATCGTGAAGACCTGCGCGACCGGTGGCGGGGGCACCGACAAAGAGGAGCCCGACATCCGCAACATGACCCAGGAGGAGATCAACGCGATCGTGGACGAGGCCCACGCCTTCCACAAGGTGGCCGCGGTGCATTGCTTCACGCCCCAGGGCCAGAGGATGGCGCTCGAGGCCGGCGCCGACACCATCGAGCACATGGTGTTCTCGGAAGCCGAGACCACCGAGCGGATCGCGGAGGCGGGCGTGTGGATGACCCCCACTCTCCTCCACCGCACCGACCACGCGATCCAGACGCGCAAGGACCAGGGCACCTCGCAGTTCGTGCTGAACAAGATGAAGCAGATCCAGCCCGACTGCTTCCGCACCTTCCAGCGCATGTACAAAGCGGGCGTGAACATCGCGATGGGCACCGACATGGGCTACGACCCCGAAATGGGCACCAATGCGCGCGAGCTCGAGGTCTACGTCGGGCTCGGCATGAAACCGATGGATGCGATACTCACCACGACCCGCAACGCCGCGCGCGCGCTGAAGCTCGACCAGGAGCTGGGCACCCTCGAGCCCGGCAAGCTCGCCGACCTGATCGTGGTGGACGGCGATCCGCTGAAAAACATCCGCTGCCTGCAGGAGAAAAAGAACATCAAGGTCGTGATGAAGGAAGGCCGGATCTACGCCGACCGCCGGCCGGGGAAGAACCGGAACGTCGTCAACGTGAAGCCGGGCGAGTGGAAGATCGTTGATTATCTGTAATTCGCTGCTCGAATTACAGATGAATGAAGGACTAGAATTAACGGCGAGACCAGGCAATCAAGGCGATTAATATGGCGACCCGAAAGACATCCATTAGCAAATCCTCAAGATCCGCCGCACGCGGGCGTGCGGCTGCTCGAATCGCCCGCGCAACCTCCGCCCGGCGAGGTACCGTGAATGGTCGCGGAAGTAGAACCAAGACCGAAGGGGCGATTCGAGGCGGCAACGGCCGGTATCAGTTCTCGCTGGCGCGGGTGAAGGATGTGCCGGCGGGCACCGGTTACTCGACCTCGCACGGCGGCGTGGTCGAGGGCAAGCGCATGCTGGTGGGCTATATCCACAAGGAGCGCGGCACCGGCTCGCGCCTGCACACGCACAAGAACGAGCAGTTCAATTACGTGGTGCGCGGCACGCTGGTGGGCTCGGTCAACGGCAGGAAAATCAGGGCGCCGGCCGGCACGCTGATCTACATCCCGGCGAACGCGCCGCACACGCTGGTGGCCGACCCCGGGGACAAGGACGTCATCTTCATCGCCATCAAGGACCTGTCCCAGGGCATTATCGGGCGCGCGGTGGACGGCAAGATGACCGGGCCGCTCTACCGGAAGGGATACGGCCCGGGCAAGCAGTAACCTCTCACCGCGGAGGACGCAGAGGACGCGGAGGAAAGCAGGCATAGCCATTGGCGCGCGGAACAAACGGGGAGGCGGGAACCATGAAGCGGCAATGGAGCATCTGTATCGCAGCGACGGCAGCGTTGCTTGGCGTAGCACACCACGCAGCCGCGCAGGCGCCCTACCCCGTGAAGCCGATCCGACTCCTGGTCGGGTTTCCGCCGGGCGGCACCAACGACATCTCAGCGCGCGTGCTCGCGCCGAAGCTCTCCGAATATCTGGGTCAGATGGTGGTGGTGGAGAACCGCGCCGGCGCCAGCACCGCGATCGCTTCGGAGCTGGGGGCGCGCGCAGCGCCGGATGGCTACACCCTGCTGCTCAACGCACCCAATCACGCCACCAACCCGGCGCTGCGGAAACTGCCGTTCGATTCCATCAGGGATTTCGCGTTCATCACGCTGGTCGCGGAATCGCAGAACCTGGTGGTGGTGCACCCGTCGTTTCCGCCGAGGAGCATCAAGGAACTGATCGCATTCTCGAAGAAGCAGCCGCCGGGCAGTATCAATTACGGCTCGTCCGGCACCGGCACCACGGTGCACCTTTCGGCAGAACTGTTCCAGTTCATGACCGGCGTCAAATGGACGCATATCCCCTACAAGGGCGGCGGCCCGGCGGTGATCGAGCTCCTCGCCGGCCACCACGTGATCTATTTCGGCAACGTGCCGACGGTCATCCTGCAAGCACGCTCCGGCAAACTGCGCGCGCTGGCTGTCACCGGCCCGAAGCGCACGGCGGCGGCGCCGGAAATCCCGACGGTGGCCGAGGCCGGGGTGCCGGGCTACGAAGTGACTACCTTCTACGGCATCTCAGCGCCGGCCAAGACGCCGCGCGCGATCATCGACCGGCTGCACGCCGAGATCGTGCGCGGGCTGAACTCCCCCGACCTGCGCGAGCGCCTGCAGGACCTCGGCGCCGACCCGGTCGGCAATACACCCGAGCAGTACACGGTATTCATGCAGAACGAGATTGCCAAGTGGACCAAGGTCATCCGGGCGGCGGGAATCACGGGAGAGTAACGAGTGTCGAGTGACGAGTGTCGAGTGTCGAGTGACGGGAAAACCAAGAGGCGTTTCACGACTATCTCTCTTGGGTTTTTGTTCATAGGTTTGTGCCATCAGGGCATGGCACAAACCTATCCCGCGAAGCCGATCCGTTTCCTCATCGGCTTCCCGCCCGGGGGCACCAACGACATCCTCGCGCGCGCGCTGGCGCCGAAGCTCTCCGAGTACCTGGGGCAGACGGTGGTGATCGAGAACCGGGGCGGCGCCAGCACGGCGATTGCCACCGAGCTCGCGGCGCGCTCGGCGCCGGATGGCTACACCATCGTGCTGAACGCGCCCGGCCACGCCACCAACCCGTCGCTGATGAAACTCGCCTTCGACCCGGTCCGGGATTTCGCCTTCATCACGCTGCTGGTGGAATCCCAGAACCTCCTGGTGGTGCACCCGTCGCTGCCGGTGAGCTCGGTGAAATCGCTGATCGCCATTTCGAAGCAGCGCCCGGGCGAAATCAATTACGGCTCTTCCGGAATGGGCACCACGCCGCATCTCTCCGCCGAGCTATTCCAGTACATGACGGGAACAAAATGGGTGCACATTCCCTACAAGGGCAGCGGGCTGGGACTCACCGCGCTGCTGGCCGGAGAGATTTCGCTCTATTTCGCCAACGTGCCCGCGGTGATCCGGCACGTGCAGGCGGGCAGGCTCCGCCCGATCGCGCTCTCCGGGACGAAACGCACACCGGCCGCGCCCGGGATTCCGACGGTGGCGGAGAGCGGGATACCGGGCTTTGCCGTGACGTCATGGTTCGGCGTCGCCGCCCCGGCGAAGACACCACGCCCCGTCGTCGACCGGCTGCACAGCGAGATCGTGCGCGCGCTGAATACCCCGGACCTGCGCGAGCGGATGCAGGGCATGGGCGCCGACCCGGTCGGCAATACCCCCGAGCAGTACACGGCGTTCGTGCAAAATGAGATTACGAAGTGGGCCAAGGTGATCAAGGCGGCGGGAATCAAGGGCGAGTGACGAGTCACAAGTGTTGAGTGTTGAGTGCTGAGTGTCGAGTGTCGAGCAGTGGTGAAGGGGGAACATGAAGCGCATCACGACTACTATTTTTGGGTTCCTGTTGATAGGTTTGGGCCACACGGTCGTGGCGCAAACCTATCCGGCGAAGCCGATCCGCATCGTCGTGCCGTTTCCAGCCGGCGGCATCGCGGATCTGTTCGCGCGGGTGATCGGGCAGAAATTCAACGAGGCCTGGGGACAACCGGCGGTGGTCGAGAACCGGCCGGGCGCCGGCGGCAACATCGGCGCCGAGATCGTCGCCAAGTCCCCGCCCGACGGTTACACCCTGGTGATGGGCAGCATCGGCACTCACTCTGTCAACGTCAGCCTGTTCAGCAAGCTGGGTTACGACCCGCTGCGGGATTTCGCCCCGGTGTCGCTGGTCATGGAAGCCGAGGGCCTGCTGGTGCTGCATCCCTCGGTGCCGGTCAGGAACGTGAAGGAGTTGATCGCGCTCGCAAAGGCGCGTCCGGGCCAATTGAGTTACGCCTCCGCGGGCAACGGCACCGCGGGCCACTTGTCGGGGGAGTTGTTCAAGTCGATGGCGAAGGTGGACATGGTGCATGTCCCGTACAAGGGCAACGTTCCCGCCATCGTCGATTTGATCGCGGGCCAGACTTCACTGCTGTTCGCCACCATGCCGACGGTGCTGCCGCAGGTGCAGGCCGGGAGACTGAAGGCGCTGGCTGTGACCAGTTCCTCGCGCGCGCCGGCGGCGCCGGAGCTGCCGACCATCGCGGAAGCCGCGCTGCCGGGTTACTCGGTCACCAACTGGATCGGCCTGTTCGCGCCGGCCGGCACGCCGCGGGATATCGTCACCAAGCTGAACGGCGAAACCCTGCGCATCATGCAGGCGCCGGACATCCAGAAGCGGCTGGTCAACGAAGGGGCGAAGTTCACGCCGCTGTCGCCGGACGAATTCGGCGCGTTCGTCAAAGCCGAGGTCGCCAAGTGGGCGAAGGTCGTGAAAGAAGCCGGCATCCGCGTCGATTGAGTGATGGGTGATGAGTGATGGGTGATGAGCCGAACCAACGCACGCTGAAGGAACTCGAGGAGAAAACCGCCGAGGCGCTCGCCATGGGCGGGCCGGAGAAGCTTGCCCAGCGCAAGGCGGAGGGGCACCTCAATGCGCGCGAGCGCATCGACTACCTGGTGGATCCCGGCAGCTTCGCCGAATCGGGGCTGCATGCGCGCGCGATCCGCCCCGAGGTGAGGCACAAGACCCCTGCTGATGGCAAGGTGGCGGGCTTTGCGCGCATCAATGGGCGCGAGGTGGCGATCGTATCCAACGACTTCACCGTGCTGGGCGCCTCTTCCAGCGTCATCAACATGAAGAAGATCAAGCACGTAAAGGACGCCGCGTGCCGCTACGGCATGCCGCTCGTCTTCCTCGGCGAATCCTCTGGCGCGCGCATGCCCGACCGCATGGGCGCAGCGGGACGCGCCATTCTCGCGCAGGATCCGATCGAGTATCAGCGCCTGCGCCAGTCGCCGTGGGCGGCAACGCTGATGGGACAGTGCTACGGCTCCTCGACCTGGTACGCCGCAATGTCGGATTTCGTCGCGATGCGCAAGGGCTCGGTGATGGCGATCGCGAGCCCCAACGTCACCTCGATTGCGATCGGCAAACCCGTCGAGCCCGAGGACCTCGGCGGCTGGAAGATCCTGACCGGCATCTCGGGGCTCGCGGACATGGCGGTGGACACCGACGAGCAGGTGCTCGACGCGGTGAAGTGCTTTCTTTCCTATATGCCGGCGCACGCCATGGAGGCGCCGCCCGAGCACCCGGTGCCGGCGGGATCGGGCGAGGTGTGCCGCAAGATGCTCGAGATCGTCCCCGAGGAGCGCAACAAGGTCTACGACGTGCGCAAGGTCATCGCGGCGGTCGCGGACCAGGGCTCCAGCTTCGAATTGAAGGAACGCTACGGCCGGTCGGTCGCCACCGTGCTGGCACGGCTCGACGGCAAAAGCGTCGGTTTCATCGCCAACAACCCGATGTTCAAGGGCGGCGCGCTCGATGCCGACGCCTGCCAGAAGGTGACGAGTTTCATGGTGCTGTGCGACTCCTTCAACATCCCCATCGTGTTCCTGGTGGACGTGCCGGGCTTCCTGATCGGCGTCGAGGGGGAACTGCGCGGCATGCCGGGCAAGGTCATCAACTGGATGAATGCGATCTCCCTCGTCACAGTGCCGCGCATCACCGTCATCATGAGGAAGAGCTACGGCCAGGCATTCATCAACATGGGCGGCGGCAGGAATACCGACGAGCTCGCGTGCTGGCCGTCAGCCGACCTGGGGTTCATGGATCCGCGCGTCTCGGTCAACGTGCTCTACGGCGTCAAGGAGCAGGACGACCCGGAGAAGTTCAGGGAACTGGTGGCGCAAGTGGACCGTGACACGACCCCGTGGGAGCTCGCGCGACTCTATGAAGCGCAGCACGTCATCGATCCCCGCGACACGCGCGATTTTCTGATCCGCATGCTGGCCGTTCACCGCAAGCGGTTGAAGAACGGCGTCGGCGAGCACAAGCTCGCCAGCTGGCCTACCAGCTACTGACGCATGATGAGTGACGCGAGATGGGTAATGGGCTGACGCGCTGTTAAGGCGTTACCGAAGTCGCGAGCGGTAGAGCAACGCCCATCTCGCCGGCGACTTGGCGCAGGAGATCGGGGTAGTCGGAGATGATGCCAAAGCCGAGTTCCGCACAAGTGGATGACAATCCCTCTGTGCCTCGAATCTCCCCTCGTCCTCCGGGAGAGGGGCGGGGGTGAGGGCTGAGCATTGATGCATTTCTGCAATGCTCAGGGACGCCCCACTCGATCATGCGGCGCATGTCGGCGGGCTCGTTGACCGTCCACACCACGACCTTCAGCCCCAGCGATTGTGCTTCCTTAACCTGCTCGCGCGTGGTTTCGCCATAGTACGGAGACCACACCGCGCCGCCCGCCGCCTTCACCATGCGCGGGATCGAGCCGCCGAAATCGTTGACGCGCAGTCCCGCGGTCCACGGCGATTCGCGCTTCCCGGCCTGGATGTTGTCCATAAAGCTCTGCTGCGCCGTGAGATAGGCCGTCGCGATCGCAGGCGCTTCCTGCTGCACGACCTTCAACGTGCGCCAGTCGAACGATTGCACGGTGACGCGGCTTTCCATTTTTTCTCTTTGAACCAGCTGGATCAAGGCGCGGGCGAAGGCCTCGGGGGAGACCGTGCGGCTGGGATGCAGGGGCGATATCTTGGTCTCGATATTGAAGCGCACCGTGTCGTTGCCGCTCTTCCGTGCAAGGGCGAAGACGTCCGCGAGCCGCGGCATGCACGTGCCGTCCACCGGCTGCTGTTTCGGGAAACGTTTCGCGTAAGCGCTCTTCGGATCGATGCGCCCGACGTCGAATCGCTGCAGATCCGCGTAGGTGAATTGTCGGATCGGCGGCCCCTCGCCTGCTAGCCACAGGCCGTCCGGCCCGCGCGTGATCTCGGGATTCAATGTGGAATCGTGGCTCACCACCACCACGCCGTCCTTCGTCACCGCACAGTCGAGTTCGAGCGTGGTGACGCCGACCCTGAGCGCTACTGCGAACGCTGGCAGCGTGTTCTCCGGCGCCAGCCCGCGCGCGCCGCGATGGCCCTGCAGGTCGAGCGCATGAACAGGATTAGTCATGGCGGATACTGCCAGCAGTAAACTGACTAAAAGCTGCATAATCCCCGCTCAACGCGGGTTAAAGCAAAGAACAATAGACAGGATTAACAGGATTCAAACCAAATCATCTTGAACTTTGCTTGTAGATGTTAATCCTGTAAATCTTGTCAATCCTGTCTATTTACCGGAGCCCGGCCCGAATCCCACGAGGCGCCAGCTCGCCTCGCCCTTGACGAAACAGGCGGCGTGCTCGACCGGGCTGCGGATCTGCTCTTCCGGCACGTAGCCCTCGCCGGTCTTGAGCTTTATCTTGACCCAGACCTGCCGGGAACCCGCCCGATCGGTGACTTCCCAGTCGGCGACTTCGACGATGTGGTAGGACAGCGTGGCGATCGTTAGTGATGTCGACGACGGCGCCGCTTTCACCAGCGCTTCCCGGGCGGTGATGGCCCCGCCGGCGAAAGCATCGATGTCCTGCGGCCAGCGCACCGCCACGTACGGGACGCACAGCTCGAGCGGGCCCTTCTCGGGACGGTGATGCGCCGCCGGCAAGCTCAGCACGGCGGAGAGTTCGTGCCACAGCGGGCTTGCGTCGGTATCGAGCTCCCATTGTTTCCTGAATTCCGCGACGCCGCGCCCGCCTTCTGTCCCGCTGCGCACGGCCTTGTCCAATATGCTCAAAATGAATTTTCGATCGCGCTTTTCCACGGCGGCGAGCAGCCGCTTCTTGAAGTTTGCCCAAGACGCGTCCTTCGCCGCCTCGTCCACGGGATCGAGCTTGCGCTCCTGGGAATACAGCGGCGGCGAGAACGTCGCCATTGCCGCAAGCAGCACCGGCAAGATGAGTCGCAACATCATTTTCCCTTGAACGCGCCGCTGCGCTTATCGAAAAAAGCCGACAATGCCTCCAGGTGGTCCTCGGTCTTCTGCAGCGCCGCCTGGAACGAGGCGCAGGTCTCGAGGTGTTCCGCGATGTCCTGGCGCTCCGCCAGGCGCAGCGCGCGCTTGGCGTAGCGCACGGCGAGCGGCGGCTTGGCGGCGATCTGCGCGGCGATTTCCTTCGCGCGCGGCACCAGGCGGTCGGGCTCGGTCACTTCCAGCAGGATGCCGATTGCTGCCGCCTCCTCGGCCTTGACGGTGCGGCCCGTGAACGTCAGTTCGGCCGCGCGCTGCGCGCCAACCGCGCGCTTGAGGTACCACCCGCCGCCGTCGCCCGCCATGATCCCGAGGTTGATGAAGGTTTCGCCGAACTGCGCGGCGGTCGAGCCGATGCGGATGTCGCACATGTTGACGAGATCAAAACCCGCGCCGATCGCGGGCCCGTTCACCGCCGCGATCACAGCGACCTCGCAGGCGTTCATCGCGCGCGGGATGCGCTGGATGTTGTGCCGGTAATAATCCTCCATTTCCGCGGCGCTCAAGGACATCGCGCGCTCGCGCATCGCCTTGATATTGCCGCCAGCGGAGAACGCGGAGCCGGCGCCCGTGAGCACCAGCACGGAGACCCCGGACGCTGCATTCGCCCATTCCAGCGTGGCGCAGATGTCGTCGATCAGGGCGGTGCCGGAGAGCGCGTTGCGCATGTCGTCGCGCTTGAATGTCAGCACGGCGACGCGCCCTTCCCGCTCGAGGGCGGCATCTTTCAGTTCGGGCAGGCTGGCCGATTCGCTCATGGCGGTCGCGGGGGTGGTGGAAGCGCGCTATGTTACGCAGGCGCCGCGATGGGCACAACCCTGCGTGCTATACTCGCCGCGAATTTTCATCCGGATTTCAACGCACGGACAACTTCGACATGGCGCGCATCGACATCAAATCCGAGATCACCGGCACGGTGTGGCAGGTGAAGGCCAAAGTGGGCGATACCGTCGAATCCGGCGACACCCTGATCGTGATCGAGTCGATGAAGATGGAAATCCCGGTGATCACCGAGGATGCGGGCACGGTGAAGGAAATCCGGGTGAAGGAAAAAGACCCGGTCGCTGAAGGACAAGTCGTAGCCGTCATCGACGGCTGATAAAGTGACTCGTTCTTCGTTGCTCGTTACTCGACTCAGCAGCGTTCGCTGCGCAGCTTGAGACCAGAAACGAGAAACGAGAAACGATTCACGCCTTTTCGAGCTCGCGTATAGCGGCGTCCC
Organism: uncultured Streptomycetaceae bacterium; assembly: GCA_964521405.1. Classification (GTDB taxonomy): domain Bacteria; phylum Pseudomonadota; class Gammaproteobacteria; order Burkholderiales; family SG8-41; genus SG8-41. Next base: position 4,096 of record CAZFRR010000008.1, on the reverse strand, counting down.
GAGAATCGAGCACCCGCTGCTCCGCGGCGCGCTGGGCTTCCAGCCCGTCGCCCTCCTTCACCGCTTTCACCAGCCGCTGCCAGTTGCCGACGGACTGCAATCGGCGCTCCGGCGTGGAGAGCCCGAGGCGGGAATAACGCAGCGTTTGCAGCGCGAGCGACGACAGGATCGCGCGCAAGCGGCGGTTGGGCACCGAATCGTTCAACAGCTGATTCAGTTCGAAAACCGTTTCGACGTATTCCTCCGCGTCATCGCGCCTGCGGGCCAGCTGCGACAGCCGTTCCACCGTCTTCTCCAGCGACGGCAGCAAGCGGGCGCGGTCCGGATCTTCCGCGATTTCCCGGTCGCGCAGCCCGTTCAGCGCCGCGCGAATGTCGAAGATCTCCCGTACTTCCGCGATCGACAGCCGGGTCACCTGCGCGCCGCGCCGCGGCAGTATCGTGACCAGCCCGTCTTTTTCCAGCAGCCGCAAGGCTTCACGCACGGGACCGCGGGAAACGCCGAACTCGGCGGAGACTTCCTGTTCCATGACGCGCCTGCCGGGCGCGTAGGCGCCGGCGGTAATGCGTTCGGAGAGTCGTGCGGCGATTTGCTCGGGCAGCGAATACGTCAGCTGAGCGCTCGAACCGGCATCGCCAACCTGCCCTGCCAGCCTGGAGCTGGGTGTCATTTGCTGTTCCTGGAGCGCCTTTAAAGGATGTTAGTAAGCTATGCTTTTGGTGTATTATTGTCAACAATCCTATTGAAGACAATATGGATAAACATCATAATAATTATTAGATATCAATCTGTTGCGGTGAAGCAGGCTAAGACCAAGCGAGGCACTCATGAACTGGTCAGCTGAAATCGAGGAGATCCAGCGCCGGCGTCGACGGGCGGAGGAATGCGGCGGTCCGGAAGCAGTCGCGCGCCACCTCGCCGAAGGCAAGCTCACCGTGCGCAGCCGCATTGCGCGCCTGCTCGACGCCGGCACGTTCCAGGAAGTCGGCAAGCTGGCGGGCCACGCGGAGTACGGTGAAAACGGGCGGCTCGCGTCGTTCACGCCACACCCTTACGTAGCGGGCATCGGCAAGATCGACGGGCGGCCGGTCGCGGTGGGCGGTGAGGATTACACCATCAAGGGCGGTTCGGGCTCGGGCAGCGGGCGGCGCAAAGGCGGGCAGGGCGGCTTCATCGAAGACCTCGCCTGGCGTTATCGCATTCCGCTGGTGAACCTGATCGACGGCGTGGGCGGCAGCGTCGAATCCATCGAACGGCGTGGCCACACCACGTTTCCCGGCGCCGGCCAGGACGGCTTCGAGCGCTCGGTCGAGCTGCTGGGCGTGGTGCCGGTGGTCTCCGCCGTGATGGGCACCGCGGCCGGCGGACCGTCCGGACGCGCAATGCTGTCGCATTGGACCATCATGGTGAAAGGCACGAGTCAGATTTTTGCAGCCGGCCCGCCGGTGGTCGAGCGCGCCTACGGCAAGAAGGTCAGCAAGGAAGAACTGGGCGGCGCGCAAATGGCGGTGGACACCGCGGGCACCATCGATAACGCGGCGGACAACGAAGAAGACTGCCTGCGGCAGGTCCGGCGCTTTCTTTCTTATCTTCCGACCAACGTTTGGGAGTTGCCGCCGGAACTGCGGTGCGAGGATCCGGTGGACCGGTGCGAGGACGCGCTCGCCGATATCATTCCGCGCGCGCCGCGCCAGCCGTACGACATGCGCAAGCTCATCGGTCTGGTGGTGGACCGCGATTCGGTTTTTGAAATTCAGCCGACCTTCGGCCGCGCCGTGATCACCTGTCTGGCCCGGCTTGCCGGAAAAGTGGTGGGCGTGATTGCCTACAACCCGACGCACGGCGGCGTGGTGGACGTGAAGGCCGCGCGCAAGCAAACGCATTTCACCGAACTGTGCGACACCTTCAACATCCCGCTGATATTTTTTGTCGACGTGCCGGGATTCCAGATCGGGATGGAATCGGAGGCGGCCGGGATGTTGCGCATCGGCATGCAGGGACGCTACCTCGGCATGCAGTTGACGGTGCCGGTCTATACGGTGGTGGTGCGCAAGTGCTACGGTATGGCAGGCGGCAGCACCGTGGATCGCGCCGGACTCAACTTCAAGATCGCCTGGCCTTCGGCCGAGTGGGGCTCGCTGCCAATCGAGGGAGGCGTGAAGGCAGCGTTCCGGCGCGAAATCGAAGCGGCGCCAGACCCGGCGCGGCGCGAGCAGGAAATTGAAGCGGAAATGAAGCGGTTGGCATCCCCGTTTCTCACCGCCGAAGCGTTCGCGGTGGAAGACCTGATCGACCCGCGCGAGACGCGTCCCTATCTCTGCCGCTTTCTCGAAGCGGCCTCACCGGGGATGCGAACGCGGCTCGGACCCAAGGCGCGCTCTGGAGTGCGTCCATAGCTGGAAAAAGAGCCCTAAAGTGAGCGCTTGCTAACATGGGTATTTTCATAGGAGAAATCGCAGTGAAAGAGGGGCGGGAATGGCTTACGAGACATTGATGGCGGAATACGCGGCACGGCGGGCCAAAGCACTGGCCGGCGGGGGCGCGGAAAAGTACGCAAAGCGCAAGGCTGCGGGGGTATGGAACGCGCGCGAGCGGATCGCTTACCTGGTCGATCAGGGTTCGTTTCTCGAGACCGGTTTATTCGGCGCTTCGGGCGTCTATCCCGAGCAGGCCGACGAGACGCAAACCGACGGCAAACTCGCGGGCTATGCCCGGATCAACGGGCGCGACGTCTGCATCGTGGTGAACGACTTCACCGTGAAGGGCGCCTCCACCAGCGCCACCAACAGCAAGAAGATCGCGCACATGAAACGCGTCTCCACCGAGCGCGGCGTGCCCCTGGTGGTGATCGGGGAATCCACCGGCGCGCGGTTGCCCGACGCGATGGGTTCGCGCGGCATGGGACAACTCCTCGGCAACGATGTCACGCAATTCCGGCGCACGCGCGAAACACCGCTGTGCGCGGCGGCGTTCGGTCCCTCGTTTGGTTCTTCGACCTGGCTCACCTGCCAGGCTGATTTTTCGGTGATGCAGAAGGGCGCCATCGTTGCGGTCTCCAGCCCGCGGCTGGTGTCGATGGCGTTGGGGGAAAAAGTGGACCCGGAGGATCTCGGCGGCTGGCGCCTGCACGCCGATGTGACGGGCCTCGTCGACCGGGTGGTCGACAAGGAAGAAGAAGTCTTCGACGCGATCAAGCGCTTCCTGTCGTATCTTCCGGGCCATCACATGGAAGCGCCGCCGGAAGCGCCGGTGCCCGCCGGATCGGGCGCGGACATGGACAAGGTTTTCTCGGTGCTGCCGGAGAGCCGCACCCAGGTCTACGACATGAAGCGCATCATTTGCGCCGTTGTGGACCAGGACACGCTGTTCGAATTGAAGCCGCGATTCGGCAAGAGCGTCGTCGTCGGCCTCGCGCGGCTCGGCGGCAAGTCCGTTGGCATCGTCGCCAACAACCCTCTCCATCGCGGCGGCGCGCTCGACGCCGACGCCTGCCGCAAGATCGTGGATTTTCTGGTGCTGTGCGATTCATTCAACGTGCCGATCGTGCTGCTGGTGGACACGCCGGGATTCCAGATCGGCACCGAGGCCGAGCGCGCGGGCGCACCCGGCAAGATCATGAACTTCATGAACGCGATGACGCTCCTTACCGTGCCCCACCTCTCGGTGATCATCCGCAAGAGCTACGGGCGCGCCTATGTATGCATGGGGGGAGGCCGCCACTCGGATGACGTCGCGGCGTGGCCGACGGCGGAAGTGAGCTTCATGAGCCCGGAATTCGCGACCCAGATCGTGCACGGCGTGGGCGTGGGCGAGCCGGGCTTCGAGGAGAAACTCGCCCAGATCCAGAAAGGGGCGGATGTCTGGGGGCTCGCCGAGGTGTTCGCGGTGCAGGCCGTGATCCGCCCGGAAGAGACGCGCGACTACCTCATCCGCATGCTCGAGGTCTACCGGCTGCGTATGTCGAAGGGCGTGGGACAGCACCTGATGCGCAACTGGCCGACCAGCTACTAGGGATGAGTGTCGAGTGTCGAGTGTCGAGTGTCGAGTGTCGAGTGTCGAGTGTCGAGGGTCGGGGGTCGAGGGTCGAGGGTCGAGG
>CAZFRR010000007.1:0-6613 GCA_964521405.1 uncultured Streptomycetaceae bacterium | reverse complement strand
GGCGTGAAGCTCGCGCGCCCCAACCAGCAGGTGATCTGCCTGGTCGGCGACGGCTCGTTCGTCTTCGGCCCCACCGCGCTCTGGAACATGGCGCGGCTGGAACTGCCGGTGATCACCGTCGTCTACAACAATCACGCCTATTCCGGCCCGCACAGCCGCGTCATCGACAAGACCCCCGGCGGGCGCATGGTCCAGACTGGCCAGTTCTATCACGACTATCTCGGCAGCCCGGATATGAACATGGCGCAAATCGCCAAAGGCTTCGGCGTGGACGGCGAAGTCGTGCACTCCGCCGAGCAACTGCGCGCAGCGCTGGCGCGGGCGCGCAAAGCCACGGTGGAGGGCAAGCCTTATCTGATCGACGCGCAGGTGGCGCGCGTCGGCGTGGCGTGGGCGGAGAAGCCGTGGATTCCGCCCATCCGCATCGCGCAGGAGCGCACGCGCAAAGTTTAGGATTTCGCCGGATTGCGGTCCGGCGAAATCCTTAATGAAGACCGCTCCGAAATTTGGCAAGAGCGGAATCTGACCAGTTAGGCACGGCTCCGGGTGATAAATCGCTATTCATTATTTGTTTTGCGCGCCGCGGTGATTGCAACCACCACCGCGCTGGCAAGCGTGATGGCGGTCCCGAACGCGGTCGCGCAAAACTACCCGGTGCGCCCGATCCGCTTCCTCGTCACCTCGCCCCCGGGCGGCGCCAACGACACCCAGGCGCGCGTGCTCGGAGCGAAACTCGCCGAGCAGCTCGGCCAGTCGGTGGTGATCGATAATCGCGCCGGCGCCTCCGGCATGATCGCCGCGGAAATCGTGGTGAAATCGGCGCCCGACGGCTACACGCTGCTGTTCGGCACCAACTCCACCTTCTCGGTCAACCCCTCGATGTTTCCGAAAGCGCCGTACGACACGCTGCGCGATTTCGCGCCGGTCACTGTCACCGTGATGACGCCGCACGTCCTGCTGGTGCACCCGTCGCTCCCCGCAACGACGGTGAAGGAACTGATCGCGCTCGCAAGAGCGCAGCCCGGCCGGCTGAATTACGCGTCCTCCGGCAACGGCAGCGCCTTCCATCTCGGCATGGAATTGTTGAAGACCGTGGCGGGCGTGAATATCGTGCACGTGCCGTTCAAGGGCAGCGCCCTGTCGGTGAACGCCATGCTGGGGGGCGAGGTGCAGACGATGCTGATCGGCATGACGACCGGGCTGCCCCTGGCGAAATCGGGCAAGGCGCGGGTGCTCGGGGTGGCGAACCCCGCTCGTTCCGCGCTCGCGCCGGAGCTGCCGACGATCGCCGAGGCAGGGGTGCCCGGCTTCGGTTACGAGAGCTGGTTCGGGGTGGCGGCACCCGCCGGGACGCCGCGCCCGGTCATCACCCGCCTGCACGAGGGGTTCGCCCGCCCATTGCAACAGGCCGACGTGCGCGAGCGCCTTGCGCTGCTCGGCTACGAAGTGATAGCAGCCACGCCGCAGCAGATGGCGCAGAGAATACGCGATGACACGAAAAAATGGGCGAAGGTGATCAGAGATTCGGGCGCCACGCCCGAATGAACGGTCGGGGCCCGTTCATTAAGGATGAAGGATGAACGTGGAAGGATGATCCCGCGCGCTACGCGCGCAACGACAGGTCCTTCCCTTTCGCTCTCGCTCGCTCAGTCAGCCTGGACAATACGAAAACGGCGGCCCTGTGGCCGCCGTCTTGCTTTGGTCGATCTGCCGATCGGACGGACGTGAAAGGAAGGGACTCAAATGTCATGCGAAAGCATGACGGTCATCCATCCACGTTCATCCTTCATCCTTAGAACTGCTGCTGTCCCCCGTCCACGTAGATCAGCTGCCCGCTGATCATCGCGGCGCCAGGGCAGCACAGGAAGCGCACGGTGCTCGCGATTTCTTCCGGCTCGACGCGCCGTCCCAGCGGCACGTTCGTCGCGTCGGGGGCCGTGCGCCCTGGCTTGGGCGGTGTGTTCATCTGGCCCGGGGCAACGCAATTGACGCGGATCTTGTGCTCGCCCAGCTCTTTCGCGAGCGCACGGGTCATGCCGTAGAGGCCGAACTTGCCGACGGAGCCATGCACGCGCTTCTTTGCCCCGGACATGGAAGTCATGCCGCCCAGCGTGACGATGGAGCCGCCGCCGGCCTTGATCAGGTGCGGCAGGCAGGCCTTGACGCAGTGGAATGAGCCGTCGAGGGTGATCGAAAGCAGGCTCTTCCATTCGTCGAAGCTCATGTCGATGAACGGCGTCTCCTTGCGCACCGAGGCGTTGAGCACCAGGCAGTCGAGGCGCCCGAAGCGCTTCACCACGCCCTCGACCATCGCGTTGACCGCTTTCGGATCCACGATGTCCGCCAGGTAAGTCTCCGCCTGGCCGCCCGCGGCGCGGATCTCTTTCACGACCTTATCCGCGTCTTCCTTGGACGCGCGCGCGTTGACCGCGACCGCGGCGCCGCCTGCCGCGAGCGAGAGCGCGATCGCGCGGCCGATGTTGCGCGAGGCGCCGGTGACCAGCGCCACTTTACCCGCCAGTTCGGTTGTCGTCGTCATGGTGCTGACTCTCTCCTTGAATGACTTTCGAGGCCGGAAGCATAGCCGATTCCGGCCTGCGCTGTCGCCGCAGTTCGGTTACTATTCCGGTCATTCCTATTGGGCTTTATGTATCCGCGTGACTTTCAACCACACCACCCCGCCTCCTCTGGAGGCACCCCTCCTCGGGCAGCTCCCACCACCCCGCCTCCTTCGGAGGCACCCCTCCTCGGGCAGGAGGGGAATAAAAATAACTCCCCTCCTTTTCAAGGAGGGGTGGACGCGAAGCGGACGGGGTGGTTGCATCCTTCCCGTTGGAGAGTTCCAGTGAAAGCTTGGTGCGGTGTCTTGGCGGGATTCGTGGCGGTATTGCTCGCGCCGCTCGCCGGCGCGCAGAACTACCCCGACAAGCCGATCCGCGTGATCGTCTCGGTGCCGGCCGGAGCGACCCCCGACGTGACGGCGCGCCTGGTGACGCCGGCTCTCGCGCAGCACCTCGGCCAGCCGCTGGTCGTGGACAACCGCGGTGGCGCGGGCGGGCAGATCGGCGCGGAAATCGTGGCCAACTCGACGCCCGACGGCTACACGCTGTTCGTCAGCAGCCCCGGGGCGCTGACGATCCAGCCGCTCATGCGCAAGGTGCCGTACGACACGCTCAGGGATTTCGCGCCCATCAGCCTGATTTCGGTCGGGCCTTTCGTGCTGATCACCCATCCCTCGGTCCCGGTGAAGTCGGTAAAGGAGCTGATCGCGCTCGCCAGGGCGCAGCCTGGCAAGCTCAACTACGCCTCGGCCGGCAACGGTGTTCCCAATCACCTCGCGATGGAGCTCTTCAAGCAGATGGTGGGCGTGGAAATCACGCATGTGCCGTACAAGGGCGCGCCGCAGGCGGTGACCGACGTGGTGGCGGGGCACATGAACATGATGTTCAACTCGATCGCCCCGATCGTCGGTCACATCAAGGCGGGGCGGGTGAGGGTGATCGGTATCGCCAGCAGCAAGCGCTCGCCCCAGATGCCCGACGTGCCGACGATAGCCGAGGCGGGCGTGCCGGGCTACGAGGCGGAGAACTGGTTCGGCCTGTTCGCGCCCGCGAAGACGCCGAAGCGGATCATCACGCTACTCAACGAAGCGGTGGTGAAAGTCGTGCGCACGCCCGAGATCCGGTCGCAGTTCGCGGCGCTGGGGGCGGACGCCGTCGGCAACAGTCCCGAAGAATTCGCGGCGTTCGTCCGCCGCGACATGGAAAAATACGCGAAGGTCGTCAAACTGTCCGGCGCCAAGCTGGACTAGAATGTTCCGAGTTCCGAGTTCCGTGTTCCGTGTTCCGTGTTCCGTGTTCCGTGTTCCGTGTTCCGTGTTCCGTGTTCCGTGTTCCGTGTTCCGTGTTCAAGGTTCCGAGTTCCGAGTTCAAAGTTCCAAGTTCCAGGTTCAAAGTTCAAAACCGAAACCCTCGAATCAGAACCCGCTCCAACCTTGCTTGAACCTTGAACCTTGAACCTTGAACCTTGAACCTTGAACCTTGAACCTGGAACCTTGAACAGCACTTATGAGACACATTGCAATTGCACTGCTGGTGATCATGGCCGGGGCGGCGGTGGCGCAGCCGTACCCCAGCCGAACGGTCCGGGTGGTGGTGCATGCTCCGCCCGGCAGCGCGCCCGACATCCTGGCGCGGGCGCTGGGCCAGCAGTTGACCGACGTGCTCGGGCAGCCGATCGTGGTGGAGAACCGCACCGGCTCCAACGGCAACATCGCCGGCGACTTGGTGGCGAAGAGCGCGCCCGATGGCCACACGCTGGCGCTGTGCGTGGACAGCCTGCTCACGATCAACCCGCACGTGTACTCGAAGATGCCGTTTGACCCGTTAAAGGACCTCGTGCCGATCGCGACCATCGCGACCAACGAGTTCGTCCTGACGGTCCACCCTTCGTTGCCAGTGAAGGGCTTCCGGGATTTCATCGCATTCGCGCGCAAGGCGAACCCGCCGCTCATTTACGGCTCGGGCGGCAACGGCAGCCAGCATCACCTGACGATGGAGATGCTGAAGTCCCGCGCCGGCATCAAGCTCGTCCACGTGCCGTACAAGGGCGCCATGCCGGCCACCACCGCCATCCTCACCGGCGAGGTGTCGGTGGCTTTCGCGGGTTCGTCGGCGGCGCCGCAGGTCAAGGCCGGCCGGCTGCGCGCGCTCGCTACCGCCGGGAAGAGTCGCCTGGCGTACCTGCCCGACGTGCCGACGATCGGCGAGTTCTACCCGGGGTTCGCTAACAGCATCTGGTTCGCGCTGTGCGCCCCGCGCGGCACGCCCGAGCCGATACTGACCCGGCTGCGCACGGAGGTGAACAAGACGCTCGCCTCGCCCGACACCCGGGAGAAGTTCAGCCGCGGCGGCGCCCTGACGCCGTACATCACGACCCCCGAGGAAATGGCCGAGCTGATCCGCTCCGAATACGCGAAGTACGGCAAGATTGCGAAGGAGATAGGGGTCAGGGTGGACTGAATGAAATGATGAATGATGAATGATGAATGATGAATGATGATGAGTGAGAGTGACTGACATGCAAGGTTCAAAAGAACTCCGCGAAAAGCTCGCCATCGCCTGCCGCCTTCTCTACATGGAGGGGCTGATGGACCACGCGGGGCTCGCCGGCGCGCGGATCCCCGAGACCGGCAACCTGCTGCTGAACCCGCGCGAGATGCGCGGCACGCCGGGACGCCACCCCGGGATCATGTCCGCCGACGATCTCGTCGTCGTGGACCCGGACGGCAAGCGGGTCGAGGGCACGAACAACCCGCCCAGCGAGACGCCGATTTTCACCGGCGTGTTCCGGGCCCGCGCCGACGTCATGGCGGTGCTCCATCTCCATCTTCCCACCGCGACGCTGTTCAGCGTCGTCGGCAAGCCCATCCTCCCGATCGGCGTCATGGGCTCGCCGTTCGGCGAGGCGGTTCCCGTGTGCGCCGACGGCACGCTGATACAGCGGCCCGAGCAAGGTGACGACGTCGCTCGCTCGCTCGGCAAAGGCCTGGCGGTCATGCTCCAGGGGCACGGCGCAGTGATCGTCGGCGCGAACGTGGAAGAAGCCTTCGTCGCCTCCGTCCTGCTGGAGGACAACGCCGTGCGCCAGTACCGCGCCTCCATGATCGGCACGCCCAAGTCGATGGAGCGCGGGGAGCTCGCCGAGGCGCGGCGGCAGGTGTGGAACCCGAAAGTGGTCGCCAAGATCTGGAATTACTATTTGCTCAAGGCGCAGGCCCAGGGCCTGCTTGAATGAGGAATGAGGAATGATGAATGAGGAATGAGGAATCCAAGAAAACGCGGAGCAGCCTGGGTCATCATTCATCATTCATCATTCATTATTTTCCATTCAGGCGCCCAATCGCGGTGCATTGATTGATGAGCGAAGAAGTATCCAAGGAAAGAAATGTTCTCGGCGAGCCGCTGCGGGCGTGCAGTTTCGCGCCGCTGACCGGGTATTTCCGGGACGGGTGCTGCGCCACGGGCGGGCACGAAGGCGTGGCGCACCTGGTGTGCGTCCGGGTTACGGCGGAATTCCTGGAATTTTCAAAAAATCGGGGCAATGACCTCAGCACGCCGCGCGAAGAGATGCGCTTTCGCGGGCTGCAGCCCGGCGACCGCTGGTGCCTGCACGTGCTACGCTGGGTCGAGGCGTGGGAGGCCGGCATGGCGCCGCAGGTCGTGCTCGAGGCGACCCACGAGCAGGTGCTCAAGTTCGCGCCGCTCTCGGCCTTGCAGCGGCACGCGCTCGACATGCACTGATGTACAGTTCGACATGGCCGGGGAAGTGCTGAAGGAATTGAAAAATCAGGGCAGGTCGCCTCGATAACCACAAGGGGGAATCATGGGGACCATTTTTCGATGCTTGTTCCCGGCATTGCTGCCGGTGTTGCTGTTATATCCGGTTTCCGCCACCGCGCAGGGCTATCCGGCGAGGCCGATACGGCTGATCGTGCCGTTTCCGCCCGGCGGCGGCACCGACACCATGGCGCGCGTCGTCGCGCCCAAGCTGTCGGAAGTTCTCGGGCAGCAGGTCGTGTCGGAGAACCGCGGCGGCGCCGGCGCCAACATCG
>CAZFRR010000006.1:0-28333 GCA_964521405.1 uncultured Streptomycetaceae bacterium | reverse complement strand
CTTCGGCATCCTGCCGCAGGTGCTGCCCATCATGCTGTCGAACGTGCTCTACATGTTCGAGTCCAACACCCGCTCCGCCACCATACTCGGCATCATCGGCGCCGGCGGCATCGGCTTTGCGCTGTCGGACCGCATCCGCGCCCACCGCTGGGACGAGGTCGGCTTCATCATCATCATGGTCATCGTCGTCGTCGCGCTGATCGATTTTCTCTCGCACCTGCTGCGCACCCGGGTCATCAAGGCGGGCGCCAACCGGCCACTGGTGCTGATGGAGGAGCCGGCGGCGCCCGGCGCGCCCGCAGCCGAGCCGGGCAAGGCCCGTTGAGCGCGCGCGCCTGGCAGAGCGCAAACTGCAGGAGATGCCGCTGATGACGCAACCGTTTCTGCTCGCGCAGTTGAGCGATCTGCACGTCAAGGCGCGCGGCGAGTTGTCCTACCGCGTGGTGGACACCGCGGCCATGCTGCGCGACTGCGTGAAACACGTGCTGGCGCTGAAGAAGCGGCCGGACGCCGTCGCCATCACGGGCGACCTTACTGACGGCGGGCAGCCCGAGGAATACGCCTTACTGCGCGAACTGATCTCCCCGCTCCCCATGCCGGTCTACCTGATACCGGGCAATCACGACGAAGCTGGCGCGATGCGCGGGGCGTTCGCCGATCACGCTTATCTGCGCCAGTCGGAGAATTGCGTCCAGTACGTGATTGACACGCATGCGCTTCGCATCGTCGCGGTGGACACGGTCATCCCGGGCGAGAGCGGCGGCGCGCTGGGCGAGGAGAGACTTGCGTGGCTGGATCGCACGCTCGCGCAGGCGCCCGGGAGGCCCACGGTCGTGCTGATGCACCACCCCCCGTTCACCACGCACATCGGCCACATGGACGCGTACGGGCTGCGCGATGCGGAGCCGCTCGCCGCGGTGATACGCCGCCATCCACAGGTGGAGCGCCTCCTGTGCGGGCACGTGCACCGGGCAATCGAGGTGCGCTTCGCCGGGACCCTCGCCGCCACCGCGCCCAGCACCGCGCACCAGATCGCCCTCGATCTCGGCGTCAAAGCGCCGGGACAATTCGTCATGGAGCCGCCCGCATACCGCTTGCATGCCTACGCGCCGGAGACCGGGGTGGTATCGCACACCGCGTACGTCGGCGAGTACGCCGGGCCGTATCCGTTCCGGGAGACGTAACGGAGGGAACCTATGTGCACCTTGTACAGATCAACGTTTGCAATCCTGATCGCAACTGGCATCGCGGTCACGGCTGCCCCGGTTGTCGCGCAGGCGCAGCAGAAGTTTCCGACCAAGCCGGTGCGCATCGTCGTGGGGTTCTCCGCCGGCAGCGCAACTGACATCACGGCGCGCATCATAGGCCCGAGGCTCGCCGAGAAGTGGGGGCAGCCGGTAGTCATCGAGAACCGTCCGGGCGCGGGCGGCACGCTGGCTAACGCCGCGGTCGCCAAGGCCACTCCGGACGGGCACACGCTGGCACTGATTTCCGCCGCCTTCGCCATCGGAGCGGTGCTGCATGCCAATCTGCCGTACGATCCGCTCAAGGATTTTGTCGGCGTCGCCCAGATCGGGGCCAGCACCGGGGCGCTGACCGTGACGCCTCAACTGGGCGTCAAGTCGGTCAAGGAGTTGATCGCGCTCGCCCAGGAGCGGCCGGGCAAGATCTTCTACGGCTCGGCCGGCGCGGGCAGCGGGATACACATGACCGCCGAGCGATTCAAGATGGTCGCCGGCATCAAGTCCGTGCACGTGGCCTTCAAGGGTCAGCCCGAAATGCTGATCGAGATCATGGCCGGGCGCATCCACTACGGCTTTCCGGGGCTGGGTCCTGCGTTGGGAATGATCAAGGACGGGCGGTTGACGGTGCTCGCAGTGGTCACCCAAAAACGCTCGCCGCTGTTGCCGGACGTGCCGACGATGTTCGAGGTGCTGCCCGGGTTCGAAAGAGACGCGACGCACGGACTGCTGGCACCGGCCGGAACGCCACGTCGCATTCTGAATCAGATCAGCAAGGACCTCGCCGGCGTGATCGATCTCCCCGAAGTCAGGCAGCAGATGCTCAACATCAGCTTCGAGCCTGCGCCCTCCTCGCCGGAGGAATTCGACCGGATCATACGCAGCATGATCGGCACCTTTTCCAAGGTGGTCGTGGCGGCAGGGCTGCGCGCGCCCTAAGATCACAAGCGCGGCATCACACTATTTGCGGACAGTGACGAGGGCCGGGCGGCTCGCAGTCACGGATCAATCCGCTCCGCCCCGGCAGCGAGACCCCCGCCGAGAAAGAGCCGCTCGATTCCCGGATCGGCGAGGATCGCGCGCGCCTCGCCCGCAGATCAGTTTTGCGAGGTCCTGGCGACGATGTCCGCCTCGACGAGCGCCCGCAGTTCGGGCGTCACCTGCGGCGCGCCACCGAACCATTTCCGGAAGCCGAATCCGGCCTGCTGCAGCAGCATGCCGAGACCGTCGACGATGCGATGCCCGCGCCTGCGGGCGGCGGCGAGGAGCGCCGTGTCGAGCGGGACGTAGACGATGTCGTAGACGACGGCACTGGACTTGAGCGGTCCGAGGTCGATCTCGAGCGCGGGCTTGCCCACCATGCCAAGGGAGGTGCAATTCACCAGCACATCCGCTGTCTCGAGCAGCCCGGGCAGCGCGTCGCTGCCGTGCGCCCGGACCCGCGGACCAAAGCGGGCCGCCAGTTCCGCGGCCCGCGCGAGCGTGCGGTTGACCAGATGGACTTCCGCGCCGCGCGTGAGTAGCGCATACGCGGCGGAGCGCGCAGCCCCGCCGGCGCCCAGCACCACCACGCGGCAGCCCGGCACGTCCCAACCCGGCGCGCGATCATCGAGGTTGGCGATGAATCCGGGCGCGTCCGAGTTGCCGCCCCGCAGGCGGCCGTTCTCCAGCCAGAGGGTATTCACGGCGCCGATCGCCTCGGCGGCTTCGTTGCGACGGTCGACGAGCCGGTAGGCCGCTTCCTTGTGCGGGACAGTGACATTGCCGCCGATATACCCGTTCGCCGGGAAGCCGGTCACGAAGGCAGGGAACGCCTCGGTACTCAAGTCCTTCAGCTCGTAGGCGCCCCGGATGCCCAGGGTCTTCAGCCAGTAGCCGTGAATCATCGGCGAGCGCGAATGCGCCACCGGGTGGCCCATGACGCAGGCGCGGGGAACTGGAGCGGACATCGGAAATAATCGATTCGCAGAGACCGCAGTGGCTGATCTTGCCCGCGACCCGCGCGGCTGCTACAGCCGGTAGACCCGCGCGGCGGTGTCGCGATAGAGAGCCGCTTTCTCCGCCGCCGTCGCACCTTGCGTGATCCGCTTCAGCGCGTTCCACAGCACGCCGTAGCCGCTCGATTGCTTGTCCACCGGGAAGTTGCTCTCCATCATGCAGCGGTTGACGCCGAACGCCTCGATGCAGGTCTCGATGTAGCGCCGCCACGCGGCGGCCAGCTCCTCGGAAGACGGGGGAATGTCGCGCAGGTGGAAATCCCAGTCGAGATAGAGCATGCCCAGCCCGCCGAGCTTGACACTCAGGTTGGGGAATTTCGCGAGCTCGCGGATGTGGCCGCGCCAGATTTTAAAAACTTCCTCGCGGTTGGTGTGCGGCGCAAGCCCCAGCGGCCCGCCGACGTGATTGAGAATTACGCTGGTATCGGGGAAGGCGCGCAGCAGGTCCACGAGCTCGGGCAACTGCGGATGGAACTGCCAGGCCTCGAAGGAGAGCCCGAGGGGATGGAGGCGCGCGAATCCCTGACGGAAGACCGGATCGAGCAGCTGGTGCGGCGGCACCTGGCGCCGGCCGAATTTATCCGCCTTGCCGGTGTCCCAGGTCACCCCGTGGCGGATGCCGCGGAAGCGCCCGTTGCCCGCGGCAATCAGCGCTTCCAGCACCGGCTCAACGCGATCGCCGAGCGTGAGGTCGGCATGGCCGATGATGCCGGCGCAGTGGCGCGTCCTGCCATAGCGCCCGCTCGCGCTCATCGCGGCCACGCCGTTGACGAACTCGACTTCGCCGACCGGCCGCATTTCGCGCGGGCCGTCGGCGCGGTACATGGCGCCTGCCTCGATGAATACCGTGGCGACGATGTTGTGGCCGGATCCGGTGTCCTCCGCGAGCTCGTGGATCAGGTAGCGGCCGCCGCGTTCTTCGCTGTCCCACAGGTGATGATGCGGGTCCACGATCGGGAGCTCCGGCTCGAGCGCCGGCTCTTTGCGCTTCTGCGTCCAGGCCCGCAGGTCGGCCAGATTGCGATAGGCGTTGCCGCGGAATTCGTAGGGCTGTGCCATTTGACGGGACCTCTCTCACCTACAGTTGATCTTTTCGGTTGAGCAGTTCGACGCTTACACCGTCCGGCGCGTCGATGAACGCGATGCGGGTCGTCGGGTTGAAGTCGGTCGGATCCAGGCCGAACGTGACGCCTTTCGCTCGGAGCCCATCGCAAAAGCCGTCGAAATCGCCCCTGACCCGCACGCCAAAATGATCGACGCCCCATTGCAGTCCGGGCTTTGCTGCAGCCGACTCCGCGGGCCGCTGGCCGCGCACGATGACGATGAAGCCGTCGAACGAGACGTAGATCTGCGGCGCGCCTTTGACGTCAAGGCTCCTCACGATCTTGCCGCCGAGCTTGTCGACATACCAGTCGGCGGTGGTTTTCGGGTCCTTGGCAACGAGGTGTACGTGATCGAAGGCGAGGCTGGTGGCTGGGTTCATGGTTTTCTCTTCGCAAACATTCAATAATGGAAAAAAAGGTGCCAGGAACCTTTTCCGGTTTTCTTCTTCAACAGTCGGCAGCGTGCGCTACAAGTCGTAGTCCGTTGCGACGCCCTCCGGCGGCTTGCCCGCCCACACGCGCTGGAAGTTCTGGTAGGCGAATTCGGCGCGGCGGAACCACGTGTCCCAGGTCGTGCCCGCGCTGTGGGGCGTCACCACCACGTTGTCCAGCTTGAGCAGCGGATTGCCGGGGTCGATCGGCTCCTTCTCGAAGACGTCCAGCCCGGCACCGGCGATGCGCTTCTCGCGCAACGCCTCGATCAACGCCGGTTCGTCCACCACCGGCCCGCGGCAGGTGTTGATCAGCACCGCCGTGGGTTTCATCATGGCGAGGCGCTCGCGGTTGATGACGTGACGCGTGTCGTTGGTGAGCGGCGCGTGGAGGGTAATGATGTCCGAAGTGCGGAACAGCTCCTCGAGCGTGACCCGCGTCACCGAAAGTTCCCGCTCGAGATCGGGCGCCGGGGGAAAGATGTCGTAGTACTGAACAACGGCATCGCAGCTCTGGACGCGCCGTGCGACCTTGCGGCCGATGTTACCGAAGCCGAAGATGCCCACGCGCTTGCCCGCCATTTCGAAGGTGTTCATGCCGTTGATCGCCGCGCTCCAGCGTCCTTCCCGCATGGTCCGATCCGCGGCGGTCAGTTGCCGGTAGAGCGACAGCATCGCCAGCAGGGTGTGGTCCGCGACTGCACGGGAATTGGCGCCGCCGTTGTTGGCACAGGGAATCTTCAGCTCGCGCAAGAGCTTCAGGTTCATCCGGTCGTAGCCGGCGGAGAGCAACTGCACCAGCCGGGCCTTCCTCGCCGCGCGCAGTATCCGCTCGCTGGGGTCGGCGCGGAACACCATGATGAAATCCGCGTCCTCGACCCATTTCAGCTGCTGCTCTTCCGCGGCCTTGCCCTCGATCACCGCCGTGGTGAAGCCCGCGGGATTCTTCGACAGCACCGCGTCCACGATGCGCTGGTGCAAGCCGTGGATGAACACTACCTTGGCGTCTTTCATGGGCGCTTTCCTTGATTGCTAGCGAATGAAGCGATCGACGTAGTCCGCGCCGAGCCCGGCCCGGGTGTAATGCTCGCGCGCCTTCTCGCAGCGGGTGAAGGCGTCGTCGTAGCCCGTCACCTTGCCCTGGGGATCGACGTAGAGCAGGCTACCGGTCACCTGGAAGAGCGTGATCATCTCATTGCAGCCCTCGGGCACGACCAGCGTGTGCGTTTCGCCCGGCGGCTCGAAGATGTAGCTGCCTTCCTCGGCAACCCAGTCATGCTCGAGGTAATGCCAGCGCCCCTTCAAGACGTACGCATGCACCGCGCCGGAATGGCGATGGCGCGCAATGACGCCGGCGCGGGTGACGCGCATGATGTGGGTGTATTGACCCTGCGTGACGTTGAACTGCAGCGGCCGGACACAGATATGTTCTCCGAGCGGCACCCACAGGCGCTCGTCCGCCGGCATCACATCGAGGATCACCTGGTCGGGCCGCATGTCGCGCGGCTGCGGCTTCTGGTACGGAATCCGGTCCGTGCGGGTTTCGATGGGCTTCATGGTGCGGCGGGATTACGGAGAGCGGAAATTATACCTTGCGGGGGTGCCGCAACAGCCGCAGCCAAGTGGATCGGATCACGCCAGGCCCCCGGGTTCGTAAGGGCCATTGCGCCCGCCAGCGGGTACGGTTAGGTTCCTGCTTTCGCCGATTCACCTCAACGCACAAGGAACGAGTCATGACCAGCCCGAAAACCGAATCTTCCGCCGCCGGACAGCGCTTCAAGCAGATTCCCCTAGAAAACCTGACGCCGGAGCAGCACGTGCTCGCCGATGCGATCCGGTCGGGACCGCGCGGCGGCGTGAAGAACTCCGCCGCCGCGAAGCCGGGCCCGCTCGGCGGGCCGTTCAACGTCTGGCTGCGCAGCCCCGGCATCGGCAACCTCATCCAGAGCCTGGGCGCGGAAATCCGATTCCGCAGCACGCTGCCGCCGAAGCTGAACGAGCTCGCGATCATGGTGACGGCGCGCCAGTGGACTTCGCAGTACGAGTGGTTCGCGCATCACCGCCTCGCGCTGGAGGCGGGGCTCGACCCCGCGATCGGCGCGGACATCGCGCAGGGCCGCCGGCCCGCGAAGATGTCGGCGGACGAGGCGATCGTCCACGACTTCTCGCGCGAGCTGCATGAGACGCAAGGCGTGAGCGATGCGACTTACCAGACCGCGCTCGACCGGTTCGGCGAGCGCGGCGTGATGGATCTCATCGCGGTGAACGGCTACTACGTGCTGGTGTCGATGTGCCTCAACGTGGACCGCACCCCGCTGCCGGGCGGCGCGAGCCTGCCGTTGCCGCCTTTGCGCTGAGGGTGGGGCTGGGAGGCCTTGAGGTCGTCCAAGAAACCATTACAGCCACGGAAATACACGAAATAATAAAACCCCGGCAAGAAACTTAGCCACGGAACCACACGGAAGGGCACGGACGGATACAGCAACAAAACCCTTCTGTTCGGTTTTTTATTTTTCCGTGTGCTTCCGTGTGCTTCCGTGTGATTCCGTGGCAAATAGACTTTACTCACTCGGCGGTGATGTTGTTGCGCCGGATGACCTCGGCCCACATCTGCCGTTCCTGTTTCAGGCTGGCGGCGAAGGCGTCCGGGGTGTCGAAAACCGGGATGAAGGCCATCGCCTCGATTCTTTCCTTGATGGCGGGGGACTTCATCGCCTTGAGGACCTCGGCGCTCAGGCGCTGGATGATCGCGGGCGGCGTGGCCGCTGGCGCGACGACGCTGAACGAGGTATAGACCTCGATTCCCGGGTAACCGGCTTGAGCCTGGGTGGGCACACCGGGAAGCTGGGGGGTCGCCTGGGTCACGGCCAGCGCCAGCGCTCTGCCCGAACGGATGTAGGGCAGCACGGTGGCGACGTCGGCCAGCATGAATCCGATCTCTCCCCGTATCAGCCCTTGCACCGCCGGGCCCAGTCCCTTGTAGGGCACATGGATGAAGCGCGCGCCCGACGCTTCCTCGACCATGCGCACGCCGAGATGCGGCGGGCTGCCGGTTCCGGCGGACCCGTAGGCGAGCATTCCCGGCTCGCGCTTGGCGAGCGCCAGCAGCGCGGGCAGCGTCTTCGCCGGCAGGGAAGGATGACTGGTGAAGACCGAAGGCGCGATCACGCCGCGAGCGACCGCGGCGAGGTCGCGCTCGGCGTTGTAGGGCAGGTTCTTGTAGAGGCTCGGGTTGATCGCGATCGCGGGGTTCGCCGAGACCAGGAACGTGTAGCCGTCCGGCGCCGAGCGGGCGGCGATTTCCGCGCCGATGTTGCCTGCGGCCCCGGGGCGGTTGTCGACGACGAAATTCTGCTTCAGCGCTTCGGTGAGGCCCTGGGCCAGCAGGCGCGCGTACAGGTCCGTGCCGCCGCCGGGAGAAGAGGGCACCACGAGCCGGACCGTGCGCGACGGCCAGGCCGCGGGGTCCTGCGCCTGGGCGGCCAGCGCGAAAAACGCAAGGGCAATGCCGATCGCCGCTCGCGCACGGCCGTCACGGCGTTCAGTCGTCATTGGCTTGTTGAACTCCCATCGGACGTCAGTTTGCCCTCTTCTTTCGCCCTTGTCGCACTTCGTGGTGAAGACGTCAAAAACCTCACCGCCAAGGACGCAAAGGCCGCTAAGGAAGGCGTTACGACGGGTCGCCAAGGACGCAAAGGCCGCTAAGGAATCAGATATAAGAACAGCAACAAAGGTCGCAAAGAAAACGCCAAGGGTGGCATACAAGGAAGCTCCTGGACTGCTACACATTATAATTTCGACGGCGTTTCCTGTTCCCCGCTTGGCGTTGTCTTCGCGTCCTTGGGTCGGTTTTCGATAATTTTTCCTTCGCGGCCTTGGCGGCCTTTGCGTTGAAGCTGTTATTTTCCTTTGCGGCCTTTGCGTCCTTGGCGGTAAAGCTTTGCGTCAACGATCGAGGTTCCGCGTCACGTCATCGAAGATCTCGTCCACCGTGAATCGCCTGGGGATGAGCTTTTGCTGGTAGACGTATTCGATCGCGATCTCGAGGTCGCGGCGCATCGTCTCCAGCCCGATCGGCGTCATGTCGAGCTCGCCGGGAGCGGGTGGGGGCGCGAGGCGCTTGCTTTCCTTGAGCATCCGGTACACCTCCCGCACGGCATCGGGGTTGGACGTCGACAGCGGGTTCTTGACCACGACCATGTGGTTGATCTGGATCGCGCGGTTGCGGGCGTGCCAGTCCTTTGCCGCTGAATCCGGATCCGGAATGAGCCGTTTCAGGCGCGGGTCCTGCAGCGTCTTGTCGCCGAGCACGATGGCGTCGAGTTCCCCGTCGTACAGCATCGAGAGGAGCTCGCGGCCCGCGGGCGCGCGCTGGACGTTGGGCGGATCGCGGAACTCGGCCACGTGCGCTTCCTCGGTCGTCACCCACTTCACCGTGTCGATGTCGAGCCCGTGATCGTTCATCAGCACGCCGCGCAGCCACATCGTCGTCGTCACCGAGTAGGAGCGGATGCCGACGCGCTTTCCTTTGAGCTCGCCCGGGCGCAGCTCGCCGCGCGCGGCGTTGTAGACGATGAACGGGTGCTGGAAGCGGCTCAGCACCACCACCGGCAGCAGCGTGTACGGCTTGCCGTGCGCCTTCGCCATCAGGTAGGTCACGATCGCCAGCTCCGCGACATCGAACTCGAGGTCCCGCACCACGCGCTTGAACGCGACGTACGCCTGCGGGATGTCCGCGATATCGAGGGCGAAACTGGACGACTGGATCTCGCCTCTCTTCAGCGCGAGCGTGGTGGGGTGCTCGCCGAGGAGCGTCTTCAGGTGCAGGGGTTGCGAAGTCGATGGCATGCGGTTGTTTCCTTGCGATCAAGAATTGCCGGTCATTCGGCTTTGACGCCTGCCGCCTTCCACACCTTGGTCCGCGTCGCGATCTCGTCTCGAACGAGCTGGTCAAATGCTTCAGGCGTGCTGCGCTTCGCCACCGCGCCCTGGCTCGCGATGCGCTCCCGGGTCTCGGTGAGATCGAGGACGCGGCCGGCATCCGCGTTCAGCAGGTTGATGGTTTTGCGCGGCGTCCTGCCCGGCGCCAGCATCCCGTACCAGCCCTGATACTCGAAGCCCGTCAATCCCGCTTCCGCGATCGTCGGCACGTCCGGCAGTGCCTGCGCGCGGTAGGTGGTCGTCACCCCCAGTGCCAGCAGCCGCCCGCCCTTGACGAGCGGAGACGCCGCCAGGACGGGTGAGAGGATGAAATGCACGCGGCCGGCCATGAGATCGGTGAGCGATTCGGGTGAGCCGCGGTACGGCACATGCACCGCGGCGATGCCCGCGGCCAGCTTGAAGAGTTCGGCGCCGTAATGAGGCCCGCTGCCGAGCCCGGTGGAGCCGAAGTTCAACTGCCCTTTCTTCTCGCCCGCGAGCGCGATCAATTCCTTGACCGATTTCACCCCGAGCGAAGGCGCGACCACCAGCACCAGCGGGGTGGTCGCGAACTGCGTGACGCCGGAGAAGTCCCTGACGGGGTCGTAAGGGAGTTTCCCTGCATAGAGTGCCGCGCTGCCCGCGAAGTTGGAGCCGGTCACCATGAGCGTATGGCCGTCGGGCGTCGCCTCGGCGACGATGGTGCAGGCGACGATGCCGCCCGCGCTCGGGCGGTTTTCCATCACCACCGGCCGGCCCCAACGTTCCGCCAGCCCGGGCGCAACGACGCGCGCGATGATGTCGGTCGCGCTGCTCGGGGTGAAGGGCACGACGATGCGGATCGGCTTGCTCGGAAAGGCGGCTTCCTTGGACGCCGCCTGTACGCCAGCCGCGGCGGCAATGCCCGCGGCTGCGATTGCAAGCAACGTGTTCAGCAAGGCTGGCTTCATGCGCTTCTCCTTACGTGATGAGGAGAAATGGGGCGAGACCGGGCTTTGCCGGAGAGTATCGCGCCAAACCCGGTCCAAAGCTACCGCCGATGGCGATTTATGAGAGGTGGGACGTAAAGCTTCACCGCGGAGGACGCCAAGGACGCAATGGAACATAACAGCCTCAACGCGAAGGCCGCCAAGGCCGCGAAGGAAAAATTATCGAAAACCGACCCAAGGACGCGAAGACAACGCCAAGCGGGGAATAGGAAACGCCATCGGAATTTTAATGTGAGCAGTCAAGAAGCCTCCTCGTATGCCACCCTTGGCGTTTCCTTTGCTACCTTATATTGAATTCCTTAGCGGCCTTTGCGCCCTTCGCGACCCGTCGTACGTCTTACTTCGCGTCCTTGGCGTCCTTTGCGACCCGTCGTAATACTACCTTGGCGCCCTCCGCGTCCTTGGCGGTGAAGCTTTGTCGTTACCGGTTCTTAAACGCCCTCAACGATCCGCAGGTCCCGCACCGCTCCATCACCGAGCGCCTTCAGCGCGGCTTGATAGCCGGGGCTGTCGTGCACGGCGATCGCCTGCGCCACGCTGTCGAATTCGATGACGACCGCGCGCTGCATGACGCCGTGCTCAAACACCTTCGCCGGGTCGCCGCGTACCAGGAACCGCCCGCCGGAGGCCTGCATCACCGGCCCGGCCAGCTTGCGGTACGCGTCCACTTTCGCAGGGTCGCTGATGGAGCGGAAAACGTTGATCCAGTATGCCTTGGCCATGATGAGTCTCCCCTATAAGAGCAATGATGAATGGTGAATGATGAATGGTGAATGGTGAATGATGAGGGAAATCCGGAGAATCAGGACGGAAGGTCGGGGCCCGGGGATGAAGTGACGGTGTGACTGAAACCAGGCCCGCGCCTGCTCAGAGGTCGCGTCTGTCGCCGGAATTCAGAACTTGCGCCCTTTTTCATCTTCCGCCGAGCCCCACACATCGTCCTGGGCGGCAGGAAACACCTTGGTCTGATAGTAACCCTTGAGCGCGGTCAGTTCCATGAGGATGCCGAGCGAAAAGCCTTTGCGGGCTTCCCCCCGGCTGTCGGTGAACAGCTGCTCCAGGTAGCGATTCATCCTGCGCGGCGTCTCCCACAGGCTGGCCATGTGATTGACTATCCTGGGAAACGCCGCGGCAAGCTCCCTGGGCCGGGCCGATTCCTCGATTGACGCCAACAGCGCCTGCGCCGCGGCGTTCAACTCGTTACTATTATTTTCCGGCGCCCTGCGAAGCTTGCTGTAATCCACCTGCGCCGGGGGTGGCTTGTTGCTTGATCTGGGAGCCATTCAAGCACCTCCTTCACCGCGAGTCACTGGCAGTCGTCTCGAAAACCAAATGAAACCGCAGATTAACGCAGATGAACACGGATTAATCGAATCGCGAAGCGCGCATCAGCGGCAATTTCCATCCGCGCTTATGATTAGTATAGCTCGACCTCGACGAGACAGTCGTAGTAAGTGGCTGCGCCCCCCATGTCCGCTATCCCCTGCGATGTCAGGTCGTTGGCATTGCGCCCGTCGGGCGACAGTTTCCGCCACCATACCGACGGCGCCACGACGACGCCGGGCCGGGTGCGATCGGAGACCGCGGCTTTCAGCGTATAGGAGCCCCGGTCGTTGAACACCCGCAGGCGGTCACCGTTGCCGATGCCGCGCGCTCCCGCGTCGTCCGGATGGATGTCGAGACGCGGCTCCTTCTCCGACGCCAGCGCGAACGGCAGGTTGGCGAACGAACTGTTCAGGAAATTGCGGCAGGGCGGCGAAATGAAGGCGAGGGGATAACGCTTTGCGAGCACGGGATTGGCCTGCGCGTTCTCGCGCGGGGGCGTGTAGGCGGGCAGGGGATCGAGGCCCAACTTTGCCGCGGTTTCGCTGTAGAACTCGCATTTGCCGGAAGGCGTCGGGAAGCCGCCCTCGGCGAACGGCGCGAAGCTCTCTGGCACGGCGAGCCGCTGCCAGCCTTTCTCTTTCAGGGATTCCCACCCGATTCCCGCCATGCGCGGGTTCGTCGACTGTAGCGCCTGGCGGCAGACATCCTCGTCGGTATCGTCGAAGCAGGCCTCCGTGTAGCCCATGCGCTTTGCCAGCAGCCGGAACACCTCGATGTTCGGCTTGGCTTCGCCGACCGGCGCGATCGCAGGATTTTGGCGAGCACGTAGAGGTGCCCGTACGACCGGTGGATGTCGGTGTGCTCCAACTGGGACGTGGCCGGCAGCACGATGTCCGCGTAATCGCAGGTGTCCGTGAGGAAGAGGTCATGCACGACCGTAAAGAGATCGGGGCGCGAGAAGCCCGCGATGACCTTGTTAGAGTCGGGGCAGACCGCCACCGGGTTGTTGTTGTAGACGAAGACCGCCTTCACCGGCGGGTTAGCCGTCAGCAGCGCATCGCCCAGCGCCGCCTGGTTGATGGTGCGCGGGTTGCCCCGGATGAGGTCTGGACGCTCGAGCGTGTTGTGGTCCATCCCGTAGAAGTCGCCGGTGGAGAGCAGGATCCCGCCGGCCGCGTCGCGCCACGCCCCGACCAGCGCCGGCAGGCAGGCGATGTTGCGCACCGCCATGCCGCCGCCGGCGTGCCGCTGGAGCCCGTAGTTCACGCGGATCGCGGCCGGCCTCACCGAGGCGTATTCGCGCGCGAGATTCACGATCTCATCCGCCGTGATGCCGCAAATGCCCGCGACTTTCTCCGGCGGAAACTCCTTCACCCGCTTCTTCAGCTGCTCGAAGCCGAGCGTATGGCGCCCGACGTAGTCACGGTCGTGGCGGCCTTCGCCGATGATGACGTGCATCATCCCGAGCGCGAGCGCGCCGTCGGTGCCGGGCAAGAGGCGGATGTGCTGCTGGCATTTCTCGGCGGTCTGGCTGCGCCACGGATCGATGGCGACGAGCCTGGCTCCGCGCCGTTTCGCTTCCTGGCAGCGCGACCAGACGTGAAGGTTCGAGACGATGGGGTTGGAACCCCAGATGAGGATGAGCTTCGACTCCTCGTAGCGTTCCGGGTCCATGCCGAGCGAGCCGCCGAGCGTGATTTTCACGCCCATCTTGCCGGCCGACGAACAGAGCGTGCGGTCGAGCAGCGACGCGCCCATCCGGTAGAAGAGGCGCCGGTCCATCGACATGTACTGCAACAGGCCCATCGTGCCGGCGTAGCTGCACGGCAAAATCTGCTCGGGATTCTCGGCGGCGAGCGCCTTGAAGCGTGCGGCGATTTCGTCGAGCGCCGCGTCCCAGGTGATGCGCTCGAAGCGGCCCTTGCCGGGACCTTTCGGTCCGGCGCGGCGCAGGGGATGGAGGACGCGGTCCTTCGAATAGGTGCGGTCGAGATATTTCGCGACCTTGGTGCACAGCGTGCCGTCGGTGAAGGGCATGTCCCCGCCGCGCACGTCCACGGCGATGCCGTTTTCGACGGCGACCTCCATCGCGCACGTGTCGGGGCAATCGTGCGGGCAGGCCGCCTTGACGAGTCGCCGCTGCGGGAGGTGCGGATCGCGGGTATTCATGGCGCGATTCTACGCCTCGACACGGGGAGAGGGCGGCCGCTCACCGCTTCGAAACAAATGCGGCGGTGATCTCGCGGACGGTGGACTTGCCGTCGAGTCCGGCGACGAGATCGATCACCCGGCCAATGGATTCTCGCGGCAGAATGCCGGCGAGCGTGTCGCGGAAGAGTTCGCTGATGTCTTCCCACGCCATCGGGCGGTGCGGGCTGCCGCGCGGGTGATCCACCCGGGCCTCGAGCGTGCGGCCGTCGGCGAGTTTCAACGTCACGCGGGAGGGCACTTCCTCCGTGTTCGTCTTCGCTTCGATTTCCGGATCCACCACGCAGCGCACGCGCATCGACAGCGCGCGCACCGCGGGGTCGTTGATCAGGTTGTCGTAGTCCGCTGGCGTGACGCCGGCGGCCGCGCCGCGCGTGCGGCCGAGCGCGAGCGCCATCGACAGGCTGAAGGGGACGCTCAGCATGGCGCTCTGCATGTCGTGAGGATCGTTCTTCGTCAGCATGCCCTGGATCACCTTCGGGATGCCGACCTCGGCGTCCACGATTTGCCCGGGGGTCAGCTGGTGCTCGCTCGAAAGCGCGAGCCCGGCGTCGTTGGTCGCCTGCAGCCGCCCCGCGCCGGCGTGCACCTTGGTGCTCACTTCCATCAGCCGGTAGCCGCGCCCGAGATCGTCCGTGACCCGGGAGGGGTTGGGCTGGTCTGAAAACGCCCTGAAGAAGCCGGCTTCCTTGCCTTCGAGTATGTCGCGCGGGCCCCAGATGCCTTCCTGCGTGAGCAGCGCCGCGATCACCCCGCACTCGGCCGCCTTGCCGGCATTGACGCGCTTGATGACGGAGCCCGACTTGTAGAACTGCGCGAGGCCGCCGGCGTAGGTGCAGGCGGCGCCGAGCGCGCCGGCCATGTCCTCGGCATTGAAGCGCAGGAGTTTTCCCGCTGCGAGCGCCGCGCCCAGCGGGCCGCACGTCGCCGTCGCCAGAAAACCGCGCTGGAACAACTGCGGCTGTACGGCGAGACCGATGCGCAGCGACGCTTCGTAGCCGACGATCGCGGCTTCCAGCAGCGCGCGCCCGCTGGAATTTTCCCGTTCGGCGATCGCAAAAGCCGCCGGCAGAACCGAGGCGCCCGAATGGTGCATGGAGCCGACGTGGGTGTCGTCGAGATCGCAGGCGTGGGCGAAGGAGCCGTTGACGAAAGCGGTGCGCACCGCGTCGAGGCGATCGCCGTAGAGCAGCACGGTGCTGGTGGCGTTGCCGCCGAGCTTCAACGCGTACTGCCGGGCGTTCCGGCTCCACGGCAGCGTCGAGCCGACGGCAACGACCCGCAACAGGTCGAGCACCAGCGCCTTCATCCTCTCGACGACAGCCGCCGGCGCGTCCTCCAGCCTGAAATTCGCCGCCCACTCGGAAAGGCAGGCGGTGGTTTTTTCGCTGTTCACGGAAATCAAATCCAGGTTCCTGTAGTAGAAACGAAGGATGAGGGATGAAGGATGAAGGATGAAAAGTATAGCCGCAAGCGGTAGACAAATGCCGCCGGTCGCTCGCCGTCACGGACTTGCTGAAAAGAACTCCTGCAACATGAAGTCCTCCAACCCGGCGTTGTCCCGCATGCGGGAGGAGAGCGTGATGGTGCGGCCCAGGCGCCGCGAATCCCAGTCGAACTGCACCGGTTCCTGTTCGCGAATGATGGAGATCATCTTGCGCACCACCGCGATGCGGATGTCGCTGTTGCCGCCTTTCCGGACTTCGACCAGCTGTTTCGTGCGGCGGCGAATGTCGCTGTTCCAGCCGATGAAGGAGAACTCGGCATAGTCGTAGCCCAGCCTGACGATGGTGAAGACGCCGCCGCTGCGCGACGGGTCGTAGCCGAACGTGAGCTGGCGGGGCGGGGCGAGGTTGGCCGCGGCGATGCGGCTGGCGCGCTCATTATCGCTTTCGACCCGCGGCGAAGGCGTATCCGAGAGCGTGGGTTCGCCGCGGGCGCGGCGCTGCGCCTCGATGTACTCCATCAGGTCGCCGGGCATCGGAACGATGGCCGGAGCGGACGGCGGAGCGGGGACGCCCGGCGCCGGCTTCGCGAGCGCGACGACGGGAGGCGGGGGTTTCAGCTTCGCCCGGGGCGCCGCCGGGGGCGGCGGAGATGCCGGGCTTGCCGGCAGGGAGAAGAAGGGAGGCGCCAGCCGTACCGTCAGCGGGGTGTCCTTATCAACCTGTTCGGACGGGCCCGGCCGTAACGGGTGCAGTTGCGGCAATTCCAGAAGCAGCGCGACATGGACGAGCAGTGACACCCCGATCGCCCACTGGATGGGCTTTTCGTACAGGGGGTTTCGCCGGCTGTAGAGGGCGTCGAGCATGGGGGTACTTGGACAACGAATGCGCGCATCTTATCCGAGAGGAGCGGGGATCCAAAGGCAAAAGGCAAAAGGCAAAAGGGAAAAGGCGTGCTCACGCTGCGCGGAAGACCCGTTATTCGTCACTCGACAGTTTTTTTCGGCAGGGCTTGAAGCGAGCGCAGCACGCGCGCGCTGGCGCGGCCGTCCACCGGCAAGCCGGCCGATGCCTGAAACGCCTCGATGGCCGCGCGAGTACGCGAGCCGATGATGCCATCCGCTTCGCCGATATCGTGACCTTGCTGGTTCAGCAGTTCCTGGAGCTCGCGCCGCTCGGCGCGCGACAGGCCCGGGTCATCGGTGGGCCATGCGGTCTGGATCGGCCCGGCGCCGCGCAGCCGGTCGGCGAGGAGCGCGATCGCGAGCGCGTACGATTCGGCGGCGTTGTAGGCAAAGATCGCATTGAAGTTCCCGAGCACGATGAATGCCGGGCCGCTCGCGCCGGCGGGCAGCAGCAGCGCTGCCCGCTCGCCGCCCGTCAGCGCGGTTCCATCCACGCGCCGGATCCCGAGGCGGCTCCATTGCGTCAGGGCTTGCCGAGTGCGGCGCCCGGATGGGCCGTTGTAATTCGCCGGCAGGCGAACTTCATAACCCCAGGGCTCGCCGCTCATCCAGCCCGCGCGCTTGAGGAAGTTCGCGGTAGAGGCGAGCGCATCGGGCACCGAGCCGACGATGTCGCGGCGGCCATCGCCGTCGAAATCGACCGCGAGCCGCTGGAACGTGGAAGGCATGAACTGCGTGTGGCCGAACGCGCCGGACCAGGAGCCCGCGAGGTGTTCGCGCGGCACGTCGCCGCTTTGCAGGATGCGCAGCGCCTCGATGAGTTCGCCGCGAAAGTACCGCTGCCGGCCGCCGAAGCACGAGACCGTCGCGAGCGAGCGCACCACCGGGCGCGCGCCCATTCTCCTGCCGTAATCCGTCTCGACGCCCCACACGGCGATGACGACGTGCGGGTCAACGCCGAATTTCCGCTCCACGTCCGCCAGCACCGTTGCCCACTCGGCGAGCTTAGCCCTGCCGTCGGCGATCCGCTGCTCGTCCACCAGGCCGGCCAGGTAGTCCCAGACCGGCGTCGTGAACTCGGGCTGGTTTGCCATCGCATCGAGCACGCCCGGGTCAGGCTCGACGCCGGTCAGCGCGCTGTCGAAGGTCTGGCGGGTGATGCCCTTGGCCGCCGCCTCACCGCGCAACGAACGGACGCAGGCGCCGAAGTCCTGCGCCACAGCGCTCGCCGCCGTGGAAATCAACAGCACAGAACAGCAAAGCCTCACCGCAAGGGATGCCAAGGACGCAAAGGACGCAAAGGAACATAACAGCCTCAACGCGAAGGCCGCCAAGACCGCGAAGGAACAAAAAAGCTTCAACGCCAAGGCCGCTAAGGCCGCAAAGGAAAAATTATCGAAAACCGACCCAAGGACGCGAAGACAACGCCAAGCGGGGAATAGGAAACGCAATCGGAATTCTAATGACCAGAAGCATCTCTTGTATGCCACCCTTGGCGCGGTCCCTTCGCGACCTCCAAGTTTTGCTGTTGACATTATTATTATTTCCTTCGCGGCAAGGCTTGTCATTTCCTTCGCGGATTAGCGTCCTTGGCGGTGAGGCTCTTATTTTCCTTTGCGGCCTTGGCGTCCTTGGCGGTGGAGCTTTACGTCGTCTTTCCCCGTCACTTGCCTGGCGCCGGCGCCATGCCCTTGAACGCGAGTTTCTGCAGCCCGCGGTTGGACGCCGCGATGTAAATGTTGCCCTTGGAATCGGTCGCGATCTGGTGGCCGCCGCCGAGGTAGCCCTTGCCGCCGATCAACTGCACGACCTCGAGCGTCTTGCGGTCCATCACCACGATGTCGACGCCCCCGCCCACGTAGAGGAAGCGCTGCGCCGGGTCCGGGGAGAGTGCCAGGTTGCGCGCGAACGGCGCGTTGTGCCGCACGAACTGCTTCACGAACTTGCCGTCCGAGGTGAACATCTGGACGCGGCGGTTTTCCCGGTCGGCCACGTACACCGTCCCGTCGTTGGCGACGCGGATGGCGTGCACGATGCTGAATTGATCGGGGCCGGGGCCGTCCGGGACCGCTTTCAGGCTGGTCGGCGGGCATTCGTCCTTGTCCACCGGCTGGTTGCCGAACGCGCCCCACATGCGCTTGAACTTGCCGGTGTCCGCATCGAACACGGCCACGCGGTGATTGCCGTAGCCATCGGCGACGAAGAGCTCGTTCGTGCTGGGCAGCACCCACACGTCGGCCGGCTGGTGCAGGTTCATCGTGTCGGCGTTGCCCTTGCTCTGGCTGCTGCGCCCGATCTGCATCACGAACTGGCCGGCCTGCGTGAATTTCACCAGCTGGTCATCGCCGACCGCCTTCAGCCCGGGCAGGTTGCGCGCGGCGCAATTGTTGCCGCCGACCCACACGAAGCCCTTGTGGTCGATGTGGATGCCGTGCTCCCGCTCCGGCCATTGAAAGCCGCTGCCCGACGGCGTCCACGCCCTGATGAAGTTGCCCGCCGGATCGAACACCAGGACCGCCGGCGCGGCAGGCTGACCGGGCTTCAGCGTCCGCGGGCGGCTCAGCACCCACACGTTGTCCTGCGCGTCGATGGCAATGCTGGAAGCGTCACCCAAGACCCACTTGGGCGGCATCTTCGGCCAGGAAGCATCCACCTCGAACACCGGCACGCCGGTGGTATGCGCCGTCGTGTCGGCGGATTGCTGTCCCGCGCACCCTGCGGCGATCAGCGCCGCGGCCAGAACTGCACCAAAGAAAATCTTCTTCATGGATTCTCTCCTCCTTCAAAAACCGGTGATAAGTGATCCTGGAAAAAGCTTTTTGCCACAGAGAACACAGAGTTCACAGAGGAAAATCTAGAACGCATGTCATTTTCAAGCCTCACCCATGTGGTGAGTGTGGCGTGCTGACCCAACCCCTTGGGTCTCTCTGTGTTCTCTGTGACTGAATTGCAGTTTTTAGGGTGATGAGTCTCCTGCGTAGCCTAGTCGTTCTGAATAGACTTTTCCATCATCAAACGCAACTCCGCCGTCACGACGGGCTCGATGCCGAACCACGCCTTCCACGCCGGGCGCCCCTGGTGGAGCAGCATGCCGAGGCCGTTAACGGTGCGGTTACCGCGGGCCCGCGCTGCAGCGAGAAACGGCGTCTCGAGCGGGATGTAGATGATGTCGGCGGCGAGGGCGGTCTTCGAGAGCTGATCCAGCCGGATGTCGAGCGCGGGCTGGCCGGCCATGCCCTGGCTGGTGGCGTTGACGGCCATCGCCGCGCCTTTCAGGACATCGTGGCGTTCGTCCCAGGGCAGGGCCTTCAACGGTCCGCCGAACTCGTCGGCGAGAGCCTTGGCGCGGGCGAAGGTGCGGTTGACGAGCCGGATCTCCTTCGCGCCTTCCTGCATCAGGCCGTAGCAGACCGCGCGCGAGCCGCCGCCGGCACCGAGCACCACGACCGGTCCGGCATCCGCGCGCCAGCCCGGCTGCTCCTGCTTGAGGTTGTGGATGAAGCCGAACCAGTCGTTGTTGGTGCCCGCGAGCGATCCATCGGGCCTCACGATCACGCAGCTGATTGCGCCGATGCGCTTCGCCACCGCGTCCACTTCGTCCACGATCGTCATCGCCTGCTGCTTGTGCGGGATCGTCAGGTTGCAGCCCGCGAAGCCCAGCGGGTGGAGCGCCCTCAATGCCGCGGCGAGCCCCTCGGGCTTGATCGCCAGCGGCACGTAGGTCCCGGCCAGCTGGTGGCTCCGCAACCAGTAGTTGTGCATCATCGGCGAGCGCGAGTGCTTGATGGGCCAGCCCATGACGCCGGCGAGCAGAAATCGGTTGGGGGAAGTCATGTTCAAGGTTCAAAGTTCAAGGTTCAAGGTTCAAGGTTCAAGGTTCAAGGTTCAAGGTTCAAGGTTCAAGGTTCAAGGTTAGAACGACATTCGAGCATTCGAGTACGAAGTTCAACTTTGAACTTGGAACTTTGAACTTGGAACCCGGAACCCGGAACCCGGAACATTGAACGTGGAACTTCCAAGGGTTCAGTCAAGCTTGGCCCGGAAATGATCCCAGGTACGCTTGAACAGGCTCTCGGTCCACAGCTTCTCCTTGCAGAGCGCGAGTTCCTTCGCGTCGAACGAGTAGGGCTTGCCGATCTGCAGCGCCATGTACTGGCGGTAGGCGTTTTCCTCGAGATAGTTGGCGAGCACGAAGGCTTCCACGATGTCTTTGCCGACCGTCACCGCGCCGTGCGACTTCATCATCGCCGCCGGCCGGTCGCCGAGCGTGTCGGCCAGGCGCTTGGCCATCACCGGGTTGTTGATCGAGTTCGGCGAGTCGAGCACCGGCATCGGGTAGACCAGCGAGCCCTGCGCGTACACCGGCAGGTAGCTCTCGCCGACCATGGTGAGGAAGGTGGACCACTTCGGGTGCGCGTGCACCACCGCTTTCACTTCCGGGCGCGCCTGGTAGACGCCGGCATGCAGGTGGAACTCCAGCGGCGGCTTGCCGTTGCCCTCGATCACGTTGCCGTCGAAGTCGATGGTGCAGATGTCGTTGACGGTCAGCAGGCTCCTCTGGCACGAGCCGATGTTGATGAACATGCGCCCCTCGCCGGCGCGGATGCTGGCGTGGCCGTTGTAGTCGATGATGTCCGACTGCTCCAGCATGCGGATGCAGTCCACCAGTTGCTGCTTCATAACGTCAGTTTCCGACATGACCTCTTCCTCTCGATAAACCGTGATAAGTGATAAGTGATAAGTGATAGGTGATAAGTGATAAGTGATAAGTGATAGGTGATAAGTGATAGGAGTTTAGCCTCCGCTGCGCGGGAGGCCCATCACCCATTACTCATTACCCATTACCGCGAAGCCGGACGCGCTACCAACCCGTCTGGCTTCGCACTTGTGTGCGCCAAAGGTCCCACGCGCGCGTGCCGGCGGTCTGGTTGGGTCCATCCGCGAGACGGCCTTCCTCCTCGTCGAGCGCGGCGAGCGGCAAGCCGCTGCCGAGCGCGTGCGCCCAGTGCTGGATGCGGGCGTTGACCTCGGTGTAGACCGCGCGGAACACCGCCGCCTGCAGCGTCGGGCCGCTGGCCACGGATCCGTGCGCGCGCATCAGCACGATGTCGTGCCGGCCCATGATCTCGGCGAGCGCCACGCCCTTGGCCCCGTTGCCGACCAGCATGTCGGTGGCGCCGAACTTC
This sequence comes from uncultured Streptomycetaceae bacterium, assembly GCA_964521405.1. Taxonomy (GTDB): domain Bacteria; phylum Pseudomonadota; class Gammaproteobacteria; order Burkholderiales; family SG8-41; genus SG8-41. Next base: position 6,582 of record CAZFRR010000006.1, on the reverse strand, counting down.
TCGCGGATGTCGAACACCGGCACGCCGGCCGCGAGAAACGCCGCGTTGTGGAACATCGCCCGCATCGGCACGTCGACCAGCCCGAACGGGACCACAGAAGGCGAATGGCTGTGCACGACGGACTGAATGTCCGGCCGCGCCTTGTAGATCTCGCCGTGGATGAAACGCTCGAGGAAACTGCCGCGGCCGTTGGCGTTGCAGGGTTGGCTCTCGAGGTCGTACTCGATGATGTCGGCGGGCGTCACCAGGGCCGGCGCGATCGAGCGCGCCATGAAATAGCGATTGGGCGCGGCCGGATGGCGCATCGAGACGTGGCCGAAGCCGTCGACAACGCCCTGGGCGGCAAGGATGCGGCTCGCGGCCGCCAGGTCCGCGATCAGCGTGTCTGCGACTGCGCCGCCGGAATGGGGAGCGTTCATAGGTAAGTCATACCTTGCAAATCAAGTGAATGATGAATGATGACCCCCGCAGTGCGGGAAGCAGGACCAGGTCATCATTCATCATTCTGCATTCATCATTAGGGTATTCGCCCGCCTTCATCCTTACAGTTCAAATGATCACCTTGGTCATCAGCCCCTTCGGAAAAATTTCCTCGGGCTGGTACTGGCGGTGCGCGATGCCCTGCTGGAAGGTATAGAGCGCCATCTGCTCCCAGGTCGCGCGGTTTTCCTCGATGCCGTAGGGATAGGGGTCGCCGCCGAATTTGTCCCGCATCTTGCGCGCGTAGGTGGGCAGCCACGCCAGCGGGTAGCGCGACACGGCGGGATCGAGCAGGCGCTCGATGCTGCGGCGCTTCGATTCCACGAACGCGTTGTAGAGATTGCGCGCGGCCCAGGGATGCTGGTCGAGAATGGGTTTGCGCATCGCGATGATGTGCATGATCGGCCACACCTTCGTCTTCTCGTAATACTTTTCTTCCATTCCCAGGTAGTCGGGATAGAGGCGCACCACGTCGGGGTGGCCTTCCAGGTAGCAGGTCGGCGGGCGCGCGATGATGGCGCAGTCGATCTCGCCCGCGGCCAGCAGCTGGGAGAGCGACTTATCGGCAACGCGCGTGAGCTTCACCCCCTTGGGAAGGTTCAACTCGACTTTCTCTTCGCGCCCCGGCGAGTTGGCGCCCGCCTGCACCCAGTGGACATCGGTCAGCTTCACGCCCATGTCGTTGTGCATCCAGCCGCGCATGTAGACGGCCGCGGTATGCGCCCATTCCGGCGAGCCGACTTTCTTGCCCTTGAGATCCTTCACGGTCCTGATCCGGCTTTTCTTGTTGATGTAGAAGGAGCTGAAGCGGAACAGGCGCGAGCAGATGACCGGCAGCCCGATGATGTCGGCGCCCTTGCGCGTCACCTGGGTGGAGAATTTTGCGAAGGAAAGCTCGGACAGGTCGAATTCGCGGTTGGCGGTGAAGCGCGCGAAGCACTCGTGGTGGCCGAGGTTCAGCCAGTTGAGATCGATGCCCTCGGCCTTGACGAAGCCCAGCCTGAGATCGCGGAAATGATCGTAATCCGTGGTTGCGATCGAAAGATTCAGTTGCGACATGCGCCTCCCTGTGGTTATGCGGCTGCGAGATGCGGATGATAACTCGTCACTGTAACTTGATGCCGGTCTTGCGCACGACATCCACCCACAGGTCGATCTGCTGGTTGACGACGGTTGTCGCCTGCTCGGAAGAGCTGCCGACGACTTCGGAGCCCTCGGCGGCGAGCCGGTTTTTAACTTCCGGAACGTTCAGCACCTTCACGATGTCCGCGTTCAGGCGCGCGACGATCGCGGCGGGGGTGGCGCCCTGAACCAACATCAGGTAGCCCGCGTTGTCGTCGAAGCCCTTGATGCCGGATTCCACCGTGCACGGAACATCGGGCAGCTTGTCGAAGCGCCTGGGCCCGGTGACGACGAGGCCGCGCAGCTTGCCCGACTGGACCTGCGGCAGCGTGGCGACCAAGTTGAAGAAGCCGGCATGAACGTGCCCGGCGATCTGGTCGATCAGCGCGGGGCCCGAGCCTTTGTACGGAATGTTCGTGATTTTCATGCCGGTGTTGAACTTGAGCAACTCCATCCGCAGCACGCCCGAGGTGCCGCCCGAGCCGTAGTTGAGATCCTTGGGCCGCGCCTTGGAGAGCGCGACCAACTGGCTCACGCTCTTCACCGGCAGGGACGGGTGCACGGTCAGGATGCTGGGCGAGGCCGCCAGCACGGATAACGGTTTCAAATCCTTGCGCGAGTCGAACGGCAGGTTGGTATAGAGCACCGCGTTGGTGGTGTAGGTGTCGGCGGAGATGATGAGCAGCGTGTAGCCGTCGGGCGGCGACTTCGCCACGAAGTCGGTGCCGACGGTGCCGCCGGCGCCGCTGCGATTCTCCACCACCACCGGCTGGCCGAGGGGCACCGCCAGTTGCTGGGACATGGTGCGCGCCATGATGTCGGTGGTCCCGCCCGGCGCGAGCGGCACGATGAGGCGCAGCGGGCGGTTGGGATACGGCTGCTGCGCCAACGCCGCCGTGGCGGAAGCGAGCGCGATGGCGGCGAGCACGGCAGCAACTGCAGTTGAGCGGAAGGTCATGGAACCTCCTTACGATTCTGGCTACCAGCGATTAGTTTAAGGGAAAAGGCGGAAAACGAGATGCGCGATGCGGGATGCGGGATTTTCTCATCGCATATCTCATATCTCGCATCTCGCATCTCGTATCTCGTATCTCGTATCTCGTATCTCGTGACCCGTACCTCGTCACTTTTCCATCAAGAGGTTGGGCACGCCAAGCTGCAGCAGCAGCCCGAGTTCGTCGCCGAAGCACCAGCTTTCACTCAACTTGCCGCCGGTGAAGCGCGCGATCTCGACCGCAGGCGCGCCGACGGGCTTGCCGGTGGCGGGCAGGCCGTATAGCGGCGACTGGTGGGTGCCGTTCAGGTAGAACCGTGCCCACACTTCGTCGCCGTCGGCAACGAGGCGGTCGATGGGGTCGCGCCGGTCGGCAATCGCGGTGCGCAGCGTTTCGCCGCCTTTGCCACGGGCCACGCCGTAATCGTGCAGGTGCTGGAACGCTTCGCGCTTGCGGGTGTAGTTCGGCGCCTTGTCCGCTGCCGCGGGTGCGGACGACCGGGAGCGTGCAACGATCGCCTTGTGGCGGTCGTGGCTCGTGGCGGGCGATATCGCGCCGAAGCGCTGCGCCAGCGTGTCGCCGCTTTCTCCCGGCCCCATTACTGGCGGCGCGATGATGCGCCCGTCCTTGCGCACCGGCATCCGCGCGCCAAGCTGCCGCAGCAGCTCCGCCTCGTCCATCATGAACCAGCCTTCGACCATCTGGCCGTTGACGATGCGCAGCAGCGCGATCTCGTAGACGTCAATCTTCCTGCCGGTCGGTGGGATGCCGAAAAGATTGCCCTGGTGCGTGGCGTTCAGGCGGAACAGCAGGCCTACGGTGTCGCCTTCAGCCACGACCTGCTCGATGATATCCACGCGGTCGGGGAACGCGGTGCGCAAATACATGCCCGGCTCCGGCCAGCCCTCGCCACGCGCGTTGGCTGCCAGGTGGAAGTTGCCCCCGCGTATCCGGTTGTAATTCGGCGCGAGGACTTCCTTCTCGACCTGCGGCATCTCCTTCGTGCCCTGCGACTTCTTGAAGCGCAGCGCGACGGCCTTGTTGCGCTCCAGCTCGTTATTGCTCATGGGTCAATCCACGGTAATGTGAGCCGTCTTGATGAGCTTCCCGAAGCGCGCAAGCTCGGAGCGGATGTGCGCCGAGAATTCCTGCGGTGTGCCCGGCTCCGGGTCCAGCCCCTGCTCCGACAGGCGCTGATGAACGGCATCCTGCCTTATGACCGCAATGAGTTCCGAGTTGAGCCGGGCGATGACTGACTTCGGCGTGCCGCGCGGCGCGACCACGCCGTTCCACGAATTCATCTGGTAGCCCGGCAGCGCGGCTTCGGCGATCGTGGGGATGCCCGGCAGCTCGGGAAGGCGTTGCGCTGTGGTCACGGCGAGCCCGCGCAGCCGTCCCTGCATCGCATGCGTGCGCACCGATGCGGTTGACGCGAACATGACCGAAACGTGCCCGGCAATCACGTTGACGACCGCCGGGCCGGTGCCTTTGTACGGCACGTGCGTCAGGTTGATGCCCGCCATCACCTTGAACAATTCGGCAGCGAGCTGGCTGACCGATCCCGGGCCCGGCGAGGCGTAGTTCGTTCCCGGCTTGGCCTTCGCGAGCGCGATGAACTCCTTCACGCTGGTGACGGGCAGGCTGGGGTGGACCACCAGCAGGTAGGGCGAGGTCACCAGCAGCGAGACCGGGTCGTAATCCTTGACTGGATCGAACGGCAGCTTGCTCTTGAGATGGGGCAGGATGGCCAGCGTGGTGGACGGCGCGAGGAACAGGGTGTAACCGTCGTTCGGGGCCCTCGCGGCCAGTTCGGCCGCGATGATCGTCCCGCCGCCGCCGCGGTTGTCGATGATGATCTGCTGGCCGAGGCGCGTGGCCAGAGGATCCGCGATGGCGCGCGCGACGAAGTCGTTGCCGCCGCCCGGCGGGTAGGCGACCAGCATGCGGATGGCTTTCGTGGGATAGGCGCCGGCCGTCTGCGCGGATGCCGTGCCGGCGGCCATCGAGCCGGCCGCGATCAGCAGGACTGCCGTGCATCGAAACCACTCCAGGCGTATGCGCTTGCCGGATTGCATGTCCATCCTCCTCGTTTATCGCTTCCGGGCCAGTATCTCCTTGAGCCGCAGCGGGGTCACGGGCAGCTGCGTCACCGCCCCGGGCATGCCGATCGCGTCATCGATCGCGGATGCGATGACGGCGCCCACCGCCGTGATGCCGCTCTCGCCGCCGCCCTTGAGACCGAGCGGATTGAGCGGGCTCGGAGCATCTTCGGTGAGCATCACATCCACGTCCGGCACTTCGCTCAGGGTCGGCAGCAGGTAATCGGCGAAGGTGACGGACAGCGGCGTGCCGCTGTCGTCGTAGACGAACTCCTCGAACAGCGCGCCGCCCAGCCCCTGCACCATGCCGCCCATGATCTGCCCTTTGACCAGCATCGGGTTGACCGCCACGCCGATGTCGTACGATGCGAGGTAACGCTCGACCTTGACGCAGCCGGTTTCGCGATCGACGTTGACGACCGCCACGTGGGCGCCGTAGGGAAACGTCTCGTGCAAGTTCTCGAACACGCCGTCGGCGGCCAGCCCCGGCTCGCGCCCCTTGGCTATCGCCGCCGCCGGCGCCAGCGCCTTCGCCACCTGCGCGAGCGTGATCGAAGCACCGTCCGGGCGGTCCTTGCGCACGATGCGGCCGTCCACGATGTCGAGCGCATCGACCGGGGCTTCCATCAGGTCCGAGGCGGCGATCTCGAGCGCCTTCGCTTTGACTTTCAACGCCGCGATGTGAGTGGCCGATCCGGTCATGACGGTGACACGCGCGGAATGCGCGCCGAAGCCGTAGTCGATGCGGTCGGTACGGCCGTGGATCACGCGCACGTTCTTGTAATCCACGCCCAGCGCGGATGCGCAGATCTGCGCGATGCTCGTTTCGATGCCTTGTCCCAGCGAGGCGCCGCCGGTGACCACTTCGACGGTTCCCGAGCTGTCCACGCTCACGCGCACGCCATCCACCGGGCCCAGGCCGCTCTTTTCCAGGAAGAATGCGACGCCGGCGCCGACCGCTTCACCCGCGGCACGGCGACGCTTGAGGTCCTCCTGGAGCGGGTCCCAGCCGAAGCGAGCGAGCACTTTCTCCAGCATGCCGGGATAGTCGCCGGAATCCAGGATGACCGGCGTGCCGCGGATGTCTATCGGCCTCTCGTACGGCATCGCAGACGCCGGGATGAGGTTGCGCCGGCGCGCCTCGATCCGATCGATCCCGATCTTCGCGGCGATCGCATCCTGTATCCGTTCCTGCACGAAAGTGGATTCGTAGCGTCCCGGCGAGCGGTAAGTGGCGGCGGGCGTCTTGTTGGTCAGGCGGTAATGCCCGGCGATGCGGTAGGCGGGTATGTGGTAAGGGCCGGGCAGCATGCTCGCGGTTCCGTCGGCCACGCGCGCGCCGTGGGTCCGCACGTAAGCGCCCTGGTCGTGGAAGAACTCGTCATCGAGGCCGAGGATGCGGCCCGCGGCGTCGATCGCGACGCGAACTTTGTGACGCTGCTGGCGGGAATGGTTGCAGGCCATCAGGTTCTCGCGGCGGTCCTCGATCCATTTCACCGGCCGCCCCAGCTTGAGCGCCGCGGCGCAGACGAGCACGTCCTCCGGGTAGATCTCGCCGCGCACGCCGAAGCCGCCGCCGATGTGGCACTCATACAGATGGACGGAAGCCGGGCTGCGGCCGAGCATGCGCGCGAGGAGATCGCGATTCGGATGCGGGCGCTTGGTGGCCCCGTGCAGCTCGAGCAGGTCGTGCGTGGTGTCGTGGCGGGCGATCGCGCCGCGCGTCTCCATCGGCACGCCGGAATGGCGGCCGATAGCCAGGTCGAGCTCGATCACCGCGTGCGCGGCGCGGAACGCCGCTTCGATGTCGCCGTACTTCTTGCGGATGACGGCCGGTTCGGTGTCGCGGCCCGGCTCGAATTCGCCCGGCGCCTGGCTCGCCGACA
>CAZFRR010000005.1:0-4942 GCA_964521405.1 uncultured Streptomycetaceae bacterium | reverse complement strand
GTTTTTGGCGTAGTCGATCAGTTCCCTGGTCGACTTGATCGGTAGCGAGGGGTTGACCACCAGCACGTTCGGCGTTTCCGCGTATTGAATGACGTAGTCGTAGTCCGTCGCCGGATTGAAGGTCGGGACCTTCTGCAGGAGCCTGGCAATAGTCGAGGCCGCGGTGGTTGCGCTGATCAGAGTGTAGCCGTCGGGCGCCGCGTGTTTTGCAATTTCCATCGCGATGACGCCGCCGGCGCCGGCGCGGTTGTCCAAAACGACCTGCTGCCCGATCACTTCGGCAAGCTTGGTGCCGACGATGCGGCTCAATGTATCAACCGAGCTGCCGGGCGCGTTCGGCACGAGCATTCGTATCGGCCGGCTGGGATAGTCCTTCGCGGCATCCTGCGCGGTTGCCGGGGCCGCTGTCGACAGCAGCGCGAACGCCAGCGGCAGGGGAAGCAAGCTGCGGTATTTCATGAACCTCTCCTCGTTATTGGAGCCCGATGCGCAAGCGCAGCGGGCGTTCCGGAGGTTAATTTTGTCGGGTTTGCCGAATGAAAGCAACCGAATGAAAGCAACCGAAGGACCGGCCTCGGGCATTGCTCGTTTCGGGAACTGATTTGGGTGATATGCTGTCACTGGAACAACGCCTTGAGCTGCGATTCTGCTCCCATGCTGCGCAAATCCGCCCTCCTCATCACCGCCACCCTGCTGGTTTCGGCGTGCTCCCTTTTTCCAACGGATCACAACGGCACCGGCGCGCCGAGCCAGGCGGCGATTATCCCACTCAAGTCGGAGCGGCCGCTGGTCGCGCTTGCGCTGGGCAGCGGTGGCGCGCGCGGTTTCGCCCATGTCGGCGTAATCAAGGCGCTGGAAGACGCGGGCATCGTGTTCGACATCATTACCGGATCCAGTTCCGGCGCGGTAGTTGCCGCCCTCTATGCCAGCGGTCACGGCGCGCGCGAGCTGGAGAGGATCGCACTCGAAGTCGAGAAAAGCGACCTGGTGGACTTCGTGCTGTTCGGCAGCGGCTGGGTGAAGGGCGAGGCGTTGCAGGAATTCGTGAACCGCATGGTGGGCGAGCGGCCGATCGAGCGGCTGGCGAAACCCTTCGCGGTGGTCGTGACCGAGGCGAAGAGCGGGCGCATGATGGTGTTCAACCGCGGCGACACTGGGCTCGCCGTGCGCGCCTCGGCGAGCGTGCCCAACCTGTTCGTGCCGCCCGTCATCAACGGCGAGGAGTACGTGGACGGCGGGCTGACGAGCCCGGTGCCGGTCAAGTTGGCGCGCGCGATGGGCGCCGATATCGTGGTGGCGGTCGATGTGTCCTGGTTCGCGCAGGCGCGCAACGCGCCCGGCGGCGCGATGGCACAGCGCGGCCGCAGCGGGCGCTACCTGCTGCTCGCCGACGAGCTCGATCGCGCCGACGTCGTCATCGCGCCGGTTACCGAGCGCACCCGCTTGCTCGATTTCGAGCAAAAGGAGTCGAACATCGCGGCCGGGGAGGCGGCGGGGCGCGAGGCGATAGCGCAATTGCGCGAGATGATCGCGCGCGCAGTTGTTGCCAGGCAGGGGCGGCTGAGCGCCGCCAAAAAGCAATAGACAGGATTAACAGGATTTACAGGATTCAAAAAAGAACCAAGAACAGTTCGGGCGGGGGTGCTGGTTTAATCGTGTATATCCCCTTCCCCCGCTTGCGGGGGAAGGTAGGATGGGGGCAGTAAGTTAATCCTGTCCATTCTGGTTTTGGCGATTACAGCAGGGGAGAGTGGATCATGACGATCCATTTTGTTCGCAGCTTGCCTGGTGCATGGGTGATCCTGTCGTTTTGTGCGGCGCAGGCCCTGGCGCAAAGCGCGAAGCCGGGGGTGTACGCCGACGAGGACAGGGACTGGGGCGTGCCGCCAACCAAGGTATTGCGCACGGTCGGCTACCACTCGCCAACGCCGCTGCAGATTCCGGGCGGCAAGGTGGTCGCCACGGCGGAGCTCAAGGCGCTGCTGGAGCGGGAGCCGCGTCCTTATCTCATCGACGTGCTGGGCGGCGGCTTTCACCGCACCCTCGCGGGTGCGTTCTGGATGATCGGGGCGGGCGCCGGCGACATGGGCAAGGACGAGGAGGCGCGCTTCGCGAAAGCAATCGCTGCTTTCGCCGGCGGCGACCGGAACCGCCCCATGGTGTTCTTCTGCGTGGACGTGGAGTGCTGGCTGTCCTACAACACGGCGTTGCGCGCCGTCGCGCTCGGCTACACCAATGTCATGTGGTACCGCGGCGGCATCGCGGCTTGGAGTGCCGCGGCGCTGCCGATGGCGCAGTCTGACCCCTTCTTCTGGTAATGATGAATGAGGAATGAGGAATGATGAATTGAAATGCGGCAAACCGGTTTGCCAGCAGGTCATCATTCTGCATTCATAATTCATCATTCAGCAGCGACGGCACGGGTGCCGTCGCTGCACGCGGTACGCGACCGAGGCTCCAGTTCCGCAGTGCCCAGGCCCAAAATTCCTTGAGGGTTTCGTGCGCAAGCTCGCGCGGCGGTTGCTGGCGGAGAAACGATAACGCCGCCACGAGGGCGGGGAGCGGCTTTGCCGCGTTGACCGGCGCGGCGAACGTCTGCTTTGAGAGTTTCTCGCCCGCCGCATTCACTGCGACCGGCAGGTGCGCGTAGCGCGGTTGCGGCAATCCCAGTAATTGCTGAAGGTAGATCTGCCGGGGCGTGGAGGCGAGGAGGTCTGCGCCGCGCACGATGTCGGTGATGCCCTGCTCGGCGTCATCCACCACCACCGCGAGCTGGTACGCATAGACATCGTCGGCGCGCTTCAGCACAAAGTCGCCGAATTCGCGCTCCACGTTGTGTGTAATGCGTCCCTGCACGGCATCGTCGAAAGTGGCCGTGGCGCCCCGGGTATCGATGCGCCACGCGCGCGCGGCCTTGCCCGGCGGCAGTCCGCTGCGGCAGGTGCCCGGATAGACCGGCCCTTCGACCCCGGCGAGGGCGGAATCGGCGATTTCACGGCGGCTGCAGGCGCAGGGATAAACCAGCCCCTTCTCGCGCAACCGGTGCAGCGCGCCGTGATAGGCGGCGCTGCGCGCGCTTTGCCGCACGACGTTGCCGTCCCATTCCATGCCGCAGGCCGCGAGCGTGCGCAGGATGTCGTCAGCCGCACCCGGCACCACGCGTGGCGTATCGAGGTCCTCCATGCGCACCAGCCACGCGCCGCGGCGCGTACGCGCCTCGAGAAAGCTGCCGACCGCGGCGACGAGCGAGCCGAAGTGCAGCGGCCCGGTGGGCGAAGGGGCGAAGCGGCCGCGGTAGCGTGTCATGTGTACAGTGTAACCCGCTAAAAAAAACCAATCAGCCACAGAGAACACAGAGATCACAGAGAAAAAAATAAAATATCGAACCGCCGAGACGCCGAGAGAGGCAAGGACAATAATTAAATCACCCATTCCTCAGTCGAAAGTTGCTTGTATTTTTCAATTCTCTCTGTGTCCTCTGTGTTCTCTGTGGCTGATGTAGTATTTGACTTTACTTTTTCAACTCCGGAGGAGGAATGAAATCCAAAGCCGCAGTCGCGCACCAGGCCGGCGCGCCACTCTCCATCGAAACCGTGGAAGTGGAGGGACCGAAGGCGGGCGAGGTGCTGGTCGAGATAAGAGCGACCGGCATCTGCCATACCGACGAGTTCACGCTTTCCGGCGCCGACCCCGAGGGGTTGTTCCCCGCGATCATGGGGCACGAGGGCGCGGGCGTGGTGGTGGACGTGGGCCCGGGCGTAACTACCCTGAAGAAGGGCGACCACGTCATTCCGCTCTACGTGCCCGAGTGCCGCCAGTGCGAGTACTGCGTCTCGGAAAAGACTAACCTCTGCCAGGCGATCCGCGTCACGCAGGGGCAGGGAGTGATGCCCGACGGCACCAGCCGCTTCTCGCTCGGCGGGCGGAAGATCCAGCACTACATGGGCACCTCGACCTTCTCGAACTACACGGTCGTGCCGGAGATCGCGCTGGCGAAGATCCGCGAGGACGCGCCACTGGATAAAGTGTGCACCATCGGCTGCGGCGTGACGACCGGGATCGGGGCGGTCATCAACACCGCGAAGGTGGAGCCGGGGGCGAACGTCGTGGTGTTCGGCCTGGGCGGCATCGGGCTGAACGTCATCCAGGGCGCACGCCTCGCCGGCGCGGACATGATTGTAGGCGTGGACATCAACGCGGCGCGCAAGCCCTTGGCGGAAAAGTTCGGTATGACTCACTTCGTCAACCCGAAGGAGGTTGGCAGCGATCTCGTGGCCTACCTGGTCAATCTGACCAAAGGGGGCGCGGACTACAGCTTCGAGTGCATCGGCAACGTGGACGTGATGCGCCAGGCGCTGGAGTGCTGCCACAAGGGCTGGGGCGTCTCCACCATCATCGGCGTCGCCGGCGCGGGGCAGGAGATCCGGACGCGCCCGTTTCAGCTCGTGACCGGGCGCGTGTGGCAGGGCACCGCTTTCGGCGGCGCCAAGGGCCGGCGCGACGTGCCGAAGATCGTGGACTGGTACATGGAGAAGAAGATCAACATCGACGATCTCATCACCCACACGCTGAAGCTGGACGACATCAACAGGGGGTTCGAGCTGATGCGGCGCGGGGAGTCGATCCGTAGTGTTGTTGTGTTCTAACTCAAAAGCTTAGACACAAAGGACACAGAGGACACGAAGGAACATCAAGAAAAATACTTGAATCGACAAGCCTGTCCCGAACTCGATCCGGGGACGCCAAGAAACCTGGGAAATACAAATTTAACGTCCCGGCTAACGCGCCGCCCGCTTGCGGATGGTCGCCGTTGAGCCGGCGGTTAGACCTCGCAGGTATTCGGGCATCTCCTGGCGCAGGATTTGGCGCAGTGCCCGTTCGGTAACCGGTTGGTCGGTCTCGGACAAGTATTTCCGGAGGGCATCGTTCATCATAGTTTGGT
>CAZFRR010000004.1:0-7776 GCA_964521405.1 uncultured Streptomycetaceae bacterium | reverse complement strand
TTAACGCCATCGCCCTCGACGATGTCGGCTTCGTGCAGGATGCCCTCAATTCCGGCAAGCTGGGCATCAATCATCAGATCACGACGCCTGCCTTCAAGGAAGGGGCTCCGCTCATCCTGATCGCGGCCCGTTTTGCGTCCTTGAAGACCCTGCGCTACCTGATTGCCGCCAGGGCCAACCTCAACGCCCGGGCAGCCACGGGTGAAACGGCCTTGATGATGGCCTCGTATTTTTCCTCTGACGACTCGCAGCGCTCGGCATCCAGCGAGCGCTACGAGCAGGTGGTCCGGATGCTGGTCGAGGCGGGCGCGAGCCTGGAGAACGAGCCCCACAACTACACGCCGCTTTCCTACGCCGCCTACCAGGGCAACGATAGCATCGTGCGTTACCTGATCGCACGCGGCGCGCGGGTGGACGGCGACGCGGAGGACGGCGTTGTCTACGTCAACACGCCGCTGATGATGGCCTCGATACAAGGGCATATCGACACGGCGCTCTGGCTGCTGCGGGCCGGCGCCAATCCCCGGGTCCGTGTCTACCTGGGGAATACCGCGGCCGAACTCGCGCAGAAGAACAACCACGGCAACCTGATCGCGGTTTTGAGGTGCGCCGAGCGGGTGGGGCCGGGCGAGGCGTTCGCGCAGAAATGCCGATAAATCCGGGATAAACCGGGACATTGCCGGAAGCAGGCAATGCCCGTTTATCTGCACGAGTTCGAACGGACCTAGCGGCCGTTCAACTCGCGCTGGGAACCCGGGTCGACTGCATGAACAGGAAGCTCCCCTATGCCGGTTCTTGATCCCGCCACCGTTCCGGCCGTAACGGGGTCCTCCTACCCGGAACCGTTCAAATCGCGCGTTTCGACTCGCCGCAAGCAGAAGCTCGGCGACGCGGTAGGGCTGAAGAACTTCGGCGTCAACCTAACGACTATTCCGCCCGGCGCCTCGTCTGCGCTGCGCCACTGGCATACCCACGAGGACGAATTTATTTTCGTGGTGAGCGGCGAGCTCACGCTCGTCACCGGCTCCGGCGAGCAGCGCCTGACACCCGGCATGTGCGCGGGATTCCCCGCGGGAAGGGCGGACGGCCACTGCCTCGTGAACCGCACCGCAAAGGACGCCGTTTACCTGGAGGTCGGCGACCGCAAGCCCGATGACGCCGTGACCTATCCCGACGACGACATCGCCGGGCGCGCGACGCCGCAGGGGCGGCGATTCACGAAGAAGGACGGCACCGACTACTAAGGATGAAGGCGGAAGGATGAAGGATGACACCACGCTTTGCGTGATTGCGAAATTCGCCCCGGCCTTTCACTGCCGCCCGGCCGGATACTTCCGACCGAAGGTGACGAAAGGTCGGGGCAACTCAAGCCAGGTCATCCTTCCACGTTCATCCTTCATCCTTTGGCCGGCGCAGCCGGCCTGAGGCTGATGACGACGACTCCCACCAGCACCAGCGCCGAGCCCGCGATCTGCAGCGGCGTCATGATTTCCTCCAGCCCCAGGTAGCCGAAGGCGATGGTGGTGACGGGGCCGAGCGCGCCGATGATCGCCACGGTGTTGGCGCCGAGGCGGCGCAGCGCCTCCGAGATCATGAACACCGGCACCGCCGTGGAGATGACCGCCATCGCCACCACGTGACCGTACACCGGCGCCGGCAGGTCAAGCGCCGAGAACGGGCGCAGCCACAGGAATTGCAATATGCAGGCGACGCTCGCCGCGCCCATCGCGTAAGCGGAGAAGCGCACCGAGCCGACGCGGGTGATGACCTCGGCGCCGGCGACCAGGTAGAGGGCGTAGCAGACCGAACTCGCGAACGCCAGCGTCGCGCCCAGCCAGAAGTCCTTGTGCTCCCCCTCCAGGGCGTGCGCGAACACCAGCGCGAGGCCGGCGTAGGTCAGCACCAGCGCGGCGATCTCGCGGGCGGTGACGCGCTTTCCCAGCAGCAGCGCGGAGAGCATCACCACGATCGTCGGGTAGGTGAAGAGCAGCAGGCGGCCGAGACCCGCCGGAATGTATTGAAGGGCGAGGAAGTCGAGAAAGCTCGCGCCGTAGTAGCTGAGTATCCCGAGCGCGGCGACGACACCCAACTCGCGCCCGGAGAGCGGGCGGTGCTCCGAACCGCTTCTTACCCAGAGCGCCGCCGCGACGAAGAACGGCAGCGAGAACACCATGCGCAGCGCCAGCAGCGTGACGGGGTCCGTGACCCAGGCGTAGGCGAACTTGATGAAGATCGGCCGCAGCGAAAAGAAAATGGTGCCGCCGACCGCGAGCGCGAGCCCGGCGACGAGCCAGCCGCGGCTGCTTTCGGCCCGTTTCAATTTGTGCACACCCGGTTCATGCCCGCTGAAATACGCTGTTTACCCATTGGCAATACGTGATTGTGCCAGCAAGGCGCCGCGTGTGCCCGCGCCGGTTCCGGCAGGAGTGCGGTAAGCTTGGGGTGACAACCCGAACCGCATCGTTCTTGGAAGAAAAAGCCAATCCTCTGCTCGCGCTCGGCGTGCGCGACTTTCGCCTCTACTGGCTGGCCCTGGTCACGCAGGTCATCGGCCAGCACATGTTCGCGTTCACGCTGGGCTGGCTCGCTTATGAGCTCACGGGATCGCAGGCGCAACTGGGCTTCATCCAGCTTTGCGGTTTCGTGCCCCAGTTCGCCCTGACGCTGCTGGGCGGCGTGCTGGCCGATCGCATTGATGCGCGCAAGTTGATCGGCGTCGCGCAGGTCAATGCCGCGATCGCCATGATCATGGTGGGCGTGGTGACGATGTTCGGTGTGGCGCAGCTGTGGCACCTCGCGCTCGGCGCGTTTCTGTGGGGATTTTCGGCCGCCATCGACGAACCCGCGCGCGCGTCGTTCTTCCCGCGCCTGCTGCCGCGCCCGCTGCTGCGCTCCGCGGTGCCGTTGATCTCCATGGCCTTCGGCAGCAGCCGCGTGATCGCCCCCTCGATCGCGGGATTTCTCATTGCCGCGGCGGGCGCGCCGACCACTTTTCTGCTGAGTGCGGCGGCGGTCAGCACGATGATCGCGGTGCTGTTCCTGGTTCGCCCGGCGCACGGCGCCGCGCGCCCGCACGGCAGCCTGTTCGACAGCTTCACCGACAGCCTGCGCTACATCCGCGCCAACGAAGCCTTCGCACGGGTCATCGGCGTGGCGCTGCTCCATGCCACCCTGGCCATGGGCTTCATCCACGTGCTGCCGGTGTTCGCGAAGTTATTGCAGGTCGATTCGCGGGGCCTCGGCGTTCTTGCCTCGGCCGCCGGTATCGGCGCACTGGCCGGCTTCATGTCCTACGGCTGGCTGCAGTCGCGCATCTCGTGGCGAAACCTGATGGTGGGCGCCCTGACCGTCCACTACCTGGCGTTGCTCGGCCTGGCTTTCAGCGAGTGGTACTGGATGTCCTTCTGTGCGATCCTCGTCGCAGGCCTGTGCCACGCTTATTTTGTGACTTGCGCGCAGGTGATGCTGCAAACCCTGGTCGATGACCATTACCGCGGGCGGGTGATGAGCGTATTCGCGCTGGTATGGAGCCTGATGTTCTTCGGCGGATTTCTGTTGAACATCGCGGGGGAGTGGACGGGCCCGCGCCTGGCGCTGGCAGGAGGGGCGGTTATCATGCTGGCCTACGTGTGGCTGTCGCTCGCGCGCGCGACCGCGCTGAAAAAGCTGGTGCTGGCGCCCAAGCCGGACTGAGCGCGCGATTCGGATCCCCAATTCATTGCTTGTGCGTCGTGCGGTGGGAACCGGATAATCCGGGATTACAGCCACGAAAGCCGTCATTCCGACATAAGGCGGAATCCATTCATGTCCAGAGTCGCAGTCATCGGCAATACCGCGCGCGCCATCGGCGCGGTGTGCGCGTCGGATCTGACGCTGTCGGGCCACGAAGTGCGCTTCGCGGTCTTCCCGGAGCAGGGCGATCAGCTCGCGGCCGTGCGCGAGGCGGGAGGCTTCACGGTCGAAGGCGAGGCGAAGCACCTCATCTCTAAGAAGACCGGCTTCGCCAGGCTCGACCAGGTCTGTGACACCACTGGCGAGGCGCTGAAGGATGCCGAGGCCGTGCTGATCGAAGTGGACATGCATCAGCTTGAAGGGAAGTTCAACGCGATGATTCCGGAGTTCGCGCGCGGCGCCGTCGTTCACATTCAAAGCCACGGCTACTGGCCGGCCGCGCGCCTCACGCCGCTCTTGCGCAAGGCGGGCCGCGAAGACGTGCTCGTGACCGAAGCGCCCGCACCGACGCATGCCGCGCGGATCAACGGCACGGTGGTGACGCCCAAGGGGCTCCGCAAGGGCATCCGGATCGCGACGGTACCAGCTTCGCGGTCGGACGAGGCGCTCGCCGTCTTGAAGCCCCTGTTCCCCGATTTCGCGGCGGCCTCGTCGGTGCTCGAAACCGGCCTCGAGAACCTGAACCTGATCGTGCATCCGGCGATGGTGCTGCCCAATGTCGGCATGATGGAGCGCGCGAAGCTCGACGGAAAGAAGATCGGTTTCTACCAGGAGTGCGTCGTGCCCGCGGCGGGCGTGCTCGGAGACGCGCTCGACGCCGAGCGCGGGCTCGTGTGCGAGGCTTATGGCGTCGAGCACACGCCGATGGCGAAGGCGATCGAGCAGTACTACGGATTCAGGAGCAACGGCTTCTACGAGGCGATGCAGAACCCGGTCTACCAGTCTTTCCCCCCCTTTCAGCCGGACATCTGGCGCGAGTGGGAAGCGGTGGATCTGCCCTACGCCATCGTGCCGTGCGTGCAGCTTGCCGAGCAGGCCGGCATCGCGGCGCCGCTGCACCGCGCGTTCGCGGAGATTCTCGGCGTGCTGCTCGGCTGCGACCCGTGGCAGTGCGGGCCGTCGCTTGCGGACATGGACCTCGAGGGCTCGCCGGAGGTGGTGAAGCAACGGATGCTCGGTTTACGCTGAAGGCGCGGAACGTGCCACGGAACGCAACACAAACGACAAAGTAGATTCATTACATGAAACTTCCTTGCATTTCCGCCATGGCACTGGCAGCTTTCGCCACGGCGGCCTTTTCCCAGGACGCCGCCAACTATCCCGGCCGGCCTGTCCGCATGATCGTGCCGTTTGCGCCGGGCGGCGGGCTCGACATCAGCACGCGGCTGATCGGGCAGAGGCTGACCGAGAAATGGGGTCAGAACATCGTGGTCGATTCGCGCCCCGGTGCGGCGACCATCGTGGGGACGGAAATTGCGTCGAAGGCCGCGCCGGATGGCTACACCGTGCTGATGATCACGACGACCTTCGCCATCAATCCCGGGCTCTATCCCAGGCTGCCGTACGATCCGGGGAGGGACTTCACGCCCGTCACGCAGTTAAATTCGCAGCCCAACGTCGTCGTCGTCCCGATTTCCTTCGCGGGTGATTCCATCAAGGACCTCATCGCGCTGGCGAAGGCCAGGCCGGGCGAGCTGACGTTCGCGACCCCCGGCGCGGGTTCTGCGCCCCACCTCGCGGCCGAAATGTTCCAGCGCGCTGCGGGCATCAGCATGATCCACGTGCCCTACAAGGGCATCCCGCCCGCCGTGACCGACGTCATAGGGGGGCGCGTCACCATGCTGTTCACGACGACGATATCTGCGGCGCCGCACATCAAGGCCGGCAAGCTGCGCGCCGTTGCGATTACCAGTGCGAAGCGCCAGTCGAGCATGCCCAACGTGCCGACGGTCGGCGAGACCCTGCCCGGCTACCGTGCGGAGGCATTCCAGGGAATGGTCGTTCCCGCGGGCGTCCCGCAGGCCATCGTCAACAAGCTGTCGGCGGAAGTCGCGCGCATCGTGGAATTGCCGGACGTGTCGCAGCGCTTCCAGCTGGATGGCGCGGAAGCGGTGGGGAGCACGCCGAAGCAATTCGCGGCGTTTCTGAAAGCCGAGATGCAGAAGTGGAGCAAAGTCATCAAGGACGCGGGCATCAAGCCGGAACAGTGAATCGAGGGCGTCTCAGATACGGCGTCTCAGATACGGCGTCTCAGATGGGGCGTCTCAGATGGGGCGTCTCAGATGGGGCGTCTCAGATTAAGCGATAAGTGGGGTGGGTGTAAGACTTCCGCGCTAACCGGGGTTGGCTATCGAAAACTTACACTGACCCCAATTGTTGGCCTTCCGTGCCGCTACGCCTTCGCGTGCTTGGCTGGATGGGCGCGGCGGATCGTCGGCGACACGACCCGGTCCGACACGTGGAAGTCCCAGACGGCCGCGCCGCCCTTCTTGGCGAACTCCTGCACCAGCTTGGGCAGATCCGCCAGGCTCTTGAAGGTCTTTCCTTCGAGCCCGAAGCCGCGCGCGACGGCTGCAAAATCGGGGCGGCCGAACACCGATCCGGCGTCGGGCAGCCCCTCCGAGCGGAGCTTGTGCACCTCGGAGCCGTAGGCGCCGTCGTTCAGCAGGACGATCAGGATGTTCATCCCGTGGCGCTTGATGGTCTCGAGCTCCTGGATATGCATCATCAGGCTGCCGTCACCGTCGAACAGCACCACGGTTCGGTCCGGGCGCGCGGCCGCCACCCCCATGCCGAACGAGATGCCGTTGCCGATCGCGCCAAATTCGCGGATCGTGAGGAACCGTTCCTGCGGGCGCGAAGGCATCTGCGCGAAGAACCACGAGCAGTGGCCCGACGAATTCACGAGCTCCCAGTCGGCGGGCAGCGCTTTCTCGAGCGCCTCGATCACCTCGCGGGGGTCGAGCAGCCCGGGCTCGATCTCGAACACGTGACTGTCGGGTTTCGTGTCGCGGATGCGCGCGGCCATCGCCTCGGTACGCCACTTCGTGCCGCGCTCCGGTAATGCCGCCGTCAGCGCCTCCACGCCCAGTCGCGCGTCGGCGCGCAGGTGGTGACGCGCCACTTCCTGGCCCTGGCTCACCGCTACAGGATCGATGTCGATATGCAGCATCTTCGCCTTCCGCCAGAGCTGGCCGCCGCCGCCGGCGTGAAAGGCGAGGGAGCCGCCGACCACGATGACCAGGTCGGCCTGCGCCAGGTACTCGAGCCCGACCTCGGTCGAGAAGCTGCCCGAGATGCCGATGCAGTACGGGTCCTCGTGGAACAGTCCTCGCGCGGGCAGCGACGTGGTCAGCAGTCCGCCCGTCCTGGCCGCCAGCGCCCGGCACGCGGGCCCCGCCTTGGCCTCGACGGCGCCCAGGCCGGCAAACACCACCACGCGTTCGGCAGACGCAACCAGTTGCGCTGCCTTCGCCACGTCATCCGGATGCGGTGGAATTGGCGAGAGGCGCGGCAGTAGTTGTGACGAGGGTGTCGGCAAGGTTTCCGGTCCGACCCAGGGCCGTTCCTGCAGATCGAACGGAACGCCGATCACGACCGGGCGTCGTTCGCGGCGTGCCTGCAGGAACGCATCGCGAATCGCAACCGGCATGCGCTCGGGCAGATGCAGGGGATGGTAGGCCGCGCCCGTTGCCGTGATGATCGGCCCCTGATCGATCCCCTGGTTGTACCAGCCCATCTTGATCGGCGCCTCTCCGGCAAACACCACCATCGGCAGATGGGCACGCACCGCCGCCGGGAGCGCCGTGATCAATTGCGTGACGCCGGGCCCGCAGGTGACCGTTGCAACGCCCACTTCCGACGTCTTGCGCGCATAGGCCATCGCGGCCGCAACGGCGCAATGCTCGTGCCTGACGTAGACCATGCGACATCCCTGCTGGGCCAATCGCGCCGCCCAGTTCATGTTCGCATCGCCCATCAGCGTAAAACAGGTGCGCACGCCCTCCTGGATGAAGGCCTTGGCAAGGACATCGTAGACATGCA
>CAZFRR010000003.1:0-1831 GCA_964521405.1 uncultured Streptomycetaceae bacterium | reverse complement strand
GCGATGGGCCACGCGCACGCTGCGGCAGAAATGCGCCAGCACCAGTGCCTCCTGCATCGCAGAGTCGCCCCCACCAACCACGACCACGTCCTCGTTCTGGTACATGGGCGCGTCGCAGTCGGCGCACCACGAGACGCCGCGCCCCTCGAACTCCTTCTCGCCGGGAACGCCCAGCTTCTTCAGCCGCGCGCCGGAGGCGATGACCACGCCGCGGGCTCCATACACGCCGCCGGCCACGACTTCGAACGCGCCGCCCGCGGGGCGGATGGCGGTGACTTCCTCCTGGATGCTGGTTACGCCCGCTTCGGCGCTTGCCTGCATCAGCTCCGAGGCGAACTCGGTGCCGGATTCCTTGCCGGGATAGCCGTCGAGCTCGTTCACGTTCAACACCAGGCCGCCGAACAGGGTGGATTCGAGCGTCGCCACCCTGAGCCCCGCGCGAGCAGCGTGTCCCGCGCAAGTGAGGCCGCTGATGCCCTCGCCAATTACAATCAGGTCGTACGTATGTGTCATGGATAGTTTCTCAACGCTTGTTATATTTCATTGGGGGCCGTGGTGAAGGGGCCGCAGGTCTTGCCGCTGCCGCAGGAGGATTGGCTGCCTGTTGTGCTGGCCGCTCCGCCGGTTCAGCGGCCCCCAATATGGGGACAAAATCCTTGCGCGCCTTGCGCGCGTCCCCGATGCGCTGCGTGATGGCGAGCGTGTCGAGGAACTCCAGGATCTCGATCGCGAGGCCCCGGCCGGTGCCGGTGGCGTCGCGGTACTGCGCCGCGGTGAAGCCGTTCGGGTTGGCGCGGGCGAGCGCGTGCGCAGTCGCGGCGAGCGTGGCGAGGGTCGCGCGCGGGTAGAACCGGGCCGGCGGCACCCGCATTACCTCGCCGCTGCGGCTCTTACGGTGCAGGAAATCCTTCAGCGCCGCCTCCTTCAGTTTCAGCGCGGCCGCCAGTTCCGCCACCGGGGGCGGGGCGAAGCCCGCCGCCTGCAGCGCCGGCAGCACGAGCTGCCACAGCTGCTGGTCCTCGGGGTTTGAGGTCGCGTCGTGGCCCGGCAGGCGCACGACGTTGCTTGCGATCTCCAGCTTGCGCTCGTCCGCCAGTTCCCGGATGAGAGACTGGTATGCCTCCGCGGGCAGTTGCGGAGCGAGCTGCTTGCGCAGCGCCGCGGCTTCCATCCCGACCGCCTGCGGCTGGGCACGGTGAAAATCGCGCAGCGCGGCAAGCGTCTGCTCGCGCAGCCCGTCCCGATAGCTCCGCGTGATCCCGGTGCGTCCTTCCTTGCCGAGGGCGATGACGCCTGCCGCGGCATAGAGCGCGCTAGCGCGCTCCGGCTTCAGGTTGAACATGCGCTCGAAGCGGGCGAGATCCACGCCGCGCTCGACATGCTTCAGCATGGCGGCGAGCGCCGCTTCGGGCGATCCCTGCTCGAGTGCGTCGAGTTCGGCCAGCCGGGCACTGGTTGCGCGCCGCATCGGACGCGCGAACGGGTCCAGCACCACGCCGCCGCCGAGCGTGCGCCGCGCGGACTGGTCGCGCAGGATGAGGCGGTCGCCGTTCAACGCCGCCACCGGCTTGGCCAGCACCAGTTGCGCGATCGCGGAGGCTCCGGGAGCGATGGCGCCTTCCTTGGGTATGGAGATGCGCGCGGTGACGTCCGCGGTGGCGAGGTGCAGGTGCAGCGGCGTCCAGTGCTCGAGCGGCTGCTTTTCCGAGCCGAGCACGGTGACGCGCGCGTCGATGCGCTGCGCCGGAGCGTGGATGGCTTCATGCAGCAGCCAGTCGCCGCGCGCCACGGTTTCCAGGTCGGTGCCGGTGAGGTTCAGCGCGCAACGCTG
>CAZFRR010000002.1:0-76544 GCA_964521405.1 uncultured Streptomycetaceae bacterium | reverse complement strand
CGGGCGCTGCTGCTTCAGCACCACGAAGGCGACGATGGCCTCGCCGGTGAGATCGTCGGGCCGGCCGACCACCGCCGCCTCCGCCACCAGCCTGGTATTCGCCACCAATGCCGACTCGATCTCCATCGTGCCGAGGCGATGGCCCGATACGTTGAGCACGTCGTCGATGCGGCCCATGATCCGGATGTAGCCCTCCGCGTCGAACGACGCGCCGTCGCCGGCGAGATAGTATTTCCCCTTGAATTCCTCGGGATAATAGGTCTTCAGGTAACGCTCGGGATCGCCCCAGATGGTGCGCAGCATGGCGGGCCACGGGCGCTTGATCACCAGGATGCCGCCCTTGCCCTTGTCCACGGAGTGCCCGGCCTCGTCCACGATGTCGGCGAAGATGCCGGGCAGCGGGAAGGTGGCGGAACCGGGCTTGGTCGGCGTCGCGCCCGGCAATGGCGAGATCATGTGGCCGCCGGTCTCGGTCTGCCACCAGGTATCCACGATCGGGCAGCGGCCGCCGCCGACGGTCTCGTGGTACCACATCCACGCCTCGGGATTGATCGGCTCGCCAACCGTGCCGAGGATGCGCAGGGAGGACAGGTTGTATTTTTTCGGCAGGTCGCCGCCGGCCTTGATCAACGAGCGGATCGCCGTGGGCGCCGTGTAGAACACCGACACCTTGTGATCCTGGATCATTCTCCAGAAGCGCCCCGCGTCCGGATAGACCGGCACGCCCTCGAAAACGACCTCGGTGGCGCCGCAGGCGAGCGGCCCGTAGCAGACGTAAGAGTACCCGGTGCCCCAGCCCACGTCGGCCGTGCACCAGAAAACGTCGGCAGGCTTGTAGTCGAACACCCACTTCATCGTCAGGATGGTCCACAGCAGGTAGCCGCCGGTGGAATGCTGGATGCCCTTCGGCTTGCCGGTCGAGCCGGAGGTGTAGAGGATGAAGAGCGGGTGCTCGGCGTCGACCCAGGTCGGCTCGCAGGTGTCGGCCTGGCCGTTCATGAGTTCGTGCAGCCACACGTCATGCTTGGCATTCCACTGGACCGCGGTTCCGGTGCGCTTGTAGACCACGACGGACTTGATCGATTCGCACCCGCCCAGGGAGAGCGCTTCGTCCACGGCGGGCTTCAGCGGGATCTCGCGGCCGCCGCGATACTGACCGTCCGCGGTGAGCACCGCCACGGCGCCGGCGTCAATGATGCGTTCCTGGAGGCTTTTCGCCGAAAACCCGCCGAATACCACGGAATGGACGGCGCCCAGGCGCGCGCAAGCCTGCATCGCGACCACGGCCTCGATCGACATCGGCATGTAGACGATGACGCGGTCGCCTTTCTTGATGCCGCGCGATTTGAGGCCGTTCGCCATCATGCAGACCCGGCGCAGGAGCTCCCGGTACGTGATCTTCGTGACCTTGCCGTCATCAGCCTCGAAGAGGATCGCGACCTTGTCGGGCTGGGTCTTGAGATGGCGGTCGAGGCTGTTGTAGGACGCGTTCAGCTGGCCGTCCTCGAACCACTTGAAGAAAGGCGCTTTGCTTTCGTCCAGCACCTGGGTGAAGGGTTTGTGCCACAGCAGGTGCTTGCGCGCGAGCCTCGCCCAGAAGCCCTCGAAATCCTGCTCCGCTTCGGCGCACAACTTGCGGTACGCATCCATGCTCGGTATGGCGGCTTGCCTGGCAAACGCCGCGCTGGGCGGGAAGACACGGTTTTCCTGGAGTACGGATTCAATCGACTTCGTGGCCATGCATTCCTCCGCTTGCAGTAACGGTCAGTGCCGGGAATTTGAAACTCGGGCAGGGGCCAGCTCCGCACCCCATTTTCAGCCGAATGGAAGCACTAAACAGTGTGCTTGTAAAGATTCTAGTGGAATCCACGTCAAGTGGCCGTGCCGGGCAATAATGCTTACAATTCTCCGACGGCGGGCCTCCCCGCATTGCACGGTAGTGAACCTGGTCAGGTCCGGAAGGAAGCAGCCACCGCTATTTCTTGCAAGTGCCGGGGGTAAGGCTCGCCACCCTTTGTTGGCTGGCAGCTGGCGCGAGGGGCTCGCGCCAAAAAATAAGAAAAATGAAAAAAACACTGGCGGCGGGGGTGGTGGCAGGTCTCTTGTGCCTGTCAGGCTTGCCGGCCGCTGCAGTGGATGGGATCGCGACCGAGGTCGGTGGCAGCGAGGGCATCGACCTGGGGAGGATCTCCGTCCAGTGGGACTGGGGCAAGCGCTGGTTCCAGGGTGCCGGGTGGCATGTCGGCGGTTATTGGGACCTGGAACTGGGTTACTGGTGGCATGATGCACAGCCCGGGCAAAACGGCCGCATTGCCGAAATCGGCCTGACCCCGGTGTTCCGGCTGCAGAGAAACCGCCTGGCGGGACCTTACTTCGAGGCGGCGGTCGGATTCCACCTGCTGTCCAGGACAGCGAATCGGCGACAAGCGCTTCGGCAGCCAGTTCCAGTTTGCCGAACACCTTGGCTTGGGCTACCGCTTCGGAACCCGTGACGCCTGGGATCTGGGCTATCGCTTTCAACACTTCTCCAACGGCAACATCAAGGGCCCCAACGACGGCATTGAATTTCACCAGGTCAGGCTCCAGTATCATTTCCGGGAATAAAAAAAGCGGTGAACGGCAGCCGGCCCGGTTGTAGAATACCGCTCACTCGTCACCGCTCACCGTTTCTCCCCCGTGACTCAAGTTCTTGCCCGTAAATGGCGCCCCCGCACTTTTGCCGAGCTGGTCGGGCAGGAGCACGTGGTGCGCGCGCTGGAAAACGCGTTGACGCAGCAGCGGCTGCACCACGCCTATCTCTTCACCGGGACGCGCGGCGTCGGTAAGACCACGCTTGCGCGCATCATCGCGAAGGCATTGAACTGCGAGACCGGTGTCACCGCGACCCCCTGCGGGCGCTGCTCCGCGTGCACGGAGATCGATGTGGGCCGCTTTGTCGACCTGATCGAGCTCGATGCCGCCTCCAACACCCAGGTGGACAACATGCGGGAGCTCCTGGACAACGCGCTCTACGCCCCCACCGCCGGGCGCTACAAGGTCTACATCATCGACGAAGTGCACATGCTGTCTCGCAACGCGTTCAACGCGATGTTAAAAACGCTGGAAGAGCCGCCGCAGCACGTCAAGTTCATACTGGCCACCACCGAACCGCAGAAGATCCCGGTGACGGTGCTGTCGCGCTGCCTGCAGTTCAATCTCAAGCAAATACCGCAGCAGCAGATCCGCGGCCGGCTGCAGCACGTGCTGGAAGTCGAGGGCATCCGCTTTGAGCCCCCGGCCTTGCTGCTGCTCGCGCACGCGGCCCAGGGCAGCCTGCGCGATGCGCTGTCGCTCCTCGACCAGGCGATCGCCCATGGCGGGGGCAGCGTCATACAGGAATCGGTGCGCGCCATGCTGGGCGTGGTCGGGCGCGATCATCTTTACTCGATCCTGGGGGCGCTGGCGAAACGGGACGGCGCCGCCCTGATGGCGGAAGCCGGGCGCATGGAAGCCCTGAGCCTGTCCTTCGAATCCGCGCTGCAGGACCTGGCGTCGCTCACGCACCGGCTGTCGCTCGCGCAAACGGTGCCGGACGCCTTCGCCGAGGATGATCCTGATCGCGCCGCGATCGACGGGCTCGCTCCGCTTTTTTCGCCCGAAGACCTGCAGCTCTACTACCAGATTGCGATACAGGGCCGCGGCGACCTCGGGCTGGCGCCCGATGAGCGCGCGGGTTTCGCGATGACGCTTTTGAGGATGCTTGCCTTCGTCCCGGGAGTGGAGGGCATCGCGGCGCCGGCGCCGCGACCGGCAGCCCCCAGGCAGGCAGCAGCAGCGACACCGCCGCCACCGGCCCTCGTATCAAAAAAAAACCCCGGTGACATCGCCTGGCCGGAGCTGGTCGATCAGCTGGGGCTCACGGCCATGACACTCGAGCTCGCAAGAAATTGCGAGCTGGTCGGGCGAGGGGAATCGCGCATTGAATTGAAGATAGGCGAGGCCCATCAACGGCTGCTCAACGGGCCGTTCCAGGAGCGCTTGAAGTCGGCGCTGGAGCAGCATTTCGGCGCGCCGCTGCGGCTTTCCATCCAGGTCGCCGGCGCTGCCGGCGGCTCGCCGGCTGCGATCGCCGACCGGGACAAGCAGCAGCGGCAGGCGCAGGCCATCGCCGCCATCGAGCAGGATCCTTTCGTGCGCGAGCTGGTGGATAATTTCGATGCGCGCATCGTGGGATCCTCGATCAAGCCGGCGCAGTGATTGAATGGGAGAGCGGGAATGAAGGGCGGAATCGGCAACCTGATGAAGCAGGCGCAGCTCATGCAGGACAACATGAAGAAGCTGCAGGAGCAGCTGGCCGTGATGGAAATCGAAGGCCAGGCGGGCTCGGGCCTCATCAA
The DNA here is from genome assembly GCA_964521405.1 of uncultured Streptomycetaceae bacterium. Lineage (GTDB taxonomy): Bacteria > Pseudomonadota > Gammaproteobacteria > Burkholderiales > SG8-41 > SG8-41. The sequence continues at coordinate 72,168 of CAZFRR010000002.1, read as the reverse complement.
GGTGGTGATGACCGGCCGCCACGAGGTGAAGCGCGTCGCCATCGATCCCAAGCTGCTCGCGGAAGACCGGGACATGCTGGAAGATCTCGTTGCCGCCGCGGTCAACGATGCGGTGCGGAAAATCGAGGCAACGACGCAGGAGAAAATGGCCGCCGCGACCGCGGGGCTGCCCCTGCCGCCGGGCTTAAAACTTCCGTTTTAGGCCGGTTCCGAGTTCAATGTTCCGAGTTCAAAATCGCTAGCGGCAGCTCGCTGCTGACAACCTTGAACCTTGAACCTTGAACCCGAAACCCGGAACAGCGCAAGGCGTTGTGAAAACATCATCCAGTTTAGAAGAGCTTATTTCCGCCTTGCGCTGTTTGCCGGGCGTCGGGCCCAAGTCGTCCCAGCGCATGGCTTATCACCTGCTGCAGCGCGACCCGCCGGGCGCAACGCGGCTCGCCGCGGCGTTGAGCCAGGCGCTGGCCAGGGTTCGTCATTGCGAAAAGTGCAACAACTACGCCGAGGATCCCGTGTGCGGCCTGTGCAGCTCGCCCCGGCGGGATTCGGCCTCGTTGTGCGTCGTGGAGGCGCCGGGCGATCTTCTCATGATGGAGCAGGCGCAGTGCTACCAGGGCCGGTATTTCGTGTTGATGGGAGTGCTATCGCCCCTCGATGGCATCGGGCCCAAGGAAATTCATCTCGACCGGCTGATCCGCCGCGCCGCCGATGGCACGGTGCGCGAGGTGATCCTCGCCACCAACTTCACCGTGGAGGGGGAGGCCACCGCGCATTACATAGGAGAGGCGCTGCGCGCCCGCGGCCTGAAGGTGACGCGCATCGCGCGCGGGCTGCCGGTGGGCGGCGAGCTCGAGCACGTGGACAGCGGGACGCTGGCGCAGGCCGTGCTGGAGCGGCGCGAGGCATGACATCCATCCCATGAAAAAGCATGAACCGCCCGTGCCGCCGCAAAGCGGGACGTACAAGCTGCAAAAGGCACTGGCGCAATCCGGGCTGGGATCGCGCCGCGACATGGAAGAGCTGGTGCGCGCCGGCCGCGTGACGGTCAACGGCGCGCCGGCGACCATAGGCGCGCGCGTCGGCCCAGCCGACTTAATCGAGATCAACGGTCGCGCCCTCAACCGTGCCGCGGACCTGACTCCGCCGCGGGTGCTGCTCTATTACAAGCCCGAGGGTGAAATCGTCAGCCGCGATGACCCCGGCAGGCGCGCCAGCGTCTTCGACCGGCTGCCGCCGGCGCGCGGCGCGAAATGGCTGGCGGTGGGCCGCCTCGACTTCAACACCAGCGGGCTGCTGATACTCACCACTTCGGGCGAACTGGCCAACCGCATGATGCATCCGCGCTACGAGATAGAACGCGAGTACGCGGTGCGCGTGCTGGGCAGGATTTCCCCGGAGCAGCAGGAAAAGCTCCTGTCCGGGCTGCGGCTCGACGACGGCATGGCCCGTTGCGTGGCCGTTCACGACCGGGGCGGCGAGGGCGCCAATCACTGGTACCACATCGTCATCCGCGAGGGACGCAATCGCGAGGTGCGCCGGCTGTTCGAGGCGCTGCACCTGCGGGTGAGCCGTCTGATGCGCGTGCGCTTTGGCAGCGTGAGCCTGCCGCGCAACCTGAGGCGCGGGCAATACGTCGAAGTGCCGCGCCCGGAGGTGCGGCAGCTGCTGGCGTCGCTGGGGCTGGCAGCACCTAGTGCGGAAGTTCGTCCCGCGGCGCGATCAGCACGTCGCCGCCACCCGGGGTCTCGACCCAGGTGAACTCCACCCGCGGAAAGGCGCGCTCGACACGCGCCCGCCCGCTGCCGACCTCCATCACCAGCGTTCCTCCCGGCTTGAGGTAGTCCGCCGCCTGCAACAGGATCGCGCGCACGGCGTCAAGGCCGTCTCTGCCTCCCGCCAGCGCCAGGCGGGGTTCGTGGCGGTACTCGCGCGGCAGGCGGCGCATGGCGGCGGCGGTGACATAGGGCGGGTTGCAGACGATGAGGTCGTATTGTTTTCCGCCCAGCGCTGAAAACAGATCGGATGGGATCAGGCGGATGCGGGCGCGCATCCGGTAGTGACCGACATTCAACCGGGCGACGGCCAGCGCCGCGGGCGACAGGTCGGCGGCATCGATCTTCGCGCGGGGAAAGGCGCGCGCCAGCAGGATGGCGAGGCAGCCGGACCCCGTGCAGAGATCGAGCGCTGTCCTGATACTCCCGGCAGCGGCAATCCAGGGCGCGAGGCGGTCGAGAACCAACCCGGCGATATGCGAGCGCGGGACGATGGCGCGCTCGTCCACGTAGAAACGAAAGCCGCCGAGCCAGGCCTCCCGTGTCAGGTAGGCGGCCGGCTTGCCGCTCTCGATGCGGGTTTCGAAAAGCTTCAGCACGCGCCGCGCTGCCGGCGAGCTGACGGCCCGATCCAGGGTGCCTGCCGCCGACTCGAGCGGCAGCCCGAGCGCGTGCAAGGTCAGGTAAGCCGCCTCATCGCGCGCATTTTGCGTGCCGTGGCCGTGAGCGAGGCGCGCCGCGCGCAAGCGGCGGGCGCCGAAACGCATCAAGCCGCTGACAGTCCAGCGGCTTGCGGCAGTTTTGAGTTTTGAGTTTTGAATTTTGAGTTAAATGCGACCTGACGTTGAACTCAATACTAAGCACTCAACACTCATCACTCAACACTCATCACTGGGTTATCCCAGTGCGTCGAGATTCAGCTTGATGCTGGTGATGTCGTTGGGCTGCTTGGGGGCGTCCGGGGACTGGCTCGAGAACGCCGGCGCGCCGGTGGACTTCGGGGCGTTGTTGAGGAGCCAGTGCAGGTTGGTGGGCGAATCCGAGTGCGCCATCGCTTCGTCGACCGACACTCTTCCGCTGTTGATGTGATAGAACAACGCCTGCTCGAAAGACTGCGACCCGGGCGAGAGGCTCTGTTCCAGCGCGTCCTTGATCAGGCTGATGTCGCCTTTCATGATCAGGTCCTGGATGTGTTTGGTGTTCAGCAGCACTTCCACGGCCGGTATGCGCTTGCCGTCCGCGGTGCGTATCAGGCGCTGGGAGATGACGGCGCGCAGTGCAATCGAAAGATCGGCCAGCAGCGAATCGCGCGACTCGCGCGGAAAGAAATTGATGATGCGGTTCAACGCGTTGTAGCTGTTGTTGGCGTGGAGCGTGGACAGGCACAGGTGCCCGGTCTGCGCGAACAGGAGGCAGTTCTGCAGCGTCGGCTGGTCGCGGATCTCGCCGATCATGATGAGATCCGGCGCCTCGCGCATCGCGCTGGTCAGAGCGTTCGCGTAGCTTTGAGTGTCGACGCGCACTTCGCGCTGGTTGACGATCGATTTCTTGTGCTTGAAGGCGAACTCCACCGGGTCCTCGATGGTGAGGATGTGGCCGGACCTGTGGGTGTTGCGGTAATCGATCATGGAAGCCATGGTGGTGGACTTGCCCGAGCCGGTCGAGCCCACCACCAGCACCAGCCCCATCTTTTCCATGATCACGTCCTTCAGGATCAGCGGCAAACCCAGGGTTTCCAACGCGGGCACGTCGGGCTTGACGAAGCGGATCACCATTGCCACCGTGTTCTTCTGGTGGAAGATGTTGATGCGGAAGTTGCCGAGTTCGCCCGCGATCTGCGCGAAGTTCATCTCGTGGGTGGATTCGAATTCCTTGATCTGCGCCTCGTTCATCAGCTCGTAGCAGATCTTCTTGCACTGCTCGGCGTCGAGGAGCTGGCTGTTGATCGGCATGACCACGCCGTTGATCTTGATCTGGATCGGCGCCCCGGCGGTGAAAAACAGGTCCGAAGCCTGCTTCTCAGCCATCAGCTTGTAGAGCGGTGTCACGAACATGGCTACTCCCTTGTAAGCGGCAGCTGCCGCCTTGAAATTACTATACACCCCGTGATTGCCGGGGTGCCCCTAGTCGCTGCGCAACAACTCGTTGATGCTGGTCTTGGCGCGCGTCCTGGCGTCCACCTGTTTCACGATTATCGCGCAATAAAGGCTGCACTTGCCGTCCGCCGCGGGCAGGGTGCCCGGCACCACGACCGAGCCCGCCGGCACGCGGCCGTAGAGCGTCTCGCCGGTGTGCCGGTGATAGATGCGGGTACTGGCGCCGATGAAAACGCCCATCGAAATGACCGCGCCTTCCTCAACCACGACGCCTTCCACGATCTCCGAGCGCGCTCCGATGAAGCAGTTGTCCTCGATGATGGTGGGATTGGCCTGCAACGGCTCCAGCACGCCGCCGATGCCCACGCCGCCGGAGAGATGCACGTTCTTGCCGATCTGGGCGCAGGAGCCGACGGTGGCCCAGGTGTCCACCATGGTGCCTTCGTCGACGTAAGCGCCGATGTTGACGTAGGAGGGCATCAGCACCGCGTTCTTCGCGATGAACGCGCCGCGCCGGACCATCGCCGGCGGCACCACGCGGAAACCGCCGCGCGCGAAGTCTTCGCGCGAGTAATGCGCGAATTTGCTCGGGACCTTGTCGTAATACTGGGTCGCCGCGCCCGCCATCGGCACGTTGTCCTCGAGCCGGAACGACAGCAGCACGGCTTTCTTGATCCATTGATGCACGACCCATGCGCCCCCGATTTTCTCGGCGACCCGGATGCTGCCCGCATCCAGGCCGGCCAGGACCTGGAATACCGCCTCGCCAACCCTGGCGGGCGCTGCCCCGGGTTTCAGATCAGCGCGGTGCTCCCACGCCTGCTCGATGGTGGTTTGCAATTCGTTCATGACTGCGATTCTACCCCGTGATCACAAGGATTCGACAAAGGCGCGAATGCGCCGGGAGGACTCCATGCATTCCGCCACCGTGGACACCAGCGCGATGCGCGCGCGGTTCGTGCCGGGATTGACGCCGCCGGAATCGCGCGCGAGGTAGCTGCCGGGGAGCACCGTCACCGCCTGCTGCTGGAAGAGCTTGCGCGCGAACTCGGTGTCGGGAATCGGGGTCTTGAACCAGAAGTAGAACGCGGCTTCCGGCATTTTCACGTCAAGCGCCGGGCGCAGGATGTCCAGGGCGGCGGCGAATTTCTCCCGGTACAGCCGCCGGTTCTCGACGACGTGCGTCTCGTCGTTCCAGGCGGCGATGCTGGCCTGCTGCACCGGCGGGCTCATCGCGCATCCCTGGTAGGTCCGGTAGAGCAGATAGGGTTTGATGATGGACGCGTCGCCCGCCACGAAGCCGGAGCGCATGCCCGGGACGTTGGAGCGCTTGGACAGGCTCGAGAACACCACCAGGCGCGGGTAGCCCTTGCGGCCAAGCCGCTGCGCCGCCTCGAGCGCGCCGAGCGGGGGACGGCTCTCGTTGAAGTAAATCTCCGAATAGCACTCGTCGGACGCGATCACCATGCCGTAGCGGTCGGACAGCGCGAACAACCGCTCCCAGTCCGCAAGCGGCATCACGTAACCTGTCGGGTTGCCGGGCGAGCAGACGTAGAGGAGTTGCGTGCGGCGCCACACCGCTTCCGGCAGCTGGTCGTAATCGAACGCGTAGCCGTTCTCCGGCAGGCTGTTGAGGTAATACGGCGTGGCGCCGGCGAGCAGCGCCGCGCCTTCGTAGATCTGGTAGAACGGATTGGGACAGACCACGACCGGGTCCGGGCGCGTTCGGTCCACCACGGTCTGCGCAATGGCGAACAAGGCTTCGCGGCTGCCGGTTACCGGGATGACCTCCGTCGCCGGGTCCACCCCGTCGAGATGGTAGCGGCGCTTCAGCCACGCGGCGATGGCCTCGCGCAGCTCCAGGGTGCCGAGGGTCAGGGGATAGCTTGCCAGCCCTTCGAGATGGCCGACCAGCGCGCGCCTGATGAATTCAGGTGTGGGATGCTTGGGCTCGCCGATGTAGAGGGGAATCGGCTTGAGCGAAGGATCGGGCCGGACGCCTTCGAGCAGCGTGTTGAGCTTCTGAAAGGGGTAGGTCCGCAGCCGCTCGAGGTCGGGATTCACGATGGGAACCGGTCGCGCCTGCGGACGCCCCGTGAGAACTCAAAGGTCGGGATCATAAGAAGCTTGGCGGCCTCAGCCGCGAGTGCTGGATGAGGCGGGAAGCGCCGCCAGGTCCACCGGTGGCGCCGGCTTCCAGCCCGGCTTGGCGTGCTCGGCGACGACGGTCGTGAAAATCCCGCCGCGCACGTTGAATTTCGCAGTCAGCCGCATGAAGCGCGGGTGCGTTGCCCTCACGAGATCGCCGAGCATGCGGTTGGTCACGGCCTCATGGAAGGCGCCTTCGTTGCGAAACGACCAGACGTACAATTTGAGGCTTTTCAACTCTACGCAGCGCTTATCGGGGACGTAGTCGAGCACGAGAGTCGCGAAGTCGGGCTGCCCGGTGCGCGGGCACCGGCAGGTAAACTCCGGTATTTCCATGTGAATCCGGTAGTCGCGCGCAGGCTGGGGATTGACGAAGGTCTCCAGCTTGCGGCCGGGTTTGCTGGGCATTATCGCGGCGGCCTGAATTTTCTGTAAAATATAAACTTGAATACCCTGCGAATTATAACCTCGCCCATCAAACCTCCAATAAGTCCTCTAACAAGACCTCTCAATTGAGACTCAAACAGATCAATCTCGCAGGCTTCAAGTCTTTCGTAGACCCCACTCACATCCCCGTCCCCGGACAACTGGTAGGCATCGTCGGCCCCAACGGCTGCGGCAAGTCGAATGTCATCGACGCGGTCCGCTGGGTGCTGGGTGAAACCTCCGCCAAGCATCTGCGCGGGGACACCATGCAGGACATCCTGTTCAACGGCTCCGGCCAGCGCCAGCCGGTGAACCGCTCGAGCGTCGAGCTGATTTTTGACAACAGCCTCGGGCGGGCCGGCGGGCAGTGGTCGAGCTACGCCGAGATCTCGGTGAAACGCATTCTGGTCCGCGACGACGAGGCGACTTCGTACTACATCAACAACGTCCACGTGCGCCGGCGCGATGTCGCCGACATCTTCCTCGGCACCGGGCTGGGCAGCCGCGCCTACGCCATCATCGAGCAGGGCATGATCTCGCGGGTGATCGATGCCAAGCCGGAGGAGCTGAGAATATTTCTCGAGGAAGCGGCGGGCGTCTCGAAATACCGCGCTCGCCGGCATGAAACCGAGTTGCGGCTGAAGGACACGCGCGACAACCTGCTGCGGGTGGAAGACGTGCGCGCCGAACTCGGCAAACAGCTCGAGCACCTGCAATCCCAGGCGGAGATCGCGAGCCGCTATCACGAGTTGCAGGGCCGGTTGCGCCTGGCGCAGAACCAGCTGTCGCTGCTGAAAAAGCGGGAGGCGGGCGCGCAGCGCGCGCGACACCTGCGGGAAATCGAGAGCCTCACCTTGGAACTGGAAGCCGAGACCGCGCGGTTGCGCGACACCGAAAAGCGCCTGGAAGATCTGCGCGCGCAGCACTATCGCGGCAGCGACGCGGTGCATGCTGCCCAGGGCGCCTTCTACGAAGCCAATGCCGAAACCGCGCGGCTCGAGCAGGAGCTCGCCCACCTGCGCGAAAACCGGCAGCGGGTCGAGCGCGATCTCGCCGAATTGCGCGCCCAGGCCGAACACGGGCAGGAACAGCTGGCAACGGCGCAATCCACCCTCGCCGGGCTGCAAAGCGAGCGCGCAGCCGCGGCGGAAGACGTGGCGGCGCGGGAAGTGGCAGCCAGGGTCGAAAGCGACAAGCTGCCCCTTGCGGAGGAGGTTTTCAGGGCCACCCGCAATCGTTACGAAGAACTGCAGCGCGCCCTGGCGCTCGCCGAGCAGGCCATGGGCGTGGAGCAGACCAAGGAAGCCCACGCCCGGCAAACGATGGAAGAACTGGGGTTGCGCGCCCGGCGTTTGCAGGATGAGCGCGTGGCGCTGTTGCCTGCCGATGCGCTGCGGCTACAGCAATTGCGCGGCGACATCGCGGCGCTCGAGGAGGAGCTGCAGGGCCTGCGCGCCGCCATGGAGACCGGCGAAGAGCGGTTGCCCGAGGCGGAACAGGCCTTGCGCGACAGGGATGCCGATGTGGAGGCCGCGGGCCAGAGGCTGGCCGGGCTCGAAGCGCAGTTGCAGGCCCTGACGCAATTGCAGGAGCGGCTGGCGCGCGGCGCCAATACCAAGGACTGGCTGGAGGCCCGCGGTCTCGGCAGAGCGCCGCGGCTGTGGCAGCAGATTCGCATCGAGACCGGCTGGGAGGATGCGCTGGAGGCGGCGCTGCGCGAGCGCTTGAATGCCATCGCCCTCGACCGGGTGGAGCAGGCTGGCAGCTGGTTCTCCGAGCCGCCTCCGGGAAGGATCACGGTGTTCGCTCCCGCTCACGCGGCGGCGGCCCCGGCCATGCCGCTTGCCGGCTGCGAGCCGCTCCGCCGTTACGTCACCTGCGACGACTCCCGGCTGCAAGCCGTCGTCGAGGACTGGCTGCAACACGTTTATGTGATTGCGGACACGTCCGCCGCGCTGACAGTTCGCGAGCGCCTGCCCGCGGGCGCCATGCTGGTGACTCGTGAAGGTCATGTTTTCACCCGTCACACGATGAGCTTCCACGCCCCCGACAGCGAGCTGCACGGCGTGCTGAGCCGTCAGCGCGAGATCGAGCAGTTGGGAGGCGCCCTCGCGGAGGCGAGGGCTGCGCTCGATCGGCTGCGGCAAGCTGCTACCGCAGCGGAACGGGATGTCGAGCAAAGGCGCGCGCGGCTCGACGAATCTCGCGATGCGATCAACGACCGGCAACAGCGCCATCACGCGCTGCAGATGGAAGCGCTGCAACTCACCGAGTTCGACCAGCGGGTCACGCAGCGCGCCGACCGGGTGGCGACGGAGCTCGCCGAGATCGAAGCCCAGACCGTTGCGGTGACCCTGGCGAGCCAGGTGGCCGGGCGGCGCGTGACGGAGCTGCAGGATGAGGTTCTCAAGCAGCAGGGCCAGCTCCAGCTCGCTACCGATCTCTACCGGCGCGCCGAGAACGTCCTGGAGCTGCAGCGAAACGCCTTGCAGCAGGCGCGTGAGTCGGCCCAGAAGGCGGTGTTTCACAATCAATCATGTGACAATAGAATCAATGAGATATTAAATACTATTAAAGTTATCTCTGAGAGCGGGCTACAGCTCAACGCAACGCTCGCTTCGAGGCAGCAGGAGCTCGCGGGCTACGAGGAGGCGCCGTTGCTGGAGCGCCTGCAACGGGCGCTCGAGGCGCGCGCCGGCTGCGAGCAGGCGCTCGCCCAGGCGCGTGATGCGCTGGAGGCAATGGAAGCGAGCCTCAAGGCGACCGACGAGGAACGGCATGAGGCGGAGCAGAAGCTCGCGCCGCTGCGCGAGCGGATTGCCGAGATGCGCCTGAAGGAGCAGGAGGCGCGACTCAGCGAGGAGCAGTATGCCCAGCAACTGGTGGAGGCCGGCGCGAGCGAGGAAGCGGTGGCGCAGCAACTGGAAAAAGGCATGCGGCCGGGCGCGTTGAACGGCGAGATCGCCCGCCTGAACGAGGAGATCAAGGGGCTCGGAGCGGTCAACCTTGCGGCGCTCGAGGAGTTGCAAGCGGCCAGCAGCCGCAGGGAATACCTCGATTCCCAGTCGCGCGATCTCACCGAGGCGATGGCTACGCTGGAGGACGCAATCCGCCGCATCGACCGGGAAACCCGCGAACGGCTGCAGCATACGTTCGACGAGGTCAATCGCCATTTCAGCGAGATGTTCCCGGCGCTGTTCGGCGGCGGCAACGCCCGGCTGGTGCTGACCGGCGAGGAAATACTCGACGCCGGCATACTGGTGCAGGCGCAGCCTCCCGGCAAGAAGAACACCACCATCCATCTCCTGTCGGGTGGCGAGAAGGCGTTGACGGCGCTGTCACTGGTGTTCTCGATATTCCAGTTGAATCCCGCGCCCTTCTGCCTGCTCGACGAGGTGGACGCGCCGCTCGACGATCACAACACCGAGCGCTTCTGCGAGCTGGTGAAGAAGATGTCGCGGCAATCGCAGTTTCTCTTCATCAGCCACAACAAGATCACCATGGAGATCGCCGAGCAGCTGCTGGGCATCACCATGCAGGAACCCGGCGTCTCGCGCGTGGTGGCGGTTGACATCGAAGAGGCGATGAAGCTGAGAGAAGCCGCGGCCTGAGGAGGGTCGATGAGCGACCTGCAGTTGAGCCTGTTAGTCATCGGCGCGGTGGTGGTCGGCGCGGTCTATCTGTACAACGGGCTGCAGGAGCGCGGCTATCGCCGCCGCATGCAACAGGCGTTCGGCGCCGGGCACGACGACGTGCTGCTGAAAGCCGGGGTCGAGTCGGCCCTGCCGGATGGCCGCCTGGAGCCGCAGCTGGTGCCGCAGGAGCCGGCGGGAGAGGGCGGCAGGCAGCCGCTGTCGCACGGGCCGCGCCCGGACACGGACGACGCCGCGAACGGTCTTGATGCCGCGCTGGATTACGTGGCCGAAATCCATTCGGATGGACCGATAGCCGATACCGTGATCAGCGAGCTGGCGAGCAGAATCGCGTCCTGCGGCAAGCCGGTTCACATCTCCGGGCTCGATGCCCAGAGCGGGACCTGGGAGGATGTCGTGCGCGGCAGGGGCGGGCACTTTCGCGCGCTGCGCGTCTCGCTGCAACTGGTGAACCGCACCGGCGCCGTCAATTCCGCCCAGCTTGCCACTTTTTGCGACGCGGTGAAGAGTTGCGCCGAAAGAATCTCCGCGCCGGCGACCTGCCCGGACACGCAAGCGGCCTTGAAGCGCGCGCGCGAGCTCGACGCTTTCTGTGCCGACGCCGATGTCGCGGTCGGCTTCAATATCATTGCGCCGGAAGGCGCGGCATTTCAGGGCACCCGGATACGCGCGGCCGCGGAAGCCGCGGGCTTCAAGCTCGAGCCCGACGGGGTATTCCACTACCGCAACGAGCAGCGCCAGACGCTGTTCACGCTGGACAACCACGAGCCGGCGCCGTTCCTGCCCGAGAGCATCAAGGGCCTCACCACCCGGGGCGTCACCCTCCTCCTGGACGTGCCGAGGGTGGCGAATGGAGCCGGCGTGCTCGACCGCATGCTCGAGGTGGCGGGCGCCGTCGCCCGCTCGCTGGGCGGCCGCCTCGTGGATGACAACCGCGTGCCCCTTACCGAAGCCGGCATCGCACGGATCAAGGAGCAGCTGCGCTCGCTCCACGCCGCGATGGAACTGCGCGGCATCCCGGCAGGCGGCGCACGCGCCCTGCAGTTGTTTTCGTAAAACAATGGTTGTCCCCAAGCCCGTCGCGGCGCGCGCGGCCAGGCTGCGCGATGAAATCGAGCGCGCCAACCACAGTTATTACGTGCTCGATGCGCCGACGCTGCCGGACGCGGAATACGATCGCCTGCTGCGGGAGTTGCAGGACCTGGAGAGCCGCTACCCCGCTCTGGCGGCGCCCGATTCGCCGACGCTGCGGGTTGGAGGGAGGCCGCTTCCCGCGTTCTCCCAGGTTACGCACGCCACGCCGATGCTGTCGCTGGCCAATGCATTGAGCCCCGAGGAGGTGGAAGCTTTTGACCGGCGCGTGCGGGAAGGGCTGGAGCTGGATGACGAAGTGGACTATGCGGTCGAGCCCAAGTTCGACGGCCTGGCAATCAGCCTGACCTATGAGCGGGGCGTGTTCGCCCTCGGCGCCACCCGCGGCGATGGTTACACCGGCGAGGACGTCACCGCCAATCTGCGCACGGTGCGCGTGCTGCCGCTGCGACTGCAGGGAGCGTCCATCCCCGAAACGCTGGAAGTCCGCGGCGAAGTCATGATGCTCAAGCGCGATTTCGAGGCGTTGAACAGCGAGCAGCGCAAAAAGGGCGAGAAGGAATTCGCCAACCCGCGCAATGCCGCCGCCGGATCGCTGCGGCAGCTCGACTCGCGCATAACCGCATCGCGGCACCTCGCGTTTTTCGCCTACGGCTTGGGCCGCTTCAGCGGCGGCAGGGTGCCGGGCGACCGGCACAGCCTGCAAATGGCGCACCTGGAGACGCTGGGCTTTCCCGTCAGCCGGGACCGGCGTGTCGTGCTCGGCAGGGAGGGGCTGCTCGGCTACTTCCGCGATATCGGCGAGCGCCGCGCCAGCCTGCCCTACCAGATCGATGGCGTGGTCTACAAGGTCGACAGCCTGCGCCAGCAGGAGCGGCTGGGATATGTGTCACGGGCGCCGCGGTTCGCCGTTGCCCACAAGTTCCCCGCGGAGGAGGAGATAACCGAGGTGCTGGGGATCGACGTGCAGGTCGGCCGAACCGGCGCCTTGACGCCGGTGGCGCGCCTCGCCCCGGTGTCGGTCGGCGGCGTCACGGTCACCAACGCCACGCTCCACAACGAGGACGAGGTGCATCGCAAGGACGTGCATATCGGCGACTACGTCATCGTGCGCCGCGCCGGAGACGTGATCCCGGAAGTCGTCAGCGTGGTGCAGGAGCGCCGTCCGCGCCATGTCCGGGCGTTCAAGCTGCCCGAGCGCTGCCCGGTTTGCGGTTCCCGGGTCGAGCGGCTTCCCGACGAGGCGATTGCGCGTTGCACCGCGGGCCTCTACTGCCCCGCGCAGCGCAAGCAGGCGCTGTTGCATTTCGCCTCGCGCCGCGCCATGGACATCGAGGGCCTCGGCGATAAACTCGTGGACCAGCTGGTTGAGCAGGGATTGGTCGAGAATCCCGCCGATCTTTTCCGGCTCGAGCCGGAAAAGCTGGCCGGGCTTGAGCGCATGGGTGAAAAATCCGCCGCCAATCTGCTCGACGCGATCGACAAGAGCCGCAATACGACGCTCGCCCGGCTCATCTTTGCACTGGGCATACGCAATGTCGGGGAAGCCACCGCGAGTGGCCTGGCGCGCTATTTTGGCGGGCTCGATGCCCTGGTCGAGGCGGAGGAGGCGGTGTTGCAGCAGGTTCCCGACGTCGGCCCGGTGGTGGCTGCAAGCATCGCGCGCTTTTTCAGCGAGCCGCACAACCGCGAAATCGTGAAACAATTGCGTAAACTCGGCGTGCGCTGGTCCGAGACCGAGCCGCAAGGCGCCACGAGCCTGCCGCTGGCCGGCAAGACCTTCGTGCTGACGGGCACTATGCCTCATCTCACGCGCGAAGACGCCAGGGAAAGAATCGAGGCGCTGGGAGGCAAGGTTGCCGGAAGCGTGTCGAAAAAGACGCACTACGTCGTGATCGGCGCCGATCCGGGGTCGAAGAGCGCAAAGGCGAGCGAGCTGGGCATTACGATGCTCGATGAGAACGGATTGCTGAAACTGCTGGACAAAAAGGCCTGACCGCTTGGCGCTCACCCCCGACAAGGCCCGTCGCATGCTCGACACGGCGGAGCTGCTGTGCCCGGCCGCCGTCGTGTCCGGGGCGATAGAGCGGATGGCGCGCGAAATTTCCACGGCGCTCGGGGGCAGTTTCCCGCTGGTGCTGTGCGTCATGCGCGGCGCCGTCGTATTCTCCGGGCAGCTACTGCCGCAACTCCGCTTTCCCCTCGAGTTCGATTACCTGGAAGTCACCCGCTATGGCGCTGCAACCCGTGGCGGCGAGATTTCCTGGAAGGTGGAGCCGGGCATCTCCGTGGCGTCGCGGGTGGTGCTGGTGCTCGACGACATACTGGACGAGGGGCGGACCCTGGCGGCGGTGCGCGACAAGCTGCTCGTCGATGGCGCGACCCGTGTCTTTCTGGCGGTGCTGGCGGACAAGGACATCGGCCGCGCCAAGCCGGTAGAGGCCGATTTCACGGGCGTGAAACTGCCCAACCGCTACGTATTCGGCTGCGGCATGGACGCGGGCGGCTATTGGCGCAACCTGCCGGAGATTTACGCCATGACGAATGATGAATGAGGAATGCGGAATGAGAATTGAAATAAACGCCAGGCTCCTGCATCGTTCCTCATTCATCATTCATCATTCACCATTATCATGCTAGGGATCATTGGCGGCAGCGGCCTCACCCGGCTCGCCACTCTGCAAGTGACGCGGCGCAAGACGGTGCGCACGCCCTACGGCAGGCCGTCCGGGGCGCTGTCATTCGGCACGTTGCAGGGGCAGGCGGTGGTGTTTCTGGCGCGCCACGGGACCCGGCACACGCTCCCGCCGCACGCGGTGAACTACCGCGCCAACCTGTGGGCGCTGCATGCCCTGAAAGTGAAAAACATCGTTGCAGTGGCCACGGTGGGCGGCATCCGCGCCGATCTTGGCCCTGGCACGCTGGTGGTGCCGGACCAGATCATCGACTACACGCACGGGCGGCAATCGACTTACTCCGGAGCGCGCGGCAAGGGCCTCATGCACGTGGACTTCACGCATCCCTATTGTGAGGCGTTGCGCAAGCGGCTGATCGGATCAGCCGCGGCAGCTGGCGAGGCGGTCGTTGCGGGCGGTACTTATGCTGCCACTCAGGGGCCGCGGCTCGAGACCGCAGCCGAGATCAACCGGCTCGAGCGCGACGGCGCCGACATCGTCGGCATGACCGGCATGCCGGAAGCAGCGCTGGCGCGCGAGCTCGGGCTTTGCTACGCGGCGATCACGGTGGTGGTCAATCATGCGGCGGGGCGCGGCTCGAGCGCGCAGGGCGTGCGTATCGAGGACGCCGAGGCGGTCACGGCACGTTCCATGGCCCGCGTGCTCAACATACTCAACCGGTTGGTGGCGGGCGATGGCGATTAGACCGGTCCTGCGCATGGGCGACCCGCGCCTGCTCGAGCCTTCGCAGCCGGTAGCGCGCTTTGACACGCCCGAGCTGCACGCGCTGATCGCGGACATGGATGACACCATGAAAGCCTTGAACGGCGCCGGCCTCGCGGCGCCGCAGATCGGCGTGGGATTGCAGGTGGTCATCTTCGGGGTGGAGCGCAATCCCCGTTATCCCGACGCCGAGGAAGTGCCGTACACGGTGCTGATCAATCCCGCGCTCGAGCCGGTGGGGCGCGAGATGGAGGAGGGGTGGGAAGGGTGCTTGAGCGTCCCCGGCATGCGGGGGCTGGTGCCGCGCTTCCGGCAACTGCGCTACCGGGGATTTGACCAGCACGGGGCGCCAATCGACCGTACCGTGGGTGACTTTCACGCGCGGGTGGTGCAGCACGAATGCGATCACCTCGCCGGCATCCTCTACCCGATGCGCATCCGCGACCTGCGCAACTTCGGTTTTAACGAGGAGCTGTTTCCGGGGCAGGACCTGCAGGACGAATAACGTTCCGAGTTCCGAGTTCAAAGTTCAAGTGGGAACCCTCGATATTCAGCCCACTCCAATCTTGAACCCGGAACCCAGAACCCGGAACCCGGAACCCGGAACCCGGAACCCGGAACCCGGAACCCGGAACTAGGCTGTACGTAGCTGCTCGACCAGGTCGCTTTCCAGCCGGACCACGGTCTTGGCGTCCTTCAAGGCCTCTCCCGTGATGAGGAACACATCCTCGGCCCGGGCGCCGAGCGTGTTGATCTTGGCGGTATTGAGATTGATGTCGTAAGCGGTCAGCACGCGCGCGATGCGTGAGAGCAGGCCGGAGCGGTCGCCGGCGATCACCGACAGCACCCAGGAAGTGCCTTTTTCGTCGGGCTGGACGTTGACCTCGGGCGAGATCGGGAAATGCCGCAACTGGCGGGAGAGCCGCGGCCTGGTGAGCGCGGGTAGCGGCGTCTTTTGCAGCAGGCGCTCGGCGAGATCATGCTCGATCAACCCGATGACATCGCGGTACTGCGGCCGGTGGTTGTCCGGATCCTGGACCTGGAAGCTGTCGAGCGCATAACCGTGCCGCGTGGTGTAGATCTTGGCTTCAAAGATGTCGTAGCTGATGCGCTCGAAGAAGCTGCAGATGCGCGCGAAAAGCTCCTTCTGGTCGGGCACGTAGATCATCACCTGGAGGCCTTCGCCCGCGGGGGACAGGCGCGCTTTTACCACGGGTTCCCGCGCCTGAGCGCGGTAGTAGAGTATCCGGGCGTGCCACGCGATCTCCTGGGCCTCGTGGCGCAGGAAATAGGAGTCGTCGAGTTGCGACCACAGCGCTTTCTCGGCGTCGAGCGGCACCGCGTAGAGCCGCAGCTTGGCCCGGGCCTCAACCTGCCGCGCCTGCTGGCTGCTCGCAAGGGTGATCTGGTCACCCGAGAGCATCCGCCGCGTCAACCAGAACAGATCCTCGAGCAGTTTTCCCTTCCAGGCGTTCCACACCCTGGGGCTGGTGCCGCGAATGTCCGCGACCGTCAGCAGGTGGAGCGCGATGAGATGGCGCTCGTCACCGACGCGCTCCGCAAACGCGCGCACGATCTCGGGATCGGCGATATCCTGCTTCTGGGCCGTCGCGGACATGACCAGATGGTTCTCGACCAGCCAGGCGACCAGCTCGACGTCTTCCCGCGAGAGCCCATGCTCGCGGCAGAAGCGGCGCGCATCCACCGCCCCAAGCTGGGAATGATCGCCCCCGCGCCCTTTCGCAATGTCGTGGAACAGCGCCGCCAGGTAGAGCACCTCCGGCCGCTCGAAATTGCTCATCAGCCGGCTGCACAACGGGAATTCGTGCGCAACCTCCGGCACCGAAAAGCGCCGCACGTTGCGCAGCACCTTCAGGATATGCTCGTCCACCGTGTAGACGTGGTAGAGGTCGTGCTGCATCTGTCCCACGATGCGGCCGAAAACCGGCAGGTAACGGCCGAGCACATCGTACTGGCTCATGCGCCGCAACGTGCGCGCCACCCGCTCCGGGCTGCGCAGGAGTTGCAGGAACCGCTCCCGGTTCTCGGGGCTCTTGCGGAACGCCGGGTTGATCAGGCGGCGCGCGCGCCACAGCGCGCGCAGCGCGGGCGCGCTCATGCCCTTTAACTCGGGATGCTGCTGCAGCAGGAGGAAGCTCTCCAGTATCGCCGCCGGCTGGCGCTGGAACAACCGCTCGTCGCGCGGCACGAGCAGCTCGTCGCGAATGCCAAAGCGCTCGTTGATCGGGTGGTATTCCTTGTCGCGGGGAGGGGTGATGCGCGCGTCCAGGTTCTGCAGCACGATGCTGTTCATCTGGAAGACCGCCTTGGCGGTGCGGTAGTAGCGCTGCATCAGTTGCTCGCTCGCCAGCCGGTGCGGGCGCTCGTGCAGGCCGAACTCGCGGGCGATCGCCGTCTGGTAATCAAACAGCAACCGGTCTTCACGCCGGCCCGCGCAGTAGTGCAGGCGGATGCGAAGGGATTGCAGGAGCTGCTCGTGCTGGCCGATCTCCCGCGCCTCGGCATTGGTGATCACGCCTCGCGCCGCCAGCTCGCGCCAGCTTTTGCCGATCCCGGCAGCGCGCGCGATCCAGAGTATCGCCTGCAGATCGCGCAAGCCGCCGGCGCTTTCCTTGATGTTGGGCTCGAGATTCGACTCGGCGTAGCGCAGGTGGCGTTGTTGCTGCTCCAGCAGCTTCGCCTGCATGAATTGCGCCGGGTCGCGGTTCTCGCGCATGCGCTTCACGAATCTCGCGAAGAACTCGCGCTTGCCGGCGAGCAGCCGCGCTTCGAGGAGAGTGGTCTGGACCGTGACGTCTTCCCCCGCCAGCGCGACGCATTCATCGATCGTGCGAACGCTATGGCCCACCTCGATGCCGATGTCCCAGAGCGTGCCGACCAGGTCCTCGATCTTGCGCGCGAGCGACTCGTCGGCCGCGGCGGACAGCAGTATCAGCAGGTCGACATCGGAGCAGGGAAACAACTGGCCGCGGCCGTAACCGCCCACCGCGGCGAGCGCCACGTTGCGGGGCATGGCATGGCCTGCCCAGAGATCCTTGAGCAGGCGATCGACCATCGCCGCCTGGCGGCGCAGCAGTTCCCGCGGGGAATTGCGGGCTGAAAATTCTTCGCGCAACTGGGCGCGCTGGGCGGCGAGCCGCTGCTTCCACTGGCCGATGCGCGACTGCATCGATGGCGCGGCGGGATGGGCTGCCTGGAGCTCGGTCATGCTCTTAGGGTTCCAGCGCGGGCAAGGGCGGGGTGCCGGCTGACGTCGTGAGCACTTCGTAGCCGGATGCCGTCACCAGCACGGTGTGCTCCCATTGCGCCGACAGGCTGTGGTCCTTGGTCACTACGGTCCAGCCGTCGGCGAGCTGGCGGATGTCCGGCTTGCCCGCATTGATCATCGGCTCGATCGTGAAAGTCATGCCCGGTTCCAGTCTCAACCCGATGCCCGGCCTGCCGTAATGCAGGACCTGCGGTTCCTCGTGGAACTTCCTGCCGATGCCGTGACCGCAAAACTCGCGCACGACGCTGTAGCCATGGCTTTCGGCATGAACCTGTATGGCATGGCCGACGTCGCCCAGCTGGGAACCCGGCCGCACCGCCTGGATGCCCCGCCACAGGCATTCATAGGTCACGTCGCACAGCCGACGCGCCTGGATGGACGGTTGTCCAATGTAATACATACGGCTGGTATCGCCGTGGTAGCCATCCTTGATGACGGTGATGTCGATATTGATGATGTCCCCGGCCCGCAGCTTCTTGTCACCGGGCACGCCGTGGCAGACCACGTGATTGACCGAGGTGCAGATCGACTTGGGGTAGGGCTGGTAGCCGGGGGGCGCGTAATTCAACGGCGCGGGCGTCGCCGCCTGCTCCCGGGTGATGAAGTCGTGGCAGAGGCGGTCGAGTTCGGCGGTGGTCGTGCCGGCCTTGACGTGAGGCGTGATGAAGTCGAGAACCTCGGCGGCGAGCTTCCCCGCCACCCTCATCTTCTCGATTTCCTGCGGGGACTTGATGCTGGCTGCCATTAAAGCGCGGTCCGCGCCGCGGTGGCGGGAGTTAAGTGCCTGCTTTTTCAAGGACAGCGGATTTTAGTCCAGATCGGCGCGCCACGCACGCGCGCTGATAACCTTGAGAAGCGATCATTTACTGTGATAAAATAAACAGTTAGCTTTTCCGTGGGGGCGCGGCCCTGAACCACAACACGCGGATAAGCACAATACGCACATCTGCCCCAGTGAGGGTGGCTGCCGGTTGCGGCGGCCTCTCGGCGGATGGAGGCTCAACCCTTACAGGAGACGTTCAAGTATGTCAGTCACGATGCGTGAAATGCTGGAGGCGGGAGTCCACTTCGGACACCAGACCCGCTACTGGAACCCGCGGATGGCGCCGTATATCTTCGGGCACCGCAACAAGATCCACATCGTCAATCTCGAAAAGACGATGGCGATGTACCAGGAGGCGCTCAAGTTCGTGCGCCAGCTCTCGACCAACAAGGGCTCGGTGCTGTTTGTCGGCACCAAGCGCCAGGCGCGTGAGATCGTCAAGGAGGAGGCGCAACGCTGCGGCTCGCCCTACGTCGATTACCGCTGGCTCGGCGGCATGCTGACCAATTACAAGACCGTCAAGCAGTCGATCAAGCGGCTGAAGGAAATGGAATCCATGGTGCAGGATGGCTCGATGGACAAGCTGCCGAAGAAGGAGGCACTGCGTTACCAGCGTGAGATCGCCAAGCTCGACCGCAGCCTGGGCGGCATCAAGGACATGAACGGCCTGCCCGACGCGCTGTTCATCATCGACGTGGGCTACCAGAAGGGCGCCATCGCGGAAGCCAGCAAGCTCGGCATCCCGGTGATCGGCGTGGTGGACACCAACCATACGCCGGAAGGCGTGGCCTACGTGATCCCGGGCAACGATGACTCGAGCCGGGCAATACGCCTTTACGTGCGCGGCATGGCCGACGCGGTGCTGGAAGGGAAGCAAGACAGCCTCAAGGAAATCGTTCGCGGCGGCGAGGAATTCATGGAAGTCGAGGAAACCTGAAGCACGGCAGTGAATCCGCTGCGGGGGCGCGAGCCCCCTTTTTTTAACCAGCGAGGATGGCAATGGCGGAAATTACCGCAGGCATGGTCAAAGAATTGCGCGAGAAGACCGATGCCCCGATGATGGAATGCAAGAAGGCCCTCACCGAAGCCAACGGCGACCTGGGCCGCGCCGAGGAGATCCTGCGGGTCAAGCTTGGCAATAAGGCGAGCAAGGCGGCCTCGCGCATTGCGGCCGAAGGCGTGGTTGCGGTTTACATTGCGCCGGATGGCAAGAGCGGCGCCCTGCTGGAGGTGAACTGCGAAACCGATTTCGTGGCCAAGAACGGCGAATTTCTGGGTTTCGCGGGCAAGCTGGCTGAACTCGCGGCGACGCAGCAGCCGGCGGATGTCGCGGCATTGTCCCGTTTGCCGCTGAACGGGAGTTCCGTGGAAGAAGTGCGCAAAGCGCTGGTCGGCAAGATCGGCGAGAACCTGGCGATTCGCCGCTTCGCGCGCATGGCGGCGCAGGGCCGCCTGGCGAGCTATATCCACGGCGGCGCCAGGATCGGCGTGCTGGTGGATGTGGCGGGCGGCGACGATGAGCTCGCCAGGGATCTCGCCATGCATATCGCCGCCAGCAAGCCGGCCGCGCTGTCGGTGGCCGCGGTACCGGCCGAACTCATGCAGAAGGAGCGCTCGATCGCGGCCGCCAAGGCAGCGGAATCCGGCAAGCCGGCCAACATCGTCGAGAAAATGGTGGAAGGCTCGGTCCAGAAATTTCTCAAGGAAGTCACGTTGCTCGGCCAGCCGTTCGTCAAGAACGACAAGCAGAGCGTCGAGCAGCTGCTGAAGTCAAAAGGCGCGTCGGTCGCCGCATTCGCCCTCTACGTGGTGGGCGAGGGTCTGGAAAGAAAGAAGGACGATTTTGTTTCCGAAGTGATGGCGCAGGTCGGCCAGGCGGGGTGAGGGACCCGCTGCATCGCACCGCCAACACGACTGGAGACATCATGCCGCAGACACCCGCCTACAAACGCATCCTGCTGAAGCTGAGCGGGGAAGCGTTAATGGGCGAGGACAGCTATGGCATCAACCGGGATACCGTCGACCGCATTGTCGGCGAGATCGCCGAAGTGGTGAACCTCGGCGTGGAGGTGGCCGTGGTCATCGGCGGGGGCAACATCTTCCGCGGCGTCGCGCCCGGGGCTTCGCACATGGACCGGGCCACCGCGGATTACATGGGCATGCTGGCGACGGTCATGAACGCGCTGGCGCTGCAGGATGCGATGCGGCACGTCAGCCTGGCGGGCCGTGTGCAATCCGCGCTCAACATCGAGCAGGTGGTCGAGCCCTATATCCGCGGCAAGGCGATGCGCTATCTGGAAGAGGGCAAGGTGGTCATCTTTGCCGCCGGCACCGGCAATCCCTTTTTCACGACCGACACCGCGGCCGCGCTGCGCGGCATGGAAATGAACGTGAACCTCGTGCTGAAGGCGACCAAGGTGGACGGAGTCTACACCGACGACCCCAAGACCCATCCCGACGCCATGCGCTACAAGCATCTTACCTTTGACGAGGCTATCATCAAGAACCTGAAGGTGATGGATGCCACGGCATTGACGCTGTGCCGCGACCAGAAGCTGCCGATCAACGTCTTCAGCATCTTCAAGCCGGCCGCGCTAAAGCGCATCGTGCTGGGCGAGGACGAGGGAACTTTCCTGCATAATTGACTGGTGACGCGCGTGGGAGGTGAGCCATGATTGCCGACGTCAAGAAGACCGCTGAACAGAAGATGAAGAAGACCCTGGAGACGCTGAAGGCCGACCTGGGAAAGGTCCGCACCGGCCGGGCCCATGCGGGGATCCTCGATCACATCCTGGTGGACTACTACGGCACGCCGACGCCGATTCCCCAGGTTGGCAACGTGACGCTCATCGATGCCCGGACCATCGGGGTCAGCCCCTGGGACAAGAAAATGTCGGCCGCGATCGAAAAGGCGATACGGGATTCCGACCTCGGGTTGAACCCGTCGAGCATGGGGGAGACGGTACGAGTGCCGATGCCGGCGTTGACCGAGGAGCGGCGCAAGGAGCTGATCAAGGTGGTGCGTCACGAAGGCGAAAACGCACGCGTGGCGGTGCGCAACGTCCGGCGCGACGCCAACAATCACTTGAAGGACCTGTTGAAGCAGAAGAAGGCGGCTGAAGACGAGGAGCGCCGCGCGCAGGATGACGTCCAGAAGCTCACCGACCGCCATATTGCGGAGATCGACAAGCTCTTGCAGCAGAAGGAAACCGACTTGCTGGCCATTTGAAGGTCCTGAATCGCGTGCCGCCGAATAACAGGATGACGACTTTCACCAGCTCGACGCTCGAGGTCCCTGACGCGCGCCGCATCCCGCGCCACGTCGCCATCATCATGGATGGCAACGGGCGCTGGGCCAAGCAGCGCTATCTGCCGCGGGTGGCGGGGCACCGGCGCGGGGTGGACGCGGTGCGCAACACCGTGCGGGCCTGCGCCGACCGCGGCGTGGAATTCCTGACGCTGTTCGCGTTCAGCAGTGAAAACTGGCGCCGGCCGGCGGATGAAGTGTCGTTCCTGATGCAGCTCTTTGTCATGGCTCTCGAGCAGGAAGTCGAGAAGCTTCACGAAAACGGCATCCGTTTCAGGGTGATCGGTGACCTCGAGCGCTTCGAGTCGAAGCTCCAGCGCCTGGTGAGGGAGGCCGAGGCGCTAACGGCCGGGAACCAGCGGTTGACGCTGACAATCGCAGCCAACTACGGCGGCCGATGGGACGTCGTGCAGGCGGTGAACCGCATGTTGCGCGATCGTCCCGAGCTCGCTTCCGGTTTCAGCGAGCGCGACCTGGCGCAGCATTTCGCGATGGGCTTTGCCCCCGAGCCCGACCTCTTCATCCGGACCGGGGGCGAGCAGCGGATCAGCAATTTCCTGATGTGGCAGCTGGCCTACACCGAGCTCTACTTCACCGAGACGCTGTGGCCGGATTTCGACGCGGCCGCGCTCGACCGGGCCTTCGTTTCCTATCAGCAGCGCGAACGCCGCTTCGGGCGCACCAGCGAGCAGCTTCCGGACGATGCCGCCGTGGCTGCGGTGAGCCTCGGCGGCGCTCGCTCAACCAGTTAACCGGGCGCGCCGCGGCTGTCGCGGGCTTACCTGCCATGTTTATCGCGCGACTTGCCACGGCAGTCGTCCTGCTTGCCGCGTGCATCTCGGCCCTTCTGTATCTGCCCAACGCGTGGTGGGCTGCGCTGTTAGTGCCAGTGTTGCTGATTGCCAGCCGCGAATGGGCTGCTCTGGCGGGGATGCAGGGGGTTCACCGCTGGATATTTTCCGGACTCGTGTTCGCCGCCGCCGCCGCGGCCTGGCTGCTGGTCGCAAGCCATCCTGCCGAGGCCGGCCGCCTGTCCCCCGCGGAGACCGGGATCTACGGCGCCGCCTGCGTATTCTGGCTGCTCATGGTCGTGCCGTGGCTGGCTCGCTTCAGGCACGTGAAGTCGATTTTCGTCCTGGGATGCGCGGGCCTGATCGTGCTGGTGCCCGCCTGGCTGGCTCTCGCGCGGCTGCAGGCGAGCCCCGGCCGGTTGCTCGCCGTCCTGATGATCATATGGCTGGCCGACACCGCGGCCTATCTGAGCGGGCGGGCATGGGGCAGGCACAAACTGGCGCCCGCCATCAGTCCGGGCAAGACCTGGGAGGGCGTGGCGGGCGCTGCGGTGGCGGTGGCGGTGTATTATTTCGTCCTGTCCCGCGTGGCGCCGGAGTGGGGCTGGTGGAACGGCTACGGCGGGGCGATTTTATTCGCAGGTGTGGCGGTGCTGAGCGTGGTGGGAGATTTGTTTGAATCGGCTGTCAAGCGCCAGGCGGGTGCCAAGGACAGCGGCACGCTGCTGCCTGGACATGGCGGCGTCCTCGACCGGATCGACAGCCTGACCGCAGCCCTGCCCATGGCCGCCGTCCTGATGCCCTACGCAGGCTAGTCATCACCGATGGCGGATAAACAGCGCCTTACCATACTGGGCTCCACCGGCAGCGTGGGGGTCAATACGCTCGACGTCGTGGCACGACATCGCGACAAGTTCGAGGTGGTGGCGCTGACCGCCCGCAACAACACGGAAACGCTCTTTCAGCAATGCCTCGAATTCCAGCCGCGCATGGCTGTCGTGCTGGAAGCCGCGGCGGCGGCGGATCTGCGGCAAAAGCTGTTGCAGGCGGGCCTCGATTGCGAGGTGCGACAAGGCGTGGCAGCGCTCGAAGCGGTGGCGAGCCTGCCCCAGATTGACACGGTCATGGCGGCGATCGTGGGGATCGCCGGGCTGCGACCGACGCTGGCGGCGGCGCGGGCCGGCAAGAAAATCCTGCTGGCAAACAAGGAGTCCCTGGTCACCGCGGGCGCCGTGTTGATGGATGCCGTGCGGGCGAGCGGCGCGATGCTGCTGCCAATCGACAGCGAGCACAATGCGATATTCCAGGCGTTGCCGCGCGGTTACGCGGCGCCCGCCGCAGCCGGCGTGCGGCGCATACTGCTGACGGCGTCCGGCGGGCCGTTTCGCTCCGCCACGCTGCGCCAGCTGGAAAAGGTGACGCCCGATGAAGCCTGCGCTCATCCCAACTGGGAAATGGGTCGCAAGATCTCGGTGGACTCGGCGACGATGATGAACAAGGGGCTGGAAGTGATCGAGGCCCGCTGGCTGTTCGATGTGGGCCCCGAGCAGATCGACGTCGTGATCCATCCCGAAAGCGTGGTGCATTCACTGGTTGAATACATCGATGGCTCGGTGATGGCTCAACTCGGCAACCCCGACATGCGAACGCCCATTGCTTTTGCACTGGGTTTTCCGGAGCGAATTACCGCGGGCGTCGAATATCTCGATCTGGTGCGTGTCGGAGCGCTTCATTTCGAGCGCCCGGATCCCCGGCGTTTCCCCTGCTTGCGGCTCGCCTACGAGGCCCTCGCAGCGGGTGGTACCGCGCCCACCGTGCTCAACGCCGCCAACGAGGTGGCGGTTGCCAGCTTTCTCGCGGGTGCGCTTGGATTTTCCCGGATCCCGGCATTGATCGAGGCGGTTCTGGCCGAAGTTCCCCTCGGGCCGGTGTCGGGTCTTGAAGATGTGCTCGCCGCTGATCGCCAGGGGCGCGAGAAAGCGGAGAACTGGCTGCGCGCGGCGCCTCCCGCTGGCGCCATGACGGCGATGCGCCGGGCTGCGGGTCCCTGAACCACCTGCCTGTCACATTAAAAGAGACGCCCGGACCATGACGCTGTTGATCACCATCGTTGCTTTTGTGGCGGCCTTGGGCTGCCTGATCGTGGTGCATGAATTCGGTCACTACATCGTCGCGCACACCTGCGGCGTGAAAGTGCTGCGCTTCTCGATCGGATTTGGCAGGCCGCTGTGGGCAGTCAAGCTCGGCCGCGATGCGACCGAGTGGGTGATTGCCGCTTTCCCGCTCGGCGGTTACGTCAAGATGCTGGACGAGCGCGAGGGGGCGGTGGCACGCGAGGACCTGCCGCGCGCATTCAATCGTCAATCGGTCTGGCGCCGCATCGCCATCGTGGTCGCGGGTCCGGCAGCCAACTTTCTGCTGGCGATAGCCCTCTACTGGGGGCTTTTCATGCACGGCGTTCCCGGCATCAAGCCGGTGATTGGCGAGCCACCGCCGGCCACGGTGGCCCGGGCAGCCGGATTTGCCGCGGGCGATACCCTGGTGAGAATCGGGGAGGAGGCGGTTGCAACCTGGCAGGATGCGCGCTGGATACTGCTGAAGCGTGGCGTTGAGAAGTCCGCGGTCACGGTCGAGGTGCGCGGCACGGCTGGCAATATCGAGTGGCGAAAGCTGGATCTGTCCGGACTGACGGCGGCGGACCTCGACAGCGATTTCCTGCGCACGCTGGGCTTGACTCGCCTGCCGCTCAAGTTGAAACCGGTGATTGGCGAGCTGACGAGCGGCGGGGTAGCCCGGCGCGCCGGCTTTCAGGCAGGCGACGAGATCGTCGCGATCGGCAACCGGCGCATCGGGTTCTGGGATGAAGTGGTCACGACCGTGCGCAGCCAGCCCGGCGTGCCGTTGGTGATCGAGGTGAGGCGCAACGGAGTGCTGCAACCCGCGGTCCAGGTAACGCCCGATGTCGTGCTCGAGAACGGGCAGAAGATCGGCCGGATCGGGGCTGCGCCGCTGGTGGACCGCTCGGCGCTCTCCGGCATGATCGTCGAGGTGCGCTACGGTCCGTGGGAAAGCCTCCTCAAAGCGTTCGGCAAGACCTGGGACACCTCGGTATTCAGCTTGAAGATGCTCGGCAAGATGATAACGGGCGAAGTATCGCTCAAGAACCTCTCCGGCCCGATCACCATTGCCGATTACGCAGGGCAGTCCGCGCAGAGCGGGGTCGCGTCGTACCTGCTGTTCATGGCGTTGATCAGCATCAGCCTCGGCGTGCTGAATCTGCTGCCGATCCCGTTACTGGATGGCGGGCATTTGATGTATTATACGATCGAAATTTTTAAAGGTCGTCCGATCTCAGAGCGGGTCATGGAGATCGGGCAGCATGCTGGCATGGCGCTGCTGTTCATCCTGATGGCATTCGCCCTCTATAACGATATAACGCGCCTTCTGGTAAGCGGCTGAACACATGCGTTGGTTTCGCGCCGTCTGGTTGCTGCTCGCATTCTCTGCGTCGGCGGCCCAAGCCATTGAACCCTTCGTCATCCGGGACATTCGCGTAGAAGGCATACAGCGTACGGAGGCGGGCACGGTTTTCAGCTACCTTCCGGTGAAAGTCGGCGACACCCTGACGGACGAGAAAGCGTCCGACGCGATACGGGCGCTGTTCTCGACCGGATTTTTCCGCGATGTCAGCCTGGAGCGCGACGGCGAGGTGCTGGTAGTGGTGGTGCAGGAACGGCCTTCGATCGCCCAGATCGACTTCACCGGCATCCATGAATTCAACAAGGAGCAGCTGGCCGCGGGCATGCGCCAGATCGGGCTCGCGGAAGGCCGCATCTTCGACCGCGGGCTGCTCGAACGCGCCGAACAGGAGTTGAAGCGCCAGTACCTGAGCCGCGGCTATTATGCGGCCAGCGCCAGCACGACGGTGACTCCTCTCGAGCGCAATCGCGTCTCGCTCAATTTCAATGTCGAAGAGGGACAGGTCGCCAAGATCCGCCAGATCGGCATCATCGGTGCCAAGATCTTCCGCGAAAGCGAGCTCTTGAGTCAGTTCGTGCTGCGCACACCGGGGCTTCTCACCTGGTTCAGCAAGGACGACCAGTATTCGAGGCAGAAACTCTCCGCCGACCTGGAAACGCTGCGCTCGTACTACCAGAACCGGGGGTATCTCGAGTTCAGCATCGACTCGACCCAGGTTTCGATCACGCCCGACAAGCAGGACATTTACATCACGATCAGCATTACCGAGGGCCAGAAATACACGGTGTCGGAGGTCAAGGTGGGGGGGGAGCCGCTGATTCCCGAAGCGGAGGTGCGCAAGCTGATCCGGATCCAGCCGGGCGACGTGTTCTCGCGCGAGCGTCTCACCGAGTCGACCAAGCTCATCTCCGATCGCCTGGGCAACGACGGCTACGCCTTTGCCAACGTCAACGCGGTGCCGGAAATCAACAAGGAAAAGCAGCAGGCTTCCTTCACCTTCTTCATCGATCCCGGCCGCCGCGTCTACGTGCGCCGTGTCAACGTGACCGGCAACAATCGCTCGCGCGATGAAGTGGTGCGTCGCGAGATGCGACAACTGGAAGGCGCCTGGCTTTCGGCTGAGAAAGTCACCCAGTCCAGGCAACGCATCGACCGGCTCGGCTACTTCACCGAGGTGAATATCGAGACACCGGCCGTGACCGGCGCGACCGACCAGGTGGATGTCAACGTTGCGGTCGTGGAAAAACCCACGGGGATCGTCATGTTCGGGGCCGGCTTCGGCAGCGGCGACGGGCTGATGTTTTCAGGCTCGATATCGCAGAACAATATCTTCGGCAGCGGCAAGCACCTGTCAGCCACGTTCAACACCAGCAAGATCAACACGGTCTACGCCCTGTCCTACACCAACCCGTATTTCACCGTGGACGGCATGAGCCAGGGATTCGACCTCTATTACCGCAACCTGACCCCCTCGGACAACAACCTGGGTCAATACGCGACCGATACCATGGGCGCCGTGCTGCGCCTGGGCGTCCCGATAACCGAGATCGATACCATCCAGTACGGGGTGGGGTGGGACAACACCGACATAACGACCTTTGCCGACAGCCCGTTTCGCATCAAGAATTACGTGGCGGTTTTCGGACCCGAAAACAGCAATTTGTTCGTCACTGCCGGCTGGTACCGGGACGGGCGCGACAGCCTGCTCTATCCCACCAAGGGGACGATGATCAAGGCGAACGCCGAGGTCGGGCTGCCGGGCGGCGACCTGCACTATTACAAGCTGACCACGCAATATCAACGTTACTTCCCGCTGACGCGCGATTTCACATTGATGTTGAACGGTGAGATCGGGTATGGCGACGGCTACGACGACAAGCCATTGCCGTTCTTCAAGAACTACTATACCGGAGGCGTCAGTTCCGTGCGTGGCTTCAAGTCTTATACTATAGGTCCCAAGGACATCAACGGGGACCCCACGGGCGGCAACCAGAAGGTGGTCGGCAACGTTGAGCTTCTCTTCCCCGCCCCGGGGCTGAGAAACGACAAGTCGGTGAGATTGAGCGCTTTTATAGACACAGGCTTGATAAAAGACGATCCCGAGATCATCAAGCAGGAATTCCGCGTTTCGGCAGGCGTGGGATTGCTGTGGATATCCCCTTTGGGCCCGCTCAAGGTGAGCTATGCCAACGCGTTTCGCAAGATGATCGGTGACCAAATACAGGCTTTTCAGTTTACTATAGGCGGAGTATTTTGAGCTCTCGACGGATCGCCCCCGCCGCCACTGCCGTCGATGAGGGCAAGCCCACCGCAAGGAGAATGTCTTGAAGCATCGTTACGCGATATTGGCCACCCTGATACTGGCGCTGACCGCCATTGCGGCCCAGGCCCAGGCGGCCGACCTCAAGATCGGCTACGTGGACGTGGAGCGCATTCATCGCGAATCGGCGCCGGCGGAGCGCGCCAGCAAGCAGCTCGAGAAGGAGTTTGCGCCACGCGCGCAGGAGCTGCAGCGCCGCGAAGCCCAGCTGAAGTCGCTGCAGGCCCAGCTGGAGAAAGAAACGGTAACCCTGAGCGAGGGGGAACGCCGTTCGCGGGAGCAGGATCTCGCGCGGCAGGGCGTCGAATTCCAGCGCATGCAGCGCGAATACCGCGAAGACCTCAGCCTGCGGCGCAACCAGGAAATATCAGCGCTGCTCGAGCGCGCCAATCGCGTTATCAAGCAGATCGCCGAAGCCGAGAAATTCGACCTGATCCTGCAGGATGCGGTCTACCGCAACCCGCGCCTTGATGTCACGGAGAGAGTGTTGAAGGCGCTTGCCGAAGGCAAGTAGGCGGCATTCGACGATGCGGCCATCCCGCTCGGCCTCGGGTGCGGTTCACGGTGTTTCCCGTTTTTCGGTCATGACACGCAGCAAGCGTAAATCCTACAGCCTGCGCGAACTTGCGGAGCGCTTCGGTGGACAAGTCACCGGCAATGCCGGGGTCGAGGTGCGCCAGGTGGCCACGCTGGAGAGCGCCGCCGCGGACAGCATCGCATTCCTCGCCAACGAGCGTTACCTCCCGCAACTGAAGACCACGCGCGCGGGCGCCGTAATCCTGGGCGAAGCGGCGCGAGACGCGACACCGCTGCCGCGCATCGTTTGCGCCAACCCGTACGCTTATTTTGCGCGGGTTTCAGCTTTGTTCAATCCGGCGCCACCGGCGGCGCCCGGCGTGCACGCGAGCGCCGTCATCGACAGTTCGGCGACCGTCCCGGGAGATGCTGAAATCGGGCCTTGCGCGGTCGTTGCGCGCAACGTGAGAATAGGCGCTGATTGCATCATCGGCGCGGGTTGCCAACTAGGAGAGGGCGTGACACTCGGGGCTGGTTCCAGGCTGTATCCCAACGTCACCATCTACCACGGCTGCCTGATCGGCGAGCGGGTGACGCTGCATTCCGGCGTGGTGATCGGCGCTGACGGCTTCGGCATCGCGATGCACGAGGGGCGCTGGCTCAAGGTGCCGCAAATCGGGGGCGTCGTGATCGGAGACGACGTGGAGATCGGCGCCAACACCACGGTGGACCGCGGCGCGCTCGATGACACGGTGATCGAGGAGGGCGTCAAGCTCGATAACCAGATACAAATCGGTCATAACGTTCATGTCGGCGCCCACACGGCGATCGCAGGCTGCACCGGCGTGGCGGGCAGCGCGAGGATCGGCCGCTATTGCCGGATCGGCGGTGGGGCGGGGATAGTCGGTCACGTGACGATAGCCGACCATGTCGAGATCTCCGCCTTCACCTTGGTGACCAAGTCCATCAATCAGCCGGGAACCTATACCGGGGCTTACGTGTTCGGGCCCCACGGGGAGTGGCGCAGGAACGCAGTCCAGCTGCGCCAGCTGGCCAGGCTGGCGGAGCGCGTGCGCGCCCTGGAAAAGAAACGCGCACAGCCGAAAAGGAGCAAGTCGTGAGCGGCATGGATATCAAAGAGATTCTCAAGTACCTGCCTCACCGCTATCCCTTCCTGCTGGTCGACCGCGTGCTTTCCTGCGATCCGGGAAAGTCCATCGTGGCTCTCAAGAACGTGACCATCAACGAGCCTTACTTTCAGGGGCATTTTCCCAACTACCCGGTCATGCCGGGCGTGCTGATCATCGAAGCCATGGCGCAAGCCGCGGCGATACTGACTTTCCACAGCGAGCAGGCCAAGCCGGATGGCGGCTCCGTGTATTTTTTCGTGGGGATCGACAACGCCCGCTTCAAGAGGCCGGTGGTGCCCGGAGATACGCTGCGGCTGGAGGTCTCAATTCAGCGCCATATCCGCGGCATCTGGAAATTCGCCGCTCAGGCATGGGTGGGTGAAACCCTGGCGGCGGAATCCGAGATCATGTGCACGGTGCGCTCTATCAAGGAGAAAGGTGAATAACTTGCTGCTGCCGCGACCGCTCTTCCTGCCGCTGCCGTGAGCATTCATCCCACAGCCATCGTCGATACCCGGGCGCGAATCGCCCGGGACGTCGAGATCGGGCCGTACTCGGTTATCGGTCCGCACGTCGAGATCGGCCCCGGCTCCCGGATCGGGCCGCATGTCGTCATTACCGGCCATACCCGCATCGGAGCCCGTAACCGCATCTTCCAGTTCTCCTCCATCGGGGAGATACCGCAGGACAAGAAGTACGGCGGGGAGCCGACGCGGCTGGAAATCGGCGATGACAATACCGTTCGCGAATTCTGCAGCTTCAACTGCGGCACGGTCCAGGACGCCGGCGCCACGCGGGTCGGCAACGGCAACTGGTTCATGGCCTACGTCCACCTGGCCCATGATTGCCAGATCGGCAACCACACGATATTCGCCAATAACGCGCAGCTCGCGGGACACGTGCATATCGGCGATCATGTCATCCTGGGCGGCTACACCGGGGTCCATCAGTTCTGCCGCGTCGGCGCGCACAGCATCACCGGCATCGGCTCGGTGGTGCTGCAGGACATTCCGCCCTACATTACCGCGTCCGGAGACACCGCCAAGCCCTATGGCATCAACGCTGAGGGCCTGAAGCGGCGCGGCTTCGCGGCGGGCACCATCACGCAGTTGAAGCGGGCCTACAAGACGCTCTATCGCTCGAGCCTCACGCTGGAGCAGGCCAGGAAGGCGCTGGCGCGCCAGGTCAAGGATTGCCCGGAAGTCCAGGCTTTGCTCGATTTCCTGGCGGGCACGACGCGCGGCATCATCCGCTAAGTATTGCTTCATGTCCCAGGCACCGCTCACCATCGGCGTGGTCGCGGGCGAAGCCTCGGGCGATCTGCTGGGCGCCCACCTGATCCGGGCGTTGCAGTCGCGCCTGCCGCGGGCCCGTTTCACCGGCATCGGCGGGCCCCGCATGCAGTCTGCGGGCCTGGAGGCGTTGTTCCCGATGGAAAAACTGGCGGTACGGGGCTACGTCGAGGTCCTGCGACATTACCTGGAAATCGCCCGCATACGGCGCAAGCTGGCGGAGCATTTTCTGGCGGAGCCGCCGGCGCTGTTCGTGGGCGTGGACGCACCGGATTTCAATCTCGGCCTCGAGTTAAAGCTCCGCTCGGCCGGCATCCCGACGGCGCATTTCGTCAGCCCGTCAATCTGGGCTTGGCGCGGCGGGCGCATGCAGGGAATCAAGCAAGCGGTATCCAGGATGCTCACGGTATTTCCGTTCGAGCATGCGCTCTACGAGCAGGCCGGCGTCCCCGTCACCTACGTCGGGCATCCGCTGGCAGAAATGCTGTCGCAGGTCCCTGCCCGCGCCGCGGCGCGCGAGCAGTTGCGCTTGCCGGCTGGGGGCAAGATCATCGCGCTGCTGCCCGGCAGCCGGGTCAGCGAACTCGAGCAGATGGCCGATCTCTTCATCGAGACGGCCAGGAAAATAACGGAGGGCCTGCCCGAAGCGCAGTTCCTGGTGCCGCTGGTCAACCGTCCCACGCGGGAACTGTTCGAAACCGCGCTCTACCGGCGGGAGGCGCGGGAATTGAACCTGACGGTGCTGTTCGGCCACGCGCACGAGGCGATGGCGGCCTCCGACGTGGTCCTGGCTGCTTCCGGCACGGCCACGCTGGAAGCGGCGCTCCTGGGGCGCCCGGTGGTGATCGCTTATCGCATGCCGTGGCTTTCCTGGTGGATTATGAGCAATCGCCGTTACCAGCCGTACGTTGGCCTGCCCAACATCCTCGCCGGGGAATTCATCGTTCCCGAATTTCTCCAGGACGAAGCCATTCCCGAGAACCTGTCCCAGGCGATTCTCAACCTGATGTTCGACACCACGGTGCGCTCCGGGCTCGAGGCGCGCTTTGCCGCCATGGCCCGGGAGCTCAAGCAGAACAGTGCCGAGCGCATCGCTTCCGCGCTGCTGCCCCTGATCGAGAGTGGCGCGGCCACATGATGCTCGTTTGCGGGGTGGACGAAGCGGGTCGCGGGCCTCTCGCGGGGCCGGTGTTTGCCGCCGCCGTGATACTGGATCCCTTGCGCCCCATCGAGGGACTGGCCGACTCCAAGAAGCTCACTCCACGCCAGCGCGAAGCGCTGGCGATCGAGATCCGCTCGCGGGTCACGGCATGGGCAGTCGCCAGCGCCAGCGTGGAAGAAATCGATTCGATCAACATTTTGCAGGCAAGCCTGCTGGCGATGCAACGCGCAGTGGCGGGACTGACGGTGACCCCGCAGCAGGTCCTGGTGGATGGCCTGCATTCGCCGCGACTGGCGGTGCCGGTGCAGGCTATCGTGCGCGGCGATGCGACGGTGGCATCGATCGCGGCCGCCTCGATACTCGCCAAGGTGGCGCGCGACGCGGAAATGCTGGCGTTGCACCACCGTCACCCCCAGTACGGCTTCGATCGCCACAAAGGCTATCCCACGAGTGCGCACCTGCTGGCGCTGCGCGAGCACGGGGTCTCGTCGGTGCACCGCCGTACCTTTGCGCCCGTGCGCATGCTGCTGGAAGGGCGGGGCTGACCGTGATCACGGGATAACTCTTATGAAGCGAATCGACTCTTCCGCCAACTCGCGCTTCAGGGAGCTGCGCCTGCTCGTTGAATCCTCGCGCGAGCGCCGAAAATCCGGACGGTCGTTTCTCGAGGGGGTTCACCTCGTCACCGCCTACCGGGAACACATCGGGCTACCGGAGGCAATCGCGGTCAGCCGCGCGGGACTGGAGAAACCGGAAATTCGGGCGCTCCTCGACCGGATGAAGGAAGTGGACATCGTCGTGCTGGGCGATGTGCTGTTCAAGGCGCTCTCATCGGTGGCCACGCCGACCGGCATCCTGGCCGTGGTCGAGACTCCGGCGTCGCAACCCGTGCCCCGGGAGATGGATACGTGCGTGATGCTGGAAGACCTGCAGGACCCGGGCAATCTCGGCTCCATCCTGCGCACCTGCGCGGCTGCGGGCGTCAGGCACGTGCTGTTGTCGCGCAACGCCGTGCATGCGTGGTCGCCGCGGGTGCTGCGTGCGGGGATGGGCGCGCATTTCGCGTTGTCCCTCTACGAGGGGATCGATCTGCTGGCCGCAGCGCGTGAATTTTCCGGCAAACGGGTTGCGACACGGCAGCGGTCGCCGCGGACCCTGTTCGACACGGATCTGACCGGGGGGCTTGCGCTCCTGTTCGGCAACGAGGGCGCGGGCCTGAGCCCCGGCTTGCTGGCGGCTGCGGACGCCGTGGTCTCGATACCGATGCCGGGTAAGGCCGAATCGCTCAATGTCGCGGCGGCAGCCGCGGTGTGCCTGTTCGAGCGGGTGCGGCAAGTTATGGCCAAAAGCGTGATACGGGATACGTGATACGGGATACAGGATGCAGAGTTGTGGTTGATCTCGTATCTCGTATCTCGAGTCCCGGACGACTCAGCACTCACCCATCACGAATCACGGATTCTTCAGTAGATCCGGCGCACCAGTTTCGCCTCGTGCAGGATGGTGGTGGCGAGCTCCTCGACCGACTTGCTGGTGGCGTCGAGGTAGGGGATGCCTTCCTGCCGCATCATCGATTCGGCCTCGCGCACCTCGAACTCGCAATTGGCTAGCGTCGCATACTGGCTCCCCGGCCTGCGCTCGTTCCTGATCTGCTGCAATCGATCCGGCTTGATGGTCAACCCGTAGAGCTTGCCGCGCAGCGGGCGCAGCGGGGTCGGCAACTGCATGCGGCTGAAGTCCTCGGGGATGAGCGGGTAATTCGCCGCGCTGATGCCGAACTGCATCGCGAGATAGAGGCAGGTCGGCGTCTTGCCGCAGCGCGAGACCCCGACGAGGATGATGTCGGCGTCGTTGAGATCGCGGTTGCTGACGCCGTCGTCGTGAGAGAGGGTGTAATTCACCGAATCGATGCGGTGGTGGTAATTGACGAAATCCGATACGTTGTGGGTGCGCCCGACCGCGTGCGAAGACCTGACTCCGAGCTCGCGCTCGAGCGGGGAGATGAAGATCTCGAAGCAGTCGAGGAACAGCGCCCGCGACTGGCCGATGACCTGCGAGATTTCGGTGCGGGCGAGGGTGCTGATCACCAGCGGGCGCACGCCGTCCATGGCGCCTTGCAGGTTGATCTGCTCCACCACCAGTTGCGCTTTCTCCAACGTATCGACGAACGGCAGCGTGACTTCGTTGAAGCTCACCCCGTCGAACTGGGTGAGCAGGCTGTGCCCCAGCATCTCGGCCGTGATGCCGGTGCGGTCGGATACGAAAAAAGCGGTGCGTTTGAGGTCTGCCATCTCGGCTGCGTCGCGTTGTTCCGGTAAAATAACGCTCTTCGCGCTCCGGCAAATTACCACACCCCGCAGGAATGAGCATGACCTCCCTGATCCACGACCTGGCCGCACTGCGCATGAGCGATGTGGCAGCCGTAGGCGGCAAAAACGCTTCTCTTGGCGAAATGATCAGCCAGTTGGGCGCCGTCGGTGTGCGGGTTCCCGGCGGTTTTGCCACGAGCTCAAGCGCTTACCGGGAGTTTCTGGCCCAGGGCCGGCTCGACCAGCGCATCGCCGCGCGCCTCGGTGAGCTCGATGTAGGAGATGTTGCGGCGCTGGCGAGGGCGGGCGGGGAGATCCGCGGCTGGATCACGGCGCAGGATTTTCCCGCCCGGCTGCGGGACGAGATCGCGGCTGCCTACGGCAGGCTCGCCGACGGCGCCGGCGAGGAGGCTTCGTTCGCAGTGCGCTCCTCCGCCACCGCGGAGGATCTTCCGGATGCCTCCTTTGCCGGCCAGCAGGAGACCTTCCTCAACGTGCGGGGCCTGGACCCCCTTTACACCGCAACGAAGCAGGTGTTTGCCTCCCTTTACAACGATCGCGCCATTTCCTACCGCGTGCATAAGAACTATGCGCATCACGACGTCGCGCTGTCTGCAGGCGTCCAGCGCATGGTGCGCAGCGACCTGGGAGCGAGCGGGGTCATGTTTACACTCGACACCGAATCCGGCTTCGACCAGGTGGTCTTCATCACCTCGGCCTATGGGCTGGGCGAGACCGTGGTGCAGGGCCAGGTGAACCCGGACGAATTCTATGTCTACAAGCGGGGATTGAAGGAGGGCAAGGCAGCGATACTGCGCCGCGGATTGGGTTCCAAGGCGGTCAAGATGATCTATGCCGGGGAGCGCCAGCCAGGGCGCTCGGTCCAGACCGTGAACGTTCCCGACGCCGAGCGCCGCCGTTTTTCCATCACCGATGCCGAGGTTGAGGAACTGGCGCGCTACGCGATGATCATCGAGGATCACTACGGGCGCCCGATGGACATCGAGTGGGGCAAGGACGGCGTCGATGGCAAGCTCTACGTGCTGCAGGCCCGCCCCGAAACGGTGAAGGCGGGCGAGAAAGTCGATACGCTGCGCCGCTATCGCCTGAAGCAGCGCTCGGAGGTGCTGGCGACCGGCAGGGCGATCGGTCAGAGAATCGGCAGCGGCCCGGTGCGGGTGGTCAAGACGGCCGCGGAGATGTCGAGCGTGCGCGAGGGCGAAGTGCTGGTCACGGACATGACCGACCCGGACTGGGAGCCCGTGATGAAGCGCGCGGCGGCCATCGTCACCAATCGCGGCGGGCGCACCTGCCACGCCGCCATTATCGCGCGCGAGCTGGGCATACCCGCGGTGGTGGGCTGCGGGGATGCGACGAAAGTGCTGAAGGACGGGCGTCCCGTCACCGTATCCTGCGCCGAAGGCGACACCGGCTTCGTCTATCGCGGCGTGCTCGAGACCGAGGTGATCGACCTCTCCCTCTCCAGCATGCCCAAGTCGCCGGTAAAGATCACGATGAACGTGGGCAACCCGGAGCTCGCCTTTGAGTTTCAGCGCCTGCCCAACGAAGGCGTGGGGCTGGCCCGGCTCGAATTCATCATTGCCCGCATGATCGGGGTGCACCCCCGGGCTGTGCTCGCCTATCCCGACATCCCGGCGGACGTGAAAGTGGCCGTGGAGGAGCACAGCGCGGGCTATCCCAGCCCGGTCGCCTTTTACGTGGACAAGCTGGCGGAGGGCATCTCGACGCTGGGGGCGGCATTCTGGCCCAAGCCGGTGATCGTGCGCCTCTCGGACTTCAAGTCGAATGAATATTCGAGCCTGACCGGCGGCGCGCGTTACGAGCCGCGCGAGGAAAATCCCATGCTCGGTTTCCGCGGCGCGGGGCGTTACATCGATCCCTCGTTCCGCGACTGTTTCGAGCTGGAGTGCAGGGCGTTGAAGAAGGTGCGCGAGGGCATGGGGCTCACCAACATCGAGATCATGGTGCCGTTCGTGCGGACCGTGGAAGAGGCAGTGCAAGTGCTGAAGCTCCTGGCCGCGAACGGGCTGAAGCGGGGCGAGAACGGGCTGCGCATCATCATGATGTGCGAGATCCCCTCGAATGCGATCCTGGCGGACCGTTTCCTCGAGCATTTCGACGGGTTCTCCATCGGCTCGAACGACATGACGCAGCTGACCCTGGGGCTCGACCGGGATTCCGGCATCATCGCCGCCCAGTTCGACGAGCGCGACCCGGCGGTGAAGCAGATGCTGCATCTCGCGATCCAGGCCTGCCGCAGGGCTGGCAAGTACGTTGGCATCTGCGGCCAGGGCCCTTCCGACCACCCTGACCTTGCGAAATGGCTGGTGGAGGAGGGTATCGAAAGCCTGTCACTCAACCCTGATTCGGTCGTCGAGACCTGGCTCTACCTCGCGCGTGAAATGGGGAACGCGCCGAAGGCGTGAGCGCCCGCCTTCGCGGTTCAAGGTTCAAAGTTCAAGGTTCAAGGTTCGGAGTTCAGGGTTCGAGCCCGGAACATTGAACGTTGAACACGGAACCTGTAACACAACGCTGAAATGCGTTGGACGCGGCGTCGTTTTCCGATAAGATAGGCGAACCGCTGGCTTATGCGATGACCCAATATATATTTGTCACAGGTGGTGTAGTTTCCTCCCTGGGCAAAGGCATCGCTGCCGCCTCACTCGCTGCCATTCTCGAGTCCCGCGGCCTCAAAATCTCGATGGTCAAGTTGGATCCCTATCTCAACGTGGATCCGGGGACCATGAGCCCGTTCCAGCATGGCGAGGTCTTCGTCACCGAGGACGGCGCCGAGACCGATCTCGACCTCGGCCACTACGAGCGCTTCCTGCACGTGAAGATGTCGAAGCGCAATAACTTCACCGCCGGCCAGATCTACGAAAGCGTGATCAAGAAGGAGCGCCGCGGCGATTATCTCGGGGGCACCGTGCAGGTCATTCCCCACATCACCGACGAGATCAAGCAGTTCATCCGGCGCGGAGCTGGCGAGGCCGAGGTCGTCATTGTCGAGGTCGGCGGCACCGTGGGCGACATCGAGTCGCTGCCGTTCCTGGAAGCGATCCGGCAGATGGCGATCGAACTCGGGCGCGAGAACGCGTGCTTCATCCACCTGACGCTGGTGCCCTATGTCGCCGCGGCCGGCGAGATCAAGACCAAACCCACCCAGCACTCGGTCAAGGAACTGCGCGAGATCGGCATACAGCCCGACGTGCTGCTGTGCCGCGCCGACCGCCCGGTGCCGGAGGACGAGCGCAGGAAGATCGCGCTCTTCACCAACGTGGCGGTGGAAGCGGTCATCTCGGCGGTCGACGTCGACAGCATCTACAAGATTCCCGGCGAGCTGCACCGGCAGAACCTGGATGACATCGTATGCCGCAAGTTGGGGCTTAAACCCCCGCCCGCCAATCTCACGACCTGGGAGAAGCTGGTCTACGCGCTGGAACACCCGCACCGCACGGTCAGCGTCGCGCTGGTGGGCAAGTATGTCGACCTCACCGAATCCTACAAGTCCCTGACCGAGGCCCTGATCCATGCCGGCATCCACACCGGCGCCAAGGTCAAGATCCATTACATGGATTCCGAGAACATCGAGAAGAACGGCACCGGCTGCCTCGCCAGCATGGATGCCATCCTGGTGCCGGGCGGATTCGGCAAGCGGGGAGTGGAAGGCAAGATCAAGGCGATTCGCTACGCACGCGAGAACGGCATCCCGTATCTTGGTATTTGCCTGGGCATGCAGCTCGCCGTGATCGAGCACGCCCGCAACGTGGCCGGGCTGGTCGGCGCCCATAGCACCGAATTCGATCCCGATACCCCGCATCCGGTCATCGCGCTCATCACCGAGTGGCAGGATCGGGACGGCCGCGTCGAGCGGCGCGATGCCGGCTCCGGGTTCGGCGGTACGATG
Organism: uncultured Streptomycetaceae bacterium; assembly: GCA_964521405.1. Classification (GTDB taxonomy): domain Bacteria; phylum Pseudomonadota; class Gammaproteobacteria; order Burkholderiales; family SG8-41; genus SG8-41. Next base: position 33,236 of record CAZFRR010000002.1, on the reverse strand, counting down.
CGCCTGGGCGGCCAGGAATGCCTGCTCGAGTCCGATTCCGCAGTGCGCCGCATCTACGGTCAGGAACGCATCACGGAGCGCCACCGCCATCGCTACGAAGTCAACGATCACTATTTGCCGCGCCTGAAGGCGGCGGGGCTCAGGGTGAGCGGGGTTTCAGCCAAGGACGGATTGTGTGAAATGGTTGAGCTGCCCGGGCATCCCTGGTTCATCGGCTGCCAGTTCCATCCTGAATTCACTTCGACCCCGCGTCACGGACATCCGCTGTTCAAGGCATTCATGCAGGCCGCGCTCGCCCGGGTCCAGACGGAGCAGGCTGGCGTGGCGGGGGATGCCGGGCGGTTGAAAAACATCGCCTGAGCGGCTCATGACCTCCCGCCCGCGACGATCGCAACCGGCGCCGGCGTCGCGGCACGGCGATCGATCCCCCCGCGGCGTCATCGATTTGTGCGGCTTTCGGGCCGGACTTAACCAGCCGTTATTTCTTATCGCCGGCCCCTGCGTGGTCGAGTCGCGGGGCATGGCGCTCGACACCGCCGGCGAATTGAAGGAAATCTGCGCCGCCCTGAAGCTGCCTTTCATCTACAAATCGTCCTACGATAAGGCCAACCGTACCTCAATTAAATCTTTTCGCGGCATGGGGATGGAAAAGGGTCTTCAGATACTGGATGAAGTAAGAAAACGCCTCCAGGTGCCGGTCCTGACCGACGTCCACGAGATCGCGGAGATCGCGGAGGTGGCGGCGGCGGTGGATGTACTGCAAACGCCGGCCTTTCTGTGCCGGCAAACCGATTTCATTTGCGCCGTGGCGGCCACCGGCAAGCCGGTCAATATCAAGAAAGGCCAGTTTCTAGCGCCCGGCGACATGAAGAACGTCGTGGAAAAAGCCAAGTCGGCGAGCCGGAAAGACAACATCCTGGTGTGCGAGCGGGGCGTCTCGTTTGGCTACAACAATCTCGTCTCCGACATGCGCTCGCTCATGATCATGCGCGACACCGGCTGCCCGGTGGTGTTCGATGCCACCCACTCGGTCCAGTTGCCGGGCGGACAAGGGGCTTCCAGCGGCGGGCAGCGTGAATTCGTTCCCGTGCTGGCGCGCGCGGCAGTGGCAAGCGGTGTCGCGGGCCTCTTCATGGAAACGCACCCCAACCCCGAGAAGGCGTTATCCGACGGGCCCAACGCCTGGCCGCTGCCGCTCATGAAGCAACTCCTCGAGACGCTTCAGGCGCTGGACACCCTGGTCAAGAGCCGCGGCTTCGCCGAGGACCAGGTTTGATTACACTAACCACTGTTTAAGACAGGAACAACAATGAGTGCGATCGTTGATGTGATTGCGAGGGAAATACTGGACTCGCGCGGCAACCCGACCATCGAGACCGACGTGCTGCTGGAGTCCGGCGTGCTGGGACGCGCCGCTGCGCCCTCCGGGGCGTCCACCGGCAGCCGCGAGGCCATCGAGTTGCGGGATGGCGACGCCGGCCGCTATGGCGGCAAGGGCGTGCTGAAGGCCGTGGAGAACGTCAATACCGAGATCTGCGAAGCGGTCATCGGAGTGGATGCCACCGAGCAGAGCTTCGTCGACAAGACGCTGATCGAACTGGACGGCACCGAGAACAAATCACGGCTGGGCGCCAACGCCACGCTGGCCGTGTCGCTGGCAGTGGCCAAGGCGGCGGCCGAGGAATCGGGGTTGCCGCTGCACCGCTACCTGGGCGGGGCGGGTGCGATGGCCATGCCGGTGCCGATGATGAACGTGATCAACGGCGGGGCGCATGCTGACAACAGCCTTGACATGCAGGAGTTCATGATCGTTCCCGTGGGCTTCACCTCGTTCCGCGAGGCGCTGCGCTGCGGCGCAGAAGTGTTCCACGCGTTGAAGAAGCTCCTCGCCGACCGCGGGCTGTCCACCGCGGTGGGCGACGAGGGCGGCTTCGCGCCGCGCCTGCCCAAGCACGAGGCGGCGATCCAGACCATCCTGGAGGCGATCGAGGCGGCCGGCTACCAGCCGGGCGAGCAGGTGGCGCTCGCACTCGATTGCGCCAGCACCGCGTTCTACGAAGACGGCGAGTACACGCTCGCGGCGGAAGGGCTCGCCATGACCGCCTCACAATTCGTGGACTACCTCGGCAACTGGGTGGAGAAGTACCCGATCATCAGCATTGAGGACGGCATGGCGGAGGATGACTGGGACGGCTGGAAACTCATCACCAAACGTTTGGGAAAGAAGGTGCAACTGGTGGGCGACGACCTGTTCGTGACCAACACCCGCTTCCTCAAGCAGGGTATCGACAAAGGCGTGGCCAATTCGATCCTGATCAAGGTGAACCAGATCGGCACGCTGACCGAGACCTTCGCAGCCATCGAGATGGCCAAACGGGCCGGCTACACTTCGGTGGTGTCGCATCGCTCGGGCGAGACCGAGGACACCACCATCGCCGACATTGCGGTGGCGACCAATGCGCTGCAAATCAAGTGCGGCGCGCTGTCACGTTCGGACCGGCTGGCCAAGTACAACCAGTTGCTGCGCATCGAGGAAGACCTGGGCGACACGGCAAGCTACCCGGGCCGCGGAGCTTTCTATCAATTGCGGTAACGGTAATGTGTAATGGGTAATGCGTGATTCGAATGCAGGGTGGTTTGGCATTGGGATGTTGCCCATCACCCATAGCCCATCACTCATCACGCGATGAGAGTGCTGACCCTGTCGCTTGCCGCGCTGATCGTGCTGATTCAGTATCCGCTGTGGCTGGGCAAGGGCAGCTGGCTGAGGGTGTGGGAAGTCGACCAGCAGATCCGCGCGCAGCGCGATGCCAATCGCCAGCTCCAGGCGCGCAACCTGGCGCTGGAAGCCGAGGTGCGCGATCTCAAGGTGGGCCTGGAAGCGATCGAGGAACGGGCTCGCAGCGAGCTCGGCATGGTGCGGCAGGACGAGATTTTCTTTCAGGTGCTGGACCCCGCGCCGGCCGCGCGCGCGCCTGCGGCAGCCAAGCCCTGACATGACCTCTCCGCGAGGAGCGGTGCCCGCCACGGTGATCGACGGGGTGGCGGCAGCGCGCGAAGTCATTTCCGGGCTGAAGGACCGCGTCGCCGCGCTCGCAAGATCCGGCGTCCGCCCCGGGCTGGCCGCGGTGCAGGTGGGTGAGAACCCGGCCTCGAAGATCTACTTGCGCAACAAGGTGCGGGCCTGCGACGAAGCCGGCGTCCATTCCGAGGTGCATGCATTGCCGGCCGATTGCCCGCAGGGCGAGGTGATCGCCACGCTGGAAAAGCTCAATCGTGACACGCGTCTGCACGGCATCCTGCTGCAATTGCCGCTGCCGCCCGAATTCGACGGCGAGCGGATCCTGCAGTCGATCGCGCCCGGGAAGGACGTCGACGGGCTGACCTGGGCGAGCCTGGGTGCGCTCCTTGCCGGGCAGCCATCGTTCGAGCCGTGCACGCCGGCCGGCGTGATGTTTCTCATCGAGCGTGCCGGCATCGATCTCGACGGCTGCCATGCCGTCGTGGTCGGGCGCAGCACCATCGTCGGCAAGCCGATGGCGCTCATGCTGATGGCGCGCGGCGCAACGGTGACGATCTGCCACAGCCGTACCCGCGGTCTTCCGGATCACACCCTCCGGGCGGATATCCTGGTGGCCGCGGTCGGACGGCCGCGGTTTATCACCCGCGAAATGGTGAAGCCGGGTGCGGTGGTGATCGACGTCGGTATCAACCGGCTGCCGGACGGCAAGCTGGCAGGCGACGTCGACTACGCCGGGGCAAGCCAGGTCGCTGGCTGGATCACGCCGGTGCCGGGAGGAGTCGGCCCGATGACGGTCGCGATGGTGATAAACAATACGATCCGGTCCGCGGAGCGCAGTCTTTCCACACGTGGAGCCTAGCAGCCTGTTGGACGTGGTTTCATCAACGGGCGGGGTGCATGCATGGGTAGTCGTTCCTGGATGCGGTCGAGCCGACAGGCTGTAATATCAGCAGTTAAAGGCGTTGGAAAAATTGAACAGCAGTTCCGGGGTGAGATGGCCGCGGATCCCGAGGTAGGTTATCAACGCGGCAAGGACCGTCAGCATCAGCCACAGCAGGATGCGTTTTGCCGGTGTCATGCGGGCGCTCAACATGGCTCTCGCGATGGGCTACAAGGTTATGGCCGCCTTCATTATTGCACACGCTTCCACGCCCTAGCGCAGCGGCGGAGGCGGAATCTAAGGATAGAACGCCCTGTTATGAAGCGCCGGCCAGCCGATTGATATAATTTTCCTCCTTTTCACCAGTACCCGACGCTGCCCTTGTCTGACGACGCCATTCCGCTGATCGGCCCGGGGCTTGCCCTGGACGATCTCTATCGCCGCGAGGGGCTCATGAAGCTCGACCGGGATTTCCTCGCTCAACTCCAGGCAAGCGATGCGGCGCTCCACCAGCGGCTGCTGCAAGCCCGTGCTGATCCGTCGGCGCTGTCCTCCCGGCAGGAATCCGATTTGCTGCTGGACCTCGCCCCCCATCTGCAACAGTTCATCGCCAGGCGGTTCGCCATTGAGTCAGAAGTTCGCGCGCTGTCAGGCAGGCATCACGAACTGGCGCCGCTCTACCAGGTCAAGCGGCAGTTCGTGCAGCGCAAGGCCATGCATAAATACAAGCCGCGGGAGGCGGAAGGCTTCGATGGCGCCGCGCTCGAGCGCGAGTTGCAGAAGGCGTTCGGCGAGCCATTCAGCGAGCTCGTTTTTGCGAGCCGGGTCATGGACTGGCAGAAGAACGAGGCCGCTCACGCCGCCAAGCTCGATGCTGCGCTCCGCTACGCGGCCTGGGCGGCGCAGACCGAAGCGGGGAGGGGCCGGCATCGGCACGGTGTGTTGTTCAAGGCCCCGGCGAGGCTGGATCCCCAGCGGCTGGTGCCAGTGACGACGGACACGGCGGGCGGTTACCCGATCCATCGCCTGGACGAGCATCATCTGCGCCGGCGCGACGGGTTCAAGTTGACCGACCCCGGCGCGAACCTCGTCGGCGCGCTCGATCAAGCGCATTACTGCATCTGGTGCCACGAGCAGGGCAAGGATTCCTGTTCGAAAGGACTGCTGGAGAAGGGCGCGACAGGGAAGGGCGCTGCATCCTTCAAGAAGAGCCCGTTCGGGGTGACGCTCGCCGGCTGCCCGCTCGAGGAGAAGATCTCCGAATTTCACAAGGCCAAGGCCGAGGGCCTTCCCCTCGCCGCGCTCGCCATCATCATCGTGGACAACCCGATGGTGGCGGCCACCGGGCACCGCATCTGCAACGATTGCATGAAGTCGTGCATCTACCAGAAGCAGGAGCCGGTTGACATCCCGCAGGCCGAGACCCGCACCCTGAAGGACGTCCTCGAGCTGCCGTGGGGCTTCGAAATCTACTCGCTGTTGACGCGCTGGAATCCGCTCAACCTGCGCGCGCCTTATCCGAAACCGGCCAGCGGCAAGCGGGTGCTGGTGACCGGCATGGGGCCGGCGGGCGTTGCGCTCTCGCACTACCTGATGAACGAGGGCCACGCGGTCGCCGGCATCGACGGGCTGAAGATCGAGCCGCTGCCGCCCGAATGGTCCGGGGTGGATGCGCACGGTAAGCGCGTTCCTTTCCGGCCCATCCGGGACATCCGCCAGCTCTACGAGGCCCTCGACCGTCGCGTCATGGCGGGCTTCGGCGGCGTCGCCGAATACGGCATCACGGTGCGGTGGGACAAGAATCTCCTTAAGGTGCTGCGTCTGCTGCTCGAGCGCCGGCGGGAGTTCGCGATGGTCGGCGGCGTGCGTTTCGGCGGTACGATAACGGTGGACGAGGCCTTCGAGATGGGCTTCGACCACGTCGCGCTTGCGATCGGGGCGGGCAAGCCGACCGTGCTGGAGCTGCCGCACGGGCTCGCTCGGGGGGTGCGCGCCGCATCGGATTTCCTGATGGCGCTCCAGTTAACGGGGGCGGCGAAACCCGACTCGATCGCCAACATGCAGCTGCGACTGCCGGTGGTGGTGGTCGGAGGCGGGCTGACGGCCATCGACACGGCGACCGAGTCGCTCGCCTACTATCCCCTGCAGGTGGAGAAGTTCCTGCTGCGCTACGAGCAACTTGCACGCGAGCACGGCGAGACCGCGGCGCGCGTTGCCTGGAACGAGGAAGAACGGGAGATCGCCGACGAATGGCTGGCCCATGCCCGCTTGATCCGGGGAGAGCGCATGCGCGCTGTCGCCGAAGGCCGCGAACCGCGCGTGCTCGAGCTGCTGCAATCCTGGGGCGGCGTGACCATCGCCTACCGCCGGCGCCTGGTAGACAGCCCTTCCTACACGCTCAACCACGAGGAGGTGCACAAGGCGCTCGAGGAAGGCATCCGCTTCGCGGAGGGCCTCGCGCCGCTCGCCGTGGAAGTGGATGAGGCCAACCACGCCCGCGCGCTCAAGGTTTCAGTGCAACGGCGGGGCGAAGGCGGGGATTGGCAGGAGACGGGCAAGGCCGAACTGCCAGCGAGAACCATCCTCATCGCGGCCGGCACCCAGCCCAACACGGTGCTGGCGCGGGAAGATCCCGGCAACTTCACGCTCGATGGCCGCTACTTCCGGGCCTGCGACGAGAACGGCGAGCCGGTGGTCGCGGAGAAAGCGATCTCCAAGCCGGGCGAGGCGCGGGTGCTGCTCTCGCGCCGCGGCGACGGCCGCTTCGTCAGCTATTTCGGCGACGTGCACCCGTCGTATTTCGGCAACGTGGTGAAGGCGATCGGCAGCGCCAAGCAAGGCTACCCTGTCGTCAACCGTGCGCTGGAGCGGGTGCGGCCGGCGACTGACCTCGGCGACCGCGAATTCCTCGATCGCCTGAACGATCAGCTTCGGGCCACCGTGCACGAAGTCAGACGGCTGACGCCGCTCATCATCGAGGTGGTGGTGCGGGCGCCGCTCGCTGCAAGCCGCTTCCGGCCGGGACAGTTCTATCGCCTGCAGAATTACGAGAGCCTCGCGCCGAAGGTCGAGGGCACCCGGCTGGCGATGGAAGGCATTGCGCTGACCGGCGCGTGGGTGGACGCGGGGCGCGGCTTGATATCGCTCATCACGCTCGAGATGGGCGGCTCCTCCGACCTGTGCGTGCTGCTGAAGCCCGGCGATCCGGTCGTGGTGATGGGGCCGACCGGGAAGCCGACCGAGATTCCGCAAAACGAAACCGTGATACTGGCGGGCGGCGGGCTCGGCAACGCGGTGCTGTTCTCGATCGGGCAGGCCATGCGCCGCGCCGGCAACCGCGTGCTCTATTTCGCCGCTTACAAGCACATGACGGATCGCTACAAGATCACCGAGATCGAGGCGGCCGCGGATGCCGTGGTGTGGTGCTGCGACGAGGAGCCCGGGTTCACCCCGGAGCGCCCGCAGGACAAGACCTTCGTCGGCAACATCGTTCAGGCCATGCAGGCCTACGCGAGCGGCGCGCTCGGCAGCCAGCCGATCGCATTCAAGGAGGGTGACCGCATCATCGCCATCGGCTCGGACCGCATGATGCGGGCGGTCGCGCACGCGCGGCATGACCTGCTAAAGCCCTATCTCAAGCCCGGCCACCTGGGCATCGGCTCGATCAACTCGCCGATGCAATGCATGATGAAGGAGATCTGCGCGCAGTGCCTGCAGCCGCACGTGGACCCGCAGACCGGCAAGACGAGCTACGTGTTCTCCTGCTTCAACCAGGACCAGCCGCTCGACCGGGTGGATTGGGGGGCGCTGGATGCGCGCCTGCGTCAGAACTCGGTGCAGGAAAAGCTAACCGCCGAATGGATAGACCATTGCCTGGTGCGGCTCGGCGCGCGCGACATGCAGCGGGTCTGAGAAAGGCAACCGCCAAGACGCCAAGGCGCCAAGATTACGCAATATATTCTTGTTCTACTGCTATTCGGACGGTGTTTATTTCTCCTTTGCGTCTTTGCGCCTCTGCGGTTAAGTCATTGTCGTCGACATCTCACGCAGCACTGAATCGAGCGTCCCCACCAGTTCGTCGACCTGTTCCTTGCTGATGATGAGCGGGGGCGAGAGCGCGATGACGTCGCCGGTCACCCGGGTCAACACGCCTTTCGCGAAGCATTTAAGGAACGCCTGGTAGCCGCGCGCGCCCGGTTTCCCCGGCTGCGGCTCGAGCTCGATTCCCGCCATCAGTCCGAAATTGCGGATGTCGATCACCGGGCCCGCTTCCTTCAGGCTGTGCACCGCCTGCTCGAAATAAGGTGCAAGCTCGCGGGCACGCGCGAACAGCTTCTCCTCGTGGTAGAGCGCAAGCGTTGCCTCCGCCGCGGCGGTGGCGAGGGGATGGCCTGAATACGTGTAGCCGTGGGAGAACTCGACCGTGTCGGGCGGTGCGGTGTTCACCACGGTGTCGTGGATTTCACGGCGCACCACCACGCCGGCCAGCGGGACGGTGCCGCTCGTCACGCCTTTGGCGAACGTGATCATGTCCGGCGTCACGCCGAAAGTCTGCGCGGCAAACGCCTCGCCCGTGCGGCCGAAACCGGTGATTACCTCGTCGAAGATGAGAAGCAGGCCATGCTTGTCGCAGATCGCGCGCAGCCGCTCCAGGTAGCCCTGGGGCGGGACCAGCACGCCGGTGGAACCGGCAACCGGCTCCACGATCACCGCCGCAATGTTGGAAGCATCGTGCAATGGAATGAGGCGTGTCTCGAGATCGTCGGCAAGATGCGCGCCCCACGCCGGCTGCCCGCGCGAGAACGCATTGCGCTCGAGGTTGTGCGTGTGGGGCAGGTGGTCGACCCGCGCGAGCATGCTGCCGAACGCCTTGCGGGTGGCGGGAACACCGCCAACCGAAATGCCGCCGAAGCCCACCCCGTGATAACCCCGCTCACGGCCGATCAACACGTTGCGATGGCCTTCCCCCCGCGCGCGCTGGTAGGCAAGCGCGATCTTCAGCGCGGTATCGACCGCCTCGGAGCCCGAGTTGGTGAAGAACACGCGATCGAGCCCCTCCGGGGCGAGCTGGGAGACGAGCGCAGCGGCACGGAATTCTCCCGGATGCCCCATCTGAAACAGGGGGGAATAATCGAGCGTTGCCGCCTGGCGCTGGATCGCCTCGACGATCTTCGGGCGGCAGTGACCGGCGTTCACGCACCACAGGCCCGCCGTGCCGTCGAGGATGCTCTGGCCGCCTTCGGTCAAGTAGTGCATGTCCCGGGCGGAAACCAGGATGCGCGGCGCCGCCTTGAACTGGCGGTTGGCGGTGAAGGGCATCCAGAACGGCTCGAGGGGATAATCGCGCGGGGGCATGGGAATCTCAGGCGGTCGCAGAAGGGGAGTAGCCTATTTTGCCAGTGCCACCGCGGTTCGGCCATACTGCGGCTCGATGAATCATTTTCTGCTGCGCCTGCTGGCGCTCCTGCTGGCACCCGCGCTGGGCCTGGCCCAGCCGGCCGTCAACGTGGGCTCCAAGCGTTTCACAGAGTCCTACATCCTCGGCGAGATTGCGACGCAGACCGTGAACCGGGCCGGTGACGCCAGGGCGACACACCAGCAGGGGTTGGGGAACACCGCCATCCTGTTCTCGGCGCTGAAGAGCGGCTCGATCCACGTCTACCCCGAATACACCGGCACCATCGCCTTCGAGCTGCTCGGCTTGACCCGCGTGCCGGAGCTGCCTGAACTCAACCGGGAACTGGGCAAGTACGGGCTCTCGGCGGGCGTGCCGCTGGGCTTCAGCAACAGCTATGCGCTCGCCATGCTGGAGAGCCGGGCGGAAGCGCTGGGCATCACACGCATCTCCGAGCTCGCCCGGCACCCGCAGCTGTCGTTCGCGCTCTCGCAGGAATTCCTCAACCGCAAGGATGGGTGGCCGGCGTTGCGGGAAGCCTATCGCCTGCAGCCCGCGGCGGTGCGCGGTCTCGACCACGGCCTGGCGTACGAGGTGCTTGCGAGCGGCCAGGTGGACGTCATGGACAGCTACTCGACGGACGCCAAGATCAGGCGCTTCCGCCTGCGCGTGCTGCAGGACGATCGCGGCTTTTTCCCGGCCTACGACGCGATCCTCTTGCATCGACAGGATTTCCCGGAAAAATTTCCGCGGGCATGGAAGGCGTTGCAGGGGCTGCAGGGGAAAATCACCGCCGAGCAGATGATCGCCCTGAACGCGGCTGCCGAGCTGTCGGCGATCCCGTTCTCCCTCGTCGCCGGGGATTTTCTGGACGGGCGCCGCACGGGGGAGGGTCCCGGGACGCAGCGCGAAACCCGATCTTTCGCGAAGCTGCTGTTCGGTCCGGACTTCTGGCGCCTGACAATGGAGCACCTGCTCCTGGTGTTCGCCTCCCTCTCGCTGGGCGTGGCCGCCGGGGTGCCGCTCGGTATCTGGGCCCAGCGAGTGGCGAGAGCCCGTGCCTGGATACTGGGGGCGGCGGGGGTGCTGCAAACCGTGCCGTCGCTCGCGCTGCTCGCCTTCCTCATCGCCGCGTTCGATCGCATCGGCACGCTGCCGGCCATCGCCGCCTTGTTCCTGTACTCGCTGCTGCCCATCGTTCGCAACACGGAAACCGGGCTTGCTGGCGTGCCCCACTCGCTGAAGGACTCGGCGGCGGCACTGGGGCTGCGGGAAGGCGCAAGGCTGCGCTTCATCGAGTTGCCGCTGGCGGCGCGGACGATCCTCGCCGGCATCAAGACTGCCGCGGTCATCAACGTGGGCACGGCCACCATTGCAGCGTTCATCGGGGCCGGGGGCTACGGCGAGCGTATCGTTGCCGGCCTGGCTGTCAACGATCATGCCTTGTTGCTCGCGGGCGCAGTGCCGGCGGCCATGATGGCACTGGCAGTGCAATGGGCCTTCGATGCCCTTGACCGCCTGCTGACCCCCCCGGGACGGCACGATCAGGGCTTGCGCCCCGGTCAAAGCGGGCTCCCCGGGGCACCTTCGGGGAGAACTGCCCCCGGTCCCGAATGAACTAATATTTGCCTGTCCTGTCAGTGAAATAACGATCGGCTTCGCGCGAGCCAGGCAGGAGTGGGGAGGGTATACTTGCCCCTTTGTCCGGCCGGCTTTCCGCTCGACCTGGATAATAAAAAGTTCAGGGACGGGGTTGATGAGCGATCGCGAAGTCGACCAGCAACTGGTCGAGCGCGCGCAGCGCGGCGACAAACAGGCGTTCGGGCTGCTGGTCAGCAAGTACCAGCGCAAGCTCGCCCGGCTGCTGTCGCGATTCATACGGGATGCGACCGAGGTCGAGGACGTGACCCAGGAAGCCTTCATCAAGGCTTACCGGGCACTGCCCACATTCCGTGGCGATAGCGCGTTTTATACGTGGCTGTACCGGATCGGCATCAACACCGCCAAGAATCACCTGGTGGCGATGGGGCGGCGGGCGCCGACCACGACGGATATCGACAGCGAGGAGGCGGAGGGCTTCGAAGACAGCGAGCAGTTGCACGATCTCAACACACCGGAGAGCGAGCTCGCGAGCCGGCAGGTGGCGGCGACCGTGAACCAAACACTGGGTGAGCTGCCGGAAGAGTTGAGAACGGCGATCACGCTGCGCGAGATCGAGGGTCTGAGCTACGAGGACATAGCCAATATAATGAACTGCCCGATCGGCACCGTGCGCTCGCGCATCTTCCGGGCGCGCGAGGCGATTGCGGAGAAATTGAAACCCCTGCTGGGTACCCAGGGGGACAGGAGATGGTGAGATGGACAAGATATCGGCATTGATGGACGGCGAGCTGGACGAGCGCCAGGCGCGGGAGCAGCTCGCCCGCCTGAAAGCGGAGCATGAGCTTGCCCGGTGCTGGCAAACATTCCACGTGATCGGCGACGCCTTGCGCGGCGATCAGGCGCTGTCGCATCGCTTCGATCAACGATTGACCACCCGGCTCGCCGAAGAGCCCACGGTGCTGGCGCCACAACGCAGCACGGCAAGGCGCGCAGTGGCTTATGCACTGTCCGCGGCCGCATCGCTCGCCGCAGTTGCCCTGGTCGCCTGGGTCGCGCTCGTGAATAGCCCGCTCGCTCCCCAACCCGAGATCGCCAGGGCTCCCGCTGCGGCAACTCCGCCGGCGCAGCTGGCCAGCGTTCCCAGCGACGGGAAGATGAACGAATACCTGATCGCGCACCAGGAATTCTCGCCGAGCACTGCCCTCCAGGGGCTCGCTCCCTACATCCGCACCGTATCGAGCACGCAACAGGGCCAGGGGCGCTAGTGCCATTCCAGCTGTTGCGTCATCTGTGCTGTTGCTGCATCGTCCTGGGGTTCGCGGCCCCGGTCCTCGCTGCTGATTCCGGCGCGCCCAGGGATGGACTGGCGTGGCTGAAGAAGATGGCAGATGCTTCGCGCCAGTTGAACTACAGCGGCACCTTTGTCTACCACCACGCCAGCCACTCCGAGACTTCCCGCATCGTTCATTACGTGAATGCCGCCGGCGGCGAGTTCGAAAAAATGGAAACGCTCGACGGGCCGGCGCGTGAAGTGATCCGCACCAACGACCAGGTCGTCTGCTATCTCCCGGACAGCAAGACGGTGATCATCGAGAAACGCGGCAAGCGTCGTTTCCCGGCCATGCTGCCCGACCGGCTCACCGGCGTGTCTGAAAACTACACGGTGCGCGTGGGGGGGATGGATCGAGTCGCGGGCCATAGTTGCCAGGTGATCGTGCTCGAACCCAGGGACAAGCTGCGCTACGGGCATCACTACTGCGCCGAAGCGGCTTCCGGATTGCCGTTGCGCGCGCATACTTTCAGCGAGAAGAAGGAGCCGCTGGAGTCGTTCATCTTCACCGAGCTCACCATCGGCGGCAGCTTCAACCGCGACAAGGTAAGATCGACCTATGCCGCGAAAAGCCGTGACTGGAAGGTGGACTATTCGAGATTCCCGACCGCTGAAGTCCCTTCCGATACCGGGTGGGTGCTGAACCAGCAGCCGGCCGGATTCAAGAAGCTGACCGAGATGAAGCGAACGATCGCAGGGCGGGCCGTCATGGTGTCGCATATCGTCTATTCCGACGGACTGGCCGCCATCTCGGTGTTCATCGAACCGCTGCCCAAGGGCCGTGTCGCCCAGAGCCTCACGCACCAGGGCGCTGTCAATATCTTCATCCGCCCGACCGCGGAGCACATGGTTACCGTGCTGGGCGAGACGCCCGCCGCCACCGTGATGCAATTCGCCAACTCGCTCGAATTCAAGGCGGCCGCGCCCCGGTAATCCTCCAGCCCGTCGTGTCCGCAGTCTTTTCCGCCAACCCAATAGAACCCTCGAGATCGTCTATGTCCAAGCATTTACTGTTGCGCCTCCTGTCAATATTGCTCTTCATCGTGCCGGTCACTGCCTCGGCGCAATTGCCGGACTTCACCGAGCTGGTGGAGAAGCAGGGCCCCGCGGTGGTGAATATCAGCACCACGCAGTCGGCGCGAAATCCCCTGCTGCCGCAGATCCCCAACCTGCAGGAAGACGATCCCTTTTACGAGTTCTTCCGGCGCTTCATGCCGCAACCGGGGCCCCGTGACCGCGAGATTCAGCCGCAATCGCTCGGCTCCGGGTTCATCATCAGCCAGGACGGCTATATCCTCACCAACGCGCACGTGGTCGAGACGGCGGAGGAAATCACCGTCAAGCTGACCGACAAGCGCGAATTCAAGGCGAAAGTCATCGGCTCGGATCGCCGCACCGACATTGCCCTCATCAAGATCGAAGCGGCCAACCTTCCGGCCGTCCGCTTCGGCGACCCGAACCGGTTAAAGGTCGGCGAATGGGTGCTGGCGATCGGCTCCCCGTTCGGCTTCGAGAACACGGTCACTGCCGGCATCGTCAGCGCCAAGGGGCGCTCGCTGCCGCAGGAGAACTACGTGCCGTTCATCCAGACCGATGTGGCGGTCAACCCCGGCAACTCGGGCGGGCCGCTCTTCAACATGCGTGGCGAAGTGGTCGGCATCAATTCCCAGATCTACAGCAGGACCGGCGGCTTCATGGGGCTCTCGTTCGCCATTCCAATCGATGTCGCGAACGATGTCGCCCAGCAGTTGCGCACCACCGGCAAAGTGTCCCGCGGCCGCATCGGTGTCGTGATCCAGCCCGTCACCAAGGAGCTGGCTGACGGTTTCGGCCTGCCCAAGCCCCAGGGGGCGCTGGTCAACTCGGTGGAGAAGGGCGGCCCGGCCGAGAAGGCGGGCATCGAAGCGGGCGACGTGATCCTGCGTTTTGACGGCAAGCCCGTTGCCGCCTCGGAAGATCTGCCGCGGATTGTTGGCGCAACCAAGCCCGGCGCCAAGGCGACCGTGCAAGTCTGGCGCAACAAGCAGGCCCGCGAAGTGCAGGTGGTGGTATCGGAGATGCAGCAGGACGACCGCGCCGCCCGCCAGAACCAGAATCGCCGTGGGAGCAAGCCGCCGGCTGCCGCTCCCAGCGCCTATGGGCTGACCCTGTCCGAGTTGACGGAAGCCCAGCGCACCGAGTTGAAGATCACCGGCGGCGTGCTGGTGGAAAACGCGCAGGGCGCGGCGGCACGGGCCGGCATCCGCCGCGGCGATGTGATCCTCGCGATCAACAACCAGGACGTGAAATCGGTCGAGCAGTTCAACCAGATGATGGGGCAGTTCGACAAGGGGCGGATCGTCGCGCTGCTGGTGCGGCGCGGCACCAACTCGCTCTACATCCCGTTCAAGCTCGATGGCAACTGATCGGCCGACGCTGACCGTCTATAGCCGCAACTATTGCCATCTTTGCGATGAGATGATCGAGGCCCTGCGGGGTTTGCAGGGCCTTTTTCAATTCGAGATCGCGGTCCTCGACGTCGACGCCGACCCGGTTCTGGAGCGGCGCCATGGCGACAAGGTGCCGGTATTGATGCATGACGGGGTGGCGCTGTGCCACTCCCGGCTCGAGCCCGAGATCGTTACTGCGTATCTCTCGAAAATCCGATAAAATACGCGGCTTTACGTCAACAGGAAGGGCACTGACGGGTGCCCTTTTCCATGCAGCATATCCGCAATTTCTCCATCATCGCCCACATCGACCACGGCAAGTCGACGCTCGCCGACCGCTTCATCCAGTTATGCGGGGGCCTCGCTGACCGAGAGATGGAAGAGCAGGTGCTCGATTCCATGGATCTCGAGCGCGAGCGCGGCATCACCATCAAGGCGCAGACCGCGGCACTCGATTACCACGCGAAGGACGGCACGCACTATCTCCTCAACCTGATCGACACGCCGGGGCACGTCGATTTTTCCTACGAGGTGTCGCGCTCGCTCTCGGCCTGTGAGGGAGCGCTGCTGGTGGTAGACGCTTCCCAGGGCGTGGAAGCGCAGACGGTGGCCAATTGCTATACCGCCACCGAGCTGGGCGTGGAGGTGATCCCGGTGCTGAACAAGATGGATCTGCCCCAGGTCGAGCCCGAGCGCGTGATCGCGGAGATCGAGGATATCGTCGGCATCCCCGCGAAGGATGCCCTGCGGGTGAGCGCCAAGACCGGGGAAGGGGTCGCCGAAATTCTCGAGGCCGTGATCAGCCGCATCCCGGCCCCCGCGGGAGACCGGGCCGCTCCGTTAAAGGCGCTCATCATCGACTCCTGGTTCGACAACTATGTCGGCGTGGTGATGCTGGTGCGGGTCGTGGACGGCGAGCTGAAGCCCAAGGACCGCATTCTCTTCATGTCGACCGGCGGCAACTACCTGTGCGAGCAGGTCGGCGTGTTCACGCCGAAAGCGAAAATCAAGGAAGTGCTGGGCGCGGGCGAGGTCGGTTACCTCACCGCCGGCATCAAGGAACTGCAGGCTGCGCGCGTGGGGGACACGGTTACGCTCGCACAGCGTCCCGCGGCAAGCCCCTTGCCGGGTTTCAAGGAGATCAAGCCGCAGGTCTTTGCCGGGCTCTATCCCGTCGACTCGAGCGATTACGGCGCGCTGCGGGACTCTCTCGACAAGCTGCATCTCAACGATGCCTCCCTGCGCTACGAGCCGGAGTCCTCGCAGGCCCTCGGCTTCGGTTTTCGCTGCGGCTTCCTGGGGCTGCTCCATCTCGACATCGTTCAGGAGCGGCTCGAGCGCGAGTATGGCATGAACCTGATTACCACCGCGCCCACGGTCATCTACCAGGTGCTGTTGCGCGATGGCTCCGTCATTGAAATCGAAAATCCGTCCAAGCTGCCGGACCCGACCAAGATCATGGAAATCCGCGAGCCGATCATTACGGCCACGATCCTGGTGCCCCACGAGTACGTCGGCCCGGTGCTGACGCTGTGCAACCAGAAGCGGGGCGCCCAGCGCAACATGCAGTACCTGGGACGGCAGGTGATGCTGACCTACGAAATGCCGCTCAACGAGGTGGTCATGGATTTCTTCGATCGCCTCAAATCAGGCTCGCGCGGCTACGCCTCGCTCGACTATGAGTTTCTGGAATACCGCGCGGGCGACCTGGTGCGGCTCGACATACTCATCAACGGCGACCGGGTGGATGCGCTGTCTCTCATCGTTCATCGCGATAACGCCCAGCACCGCGGGCGCGATCTCGCGGTGCGGATGCGCGAGCTGATCCCGCGCCAGATGTTCGACATCGCGGTGCAGGCCGCGATCGGCTCGCACATTATCGCGCGCGAGACGGTGAAGGCGATGAGGAAGAACGTGCTGGCGAAGTGCTACGGCGGCGACATCACGCGCAAGAAGAAACTGCTGGAAAAACAGAAAGAGGGCAAGCGGCGCATGAAACAGGTGGGCAACGTTGAAATCCCCCAGGAGGCTTTCCTCGCCATCCTGCAGGTGGGCAAGTAGCGGTGGCCGGCATGAACTTCGCGCTGATCCTGTTCCTGCTGCTGGTTGCGACCGGCGCCGTGTGGCTGCTGGATCATTACTGGTTGAGCCGCCGGCGCGGGCCGGGCCGCCCCGAGCCGTGGTGGATCGAGTACCCGAAGAGTTTCTTCCCGGTGATCCTGGTGGTGTTTCTGCTGCGGTCGTTCCTGGTGGAGCCGTTCAAGATCCCGTCCGGCTCCATGCTGCCGACGCTGCTGGTGGGCGATTTCATACTCGTCAACAAGTTCACCTACGGCATCCGGCTGCCGGTCATCAATCTGAAAGTCGCCGATGTCAAGGAGCCGCGCCGGGGCGAAGTCATGGTATTCCGCTACCCGGAAAACCCCAGCCTCGACTACATCAAGCGCGTGGTCGGCCTGCCGGGCGACCGGGTTTCCTACCGCAACAAGCGGCTGTGGATTAACGAGCGGGAGATCGGGCTGACGCCGAACGGTGATTACAATTATGTCGAAGCGGGCTTGAATTTCGTCTCGACGCAGCGCCTGATCGAAGCGCTGGACGAGCGCTCCCATTCAATCCTGGTGCAAGCCGAAGTGCCCAGCGTGCATGTTTCCGGCGTCCGGCTCTTTCCCTTCCGCGAGAATTGCGCCTACAATGAGGCGGGTTTCAGCTGCACCGTGCCGGCCGGTCATTATTTCCTCATGGGAGACAACCGGGACAGCAGCAGCGACAGCCGCTACTGGGGATTTGTCCCCGAGGCCAATATCGTCGGCAAGGCGTTCATGATCTGGTGGAACTTCGACGATCTCAGGAGGATCGGCCAGTTCATCGACTAGGAAGCTGTTTCGGTCTTCATGAAACAGCCTCCGAGGCAGATGGGCATGAGGGGCGAGACCACTCATGCAGGGTTACCGGTTTTGAGAAAGGTGGGTCATGCACAGACAAAAAGGCGTGTCGCTGTCCGGGTTCATGCTGTGGTCGCTTGTTGTGATATTCGCTTTGCTGCTCGGCTTCAAGATCGGCCCTCCTTATTACGAGTTCGTCAAGATCCAGAAGCAGCTCCAGGCCGTCGCGGCCGATTCGGAGGCCCGCAGCGGGTTGCGGCGAGATGTCGAGAATGCCTTCATGAGGCGCACGATGGTGGAGGACATCACGGCCATCACCCCCAAAGACCTCGTCATTGAAAAGGATGGCGACGGCATCGTGGTCACCGCCGAGTACTCGACTTGCGTGCACGTCATTGCCAACCTCAGGGCGTGCATGGACTTCAATGCGTCTTCCCGCAAGCGCTAGGGAGCAGGCGCGGCGGCCGGCGGCTTGATGGACCTCGAGGATTTCTGCCTTAGAATCGACTATCGTTTCACCGACCTCGAATTGCTGCGGCGGGCGCTCACCCATCGCAGCTACAGCACGAACCACTACGAACGCCTCGAGTTTCTCGGCGACAGCGTGGTCAACTGCGTGGTCGCGCTGGAACTTTTCAACCGGTTTTCCCGCCTGGCCGAAGGGGATCTGTCGCGCCTGCGCGCCAACATCGTCAACCAGTCCTCGCTCGCCAGTGCCGCGCAGCAGTTCGAGTTCGGAGAGCGCTTGCGCCTCGGCGAGGGTGAGCTAAAAAGCGGGGGCGCGCGCCGGCCCTCGATACTGGCCGATGCGGTGGAGGCCGTGATTGGCGCCGCATTCCTCGACGGCGGCTTCGAGGCGGCGCGCAAGGTGGTGCGCGTGCTGCTCGGCGGCGTGCTCGACACCATCGACCCCTCGACCTCGGGCAAGGATCCCAAGACGTTGCTGCAGGAGTACCTGCAGGGGCGCAAGCTCGCGTTGCCGCAATACACCGTGGTGGCCACCCACGGCGAGGCGCACGAGCAGCAATTCCAGGTGGAATGCGCCATTCCCGAGCTGGGCATTCGCTCGCTGGGTGAGGGCGCCAGCCGGCGCAGCGCCGAGCAGGAGGCTGCGCGGCAGGCTTATGAGCTCACGGCCCGGCCCTGAGATGACGGCCGCGCACCGCGCCGGCACCGTGGCGATCGTCGGCCGCCCCAATGTCGGCAAGTCGACGCTGCTGAACCGCCTCGTCGGCTCCAAGGTCAGCATCACTTCGCACCGGCCCCAGACCACGCGGCAGCGGATCACGGGCATCGTGACCCGCCCCGATGCGCAAATCGTTCTGGTCGATACGCCGGGCTACCAGACCGAGCACGATAATGCGTTGAACCGCGCGATGAATCGCAGCGTCGCCGCGAGCCTGCAAGAAGTGAACGCGGTCATCTGGATGGTGGAGGCATTGAAATACGACGCCCGGGACGAGGTGGTGTCGAAGCTCTTGCCGGCGGATACGCCGGTCATACTGGCGATCAACAAGATCGACGCCGTGAAGGGAAAGCCCCGGCTCCTGCCGTTCATCGCCGAGCTCTCCGGCCGGCGGCGCTTCGAGGCGATCATCCCCGTGTCCGCCGCGAAAGGCTCGCAAGTGGATGAGCTGCTGGACGCGGTCGTGCGGCTGCTGCCGGAGGGGCCGCCCCTGCATGACGCGGACGAGATGACCACGGCCAACGAGCGGTTGCTGGCGGCGGAGTTGCTGCGGGAGAAGCTCTTTCAGCAGCTCGGCGAAGAGCTGCCGTACGCGGCCACCGTCGAAATCGAGAGCTTCAGGCTGGAAGGCGGGCTGCGCCGCATTAACGCCTCGATACTGGTGAACAAGGACAGCCATAAGCCGATCGTGATCGGCAAGGGGGGCGCCAAGCTGAAATCGATCGCGACGCGGGCGCGCCAGGACATGGAACGGCTGTTCGGCGGCAAGGTGTTCCTGGAAGTCTGGGTCAAGGTGCGGCGCGGCTGGGCGGAGAACGAAACGACTCTCAAGCGCATGGGATTCGGAGAGTAGCGTGTCGGCGCGGGGCTCGTTCCAGCAGGATGCCCAGGCGGCCTTTGTCCTGCACAGCTATCCGTTCCGTGAAACCAGCCTGATCGTGGAAACCTATTCCCGCGACCACGGGCGGATCGCGATGGTGGCGCGCGGCGCCCGCCGCCCCAGGTCCTCAATGCGCGGCGTGCTGCTCGCGTTTCAGCCGCTGCTGCTGTCCTGGAGCGGAAAACGGGAGCTGCGCACGCTCATCCGCGCGGAATGGCAGGGGGGATACGCGCCTTTGCGGGGGCAGTCCCTGATCTGCGGCTTTTACCTGAACGAGTTGCTGCTGAAGCTGCTGCCCCGCGACGATCCGCACGAGGAACTCTACGCGGCCTACGAGGGCACTCTCGCTGCGCTGGGCGAAGGCGCGGACCAGTTCTCGCTGCTGCGGCGCTTCGAGCTCGCGCTCCTGCGCGAGCTGGGCTATGCCGTGATCCTCGACCGCGACGTGGAGCGGGATGAGCCGGTCGCGCGCGAGCGCAGCTACGCGTACATCGTCGAGCGCGGCCCGGTGGTCGCCCGATCCACCGCGGGAATCGGGGTAGAATTGTCCGGCCAGACATTGATCGACATGCAGTCCGGTCAATTCACGAATGCCGTGACGCAACAGCAAAGCAAGGCGTTGATGCGCGCGCTGATCAATCATCACCTTGGCAACCAGGTCCTGCATACCCGGCAATTGCTGCGCGATCTTCAGGAATTATGATGCTGCTGGGCGTCAATATCGACCACGTTGCAACCCTGCGGCAGGCGCGCGGCACGGACTATCCCAGCCCGCTGGAAGCGGCGCTCGCCGCGGAGGACGCCGGCGCGGACTACATCACGCTGCACCTGCGCGAAGACCGCAGGCATATCCAGGACGAGGACGTCGTGATGCTGCGCAAGGCGCTGCGCACGCGCATGAACCTCGAGGCGGCGGTCACCCCGGAAATGATCGCCTTTGCCCGGCGCCTGCGGCCGCACGACGTCTGCCTGGTGCCGGAGCGGCGCGCCGAATTGACCACGGAAGGCGGGCTGGACGTGGCGGGGGGGGTCAAGCGGGTCGAGCGCATGTGCCGGGTGCTTCACCTGGCCGGCATCCGGGTGTCGCTATTCATCGATGCCGACAGGAGGCAGATCGACGCCGCGTTGAGAACCGGTGCGCCGGTGGTCGAATTGCATACCGGCGCCTATGCCGAGGCCCGCGCCGGACAGCAGAGGGACAAGTCACTCGCCCGGATCCGCGCCGCCGCCGAGTACGCGGCGGGAAAAGGCCTGCACGTCAACGCCGGCCACGGCTTGAATTATGCCAACGTTCAGCCGATTGCCGCGATACCCGAGGTGAAGGAGTTGAACATTGGCCATGCCATCATCGCCCGCTCGGTATTCGTGGGCCTGCCCCAGGCGGTGCGCGAGATGAAGTCGCTCATGGCCGGCGCGCGATGATTTACGGCATCGGCATCGACGTCGTGGAGCCGCAGCGCATTGCGCGACTGCTGGAGAGCTATGGCGAGCGCTTCGCGCGGCGCGTGCTGACCCAGGCGGAATGGCCGGGCTACGGGAAGACGGCGAAGCCGGTGTTGTTTCTCGCCAATCGTTTCGCGGCCAAGGAGGCTTTTTCCAAGGCGATGGGCACGGGCTTTCGCTATCCCGTGACCTTGCAGTGCATCAGCGTCGTCCAGAATGCCGCCGGGAAGCCGGGTTTCTCTTTCCACCCGAAGCTCGAGGAGATGGTGAGAAGCCGCGGCATCGTCGGCCATCACCTGACGATCAGCGACGAGCAGAATCTCGCCTGCGCCTGCGTGATACTAGAAATCTGAGCGGGAATGAGACCCACATGAGCGAAAAAATGCAGCCGCTCGGCCCGCTCATGCTGGACATTGCGGGTACTGAATTGACGCCGGACGAGCGCCGCCGCCTCATGCACCCTCTGGTGGGCGGCGTCATCCTGTTCACCCGCAATTACTCGAGCCCTGAACAACTCACGCGGCTGACCGCCGGCATTCACGCCCTGCGCAGCCCGACCCTCATCATTGCCGTCGATCACGAAGGCGGCAGGGTTCAGCGCTTTCGCGACGGCTTTACGCTGATACCTCCCATGCGCGAGCTGGGCCGCGCGTGGGATGCCAATCCGCAGCACGCCAGGCAGCTCGCCATCGAGGCCGGGTTTGTGATGGCCGCCGAGCTTCGAGCCAACGGGGTGGATCTGACTTTTGCACCGGTGCTCGACATCGACCACGGCAACTGCAGCGTCATAGGCGACCGGGCGCTGCACTGCGACGCGCGCGCCGTTGCCGAATTGGCGCGCGCCCTGCTGCAGGGGTTCAAGCAAGCCGGCATGGCCGGCGTCGGCAAGCATTTCCCCGGCCATGGCCACGTCCGCGGCGATTCACACCACGAGGTGCCGGTCGACAATCGCCCGTTCAAGGAGATCGAGGCGGCCGATCTCGTGCCGTTCCGGCGCGCGATCGAGGCGGGGCTGGGCGGCATCATGCCGGCGCACGTGATCTACCCCGGCGTGGACAGCCAGCCGGCGGGTTTTTCCGCGATCTGGCTCAAGGAAATCTTGCGCGGCAAGCTCGGCTTTGGCGGCGTGGTGTTCAGCGACGATCTCAGCATGGAAGGGGCGAGGGTTGCCGGCGGTGTGGTCGAACGCGCGAAAGCGGCCATGGCAGCCGGTTGTGACATGGCGCTGCTGTGCAACGACCCTGCGGGGGCGGACGAGCTGCTGGGGGGGCTGAGTTACTCGATGCCTGCCGTCAGCCTGGCGCGGCTCGGGCGCATGCATGGGAAATTCATGGCTGGCAGCATGGTGGCGCTGCGGGAAGACGCTCGCTACGAGCGCGCCCTGCACGCGATTGCCGGCATCGGGCTTCGCGACGGCGACTTGCCGCTCGGCTGATGAGCAGCCATCACTCGCATTCGCACGAGCGGGGCAAGCCCAGGTTCGTGGCGGCCCTGTCCATTACCGCTGCCTATGCGCTGGTCGAACTGGCGGGTGGATTATGGACCGGCTCGCTGGCTCTCCTCAGCGATGCCGGGCACATGTTCTCCGACGCGCTCGCGCTGGGGCTGGCAGCGGTCGCCGCCAGGCTCGCGCAACGTCCGGCAGGGCAGCGGCACTCGTACGGCTGGGAGCGGGCGGAAGTGATCGGCGCCCTGATCAACAGCGTGCTCATGCTGGCGATCGTCCTCACCCTGGTGGTGGAAGCCGTGTCGCGGCTGCGGGATCCCGGACCTGTGGCCGCGGCGGGCATGATGCTGATCGCCTTTGTGGGCCTGCTGGTTAACGCCCTGGTGGTCTGGATCATGAGCCACGGCGAACAAAGCCTTAACTCGCGCGCAGCCATGCTGCACGTCATGAGCGATCTCGTGAGCTCGTTCGCCGCCCTGGTGGCGGGGGCCGTGATCCTGGCAACCGGCTGGCTGCCGATCGACCCCATCCTCTCGCTGGTCATCGCGGGCCTGATTCTCTACAGCACGCTGCGACTGCTGCGCGACACCTTGCACGTGCTGATGGAGGGGGTGCCGCCGGCAATCGAATTGAGGGAGATCGGGCGGAGGCTGGCGGGGCTGCCGGGGGTCGTCTCGGTGCACGACCTGCATGTCTGGAGCATCGTGCCGGGCAAGGTCGCCCTGTCCGCGCACATCGAACTCGCTGAACTGCAGCAGTGGCCGGCTATCCTCGCTTCAGCGAGCGCTCTGCTGCACGATCGTTACGGCATCAAGCACATCACGCTGCAACCGGAAGTCCGTGATGCGCCGGGGCGCCGCCAGACGTCGGTGATCCGGCTGTGGCCAAGAAATTCCGGACCCCGGTCCGGAATTTCTTGATCAAAATGCTTAAGTTGAACTTACGGAATACCAACCCGGTTGTATTTCGGTGAATAGAAAAGTTCTCGAGCGGTTTGTGTGCGCATTTCCTTATAACAGCCTGACTGCGCGAGCAACAGGCTGTTATGCGCGCTCGATGTAATCGCCGGTGTCGGTGTTGACCTTGATTTTCTCGCCTTCCGAGACGAACTGGGGCACCATCACCGTCACCCCGGTTTCGGTCTTGGCCGGCTTGAACGAGCCGGTTGCGGTGGCGCCCTTGAGGTTGGGCTCGGTCTCCGCCACCGTCAGTATCACGTTCGGCGGCATCTGGATGCCGATCGGCCGGTCGTTGTGAAAGTTCACCTGCACGTCGGCGTTAGGCAGGAGATAGCCGGCCTGTCCCTCGAGAAAATCGGAGGGCAGGGTGAGCTGCTCGAAGTTCTCCTTGTCCATGAAGACGTAACTGGAGCCGTCGCTGTACAGATACTGCATGTCGCGCTGGTCCACGAACGCGCGCTCGATCTTGTCCTCGGTGCGGATCCGCTCGTTGCGCTTGGTGCCCGATTCGATGTCCTTCATTTCGACCTGCATGAAGGCGCCCCCGCGCCCTCCGACATGGACGTGATAGGACTTCAACACGCGCCAGACGCGCTTTTCCCATTCGATCAGGTTGCCGGCGCGGACTTCCGTTGCCAGTACTTTAGCCATTTAGTTGCTCTGCCTGAAAAAAGTCGGCCATTTTACACCGAGCAGTGGCATTAATGCAGGAATTCTCGACAGACTGCCGGCGCTGCCCGCGCCTGGCGCGCCATCTGGACCGGGTGCGGGACGGGCACCCGGATTATCACGCGCGCCCGGTGGCTCCGTTCGGCGCGGCCCGGGCCAAACTGCTGATCGTCGGGCTGGCGCCGGGCATGCATGGGGCCAACCGTACCGGCCGGCCCTTCACGGGGGATCATGCCGGGCTCCTCCTCTACGACACGCTGCACCGTTATGGCTTTGCCAACCGTGCCGTGTCGGTCAGCGCGTCCGATGGACTGCGACTCGGCAACTGCCGCATCACGAATGCCGTCAAATGCCTGCCGCCCGGGAACCGGCCCTTGCCCGACGAAGTGCGCCGCTGCAACGTCTACCTCGCCACGGAAATCCAGTCCCTGCCGGAGGGCGCCGTGATACTGGCTTTGGGGTTGATCGCCCACGATGCCGTTCTGATGGCGCTCGGGATGAAGCGCTCCGCACACCGTTTCCGCCACGGCGCGCGGCACGCGCTCGCGCGCGGGATGACGCTCTTCGATAGCTACCACTGCAGCCGTTATAATACGCAGACCAGGCGCCTCACCACGGCCATGTTCCGAGGCGTGTTCGACGCCATCCGCGGGTATCTGATGGGCAGTCCCCGCCGCCCGCGCCGGCGTATGGCGCCAGCCGATCGTTAATCGCGCATCCTTCCAGCCGTCGTGGCGTTCGATCCTGCTTCCATTCTGTCCGGGTTGCCGCACCTGCCCGGCGTCTACCGCATGCTGAACAGCGGCGGGGAGGTCCTCTATGTCGGCAAGGCGCTCGATCTCAAGAAACGGGTCGCCTCCTATTTTCAGAAGACAGCAAACCTGTCGCCTCGCATCCAGATCATGATCGGACAGGTGGCTCAACTGGAGACTACCGTTACCCGCTCCGAGGCAGAAGCCCTGCTCCTGGAAAGCAACCTGATCAAGGCCCTCACTCCTCGCTACAACATTCTGTTCCGCGACGATAAGTCCTATCCCTACCTGGTCATCACCGGGCACCCATTCCCGCGCCTGGGTTTTCACCGGGGAAGTCTCGACCAGCGCCACCGTTACTATGGCCCTTTCCCCAATGCGGGCGCGGTGCGCGAAAGCCTCCAGATGATGCAGAAGGTTTTTCACATCCGCACCTGCGAGGACACGGTGTTCGCCAACCGCTCCCGCCCCTGCCTGCTGCACCAGATCCGGCGCTGCACCGGGCCGTGCGTCGGACTGATCGGAGCCGCCGAATACGCGGAAGACGTCGGTAGCGCGGATCTCTTTCTCTCCGGCAAGGAAGACGAGGTCATCGAGCGCCTCGCCGCCCGCATGAACGATGCCTCCGAGCGCATGAGTTACGAGGAAGCCGCGATGCTCCGCGATCGCATCACGGCGCTGCGCAAGGTCAGGGAACGCCAGTTCGTCAGCGGAGAGGGCGACGATGCCGACGTTATCGCGTTCGGGCGGGCGGCCGGGGTCACCTGTGTCAATCTGGTGATGATCCGGGGCGGACGGCACCTGGGCGACAAGAATTTTTTCCCCCGTAACGCGGATGAATGCACTCCCGGGCAGGTCATTGAAGCCTTCATCCAGCAGCACTACGTGCAACATGGCGTCCCGCTCCAGATCGTGGCCGGGGCCCCGCTGGATGCGCCTCCTCTCGAGCAACTGCTGTCGGAGCGCGCCGGGCACAAGGTGAGGATCCACGCCAACCCGGTCGCCGGACGCAAGGCGTGGCTCGACATGGCGCAGCGCAATGCTGAACTCGGCGCCGGGCAGGCACTCGGAATGCTGGCGACCCAGGAGTCCCGTCTGGCCGCGCTGCAGCAGGCGCTTGAGCTCCCGGAAACCTCGCAGCGCATCGAAGGTTTCGATGTCAGCCACACCATGGGCGAAGCGGCCGTCGCTTCCTGCGTGGTCTACGACCGCTCCTCGCTGCAGAAGAGCGAGTACCGACGCTTCAATATCGCCGGCATCGAGCCGGGCGATGACTATGCGGCCATGCGGGAGGTGCTGACGCGCCGTTACCGCAAAATCGTGGCGGGGGAGGGTAAAGTGCCCGACCTGGTCCTGATCGATGGCGGCAAGGGGCAGCTCGCGGTAGCGATGGAGGTTTTCGCCGAACTCGGCATGAATGAGGTCATGCTGATGGCGGTGGCGAAGGGCGAAGAGCGCCGGCCGGGGCAGGAGCAGCTGCTGCTTGCCGGGCGCGCGGATTCATTGATCCTGGGTCCGGAGCACCCGGGCCTGCACCTCGTTCAGCAGATCCGCGACGAGGCGCACCGCTTTGCCATCCAGGGGCACCGCGCCCGCCGCGGCAAGGCCCGCACGAGCTCGACACTGGAGGCCATTCCGGGTATCGGTTCCAAGCGGCGCCAGCGCCTGCTGGCGCGCTTTGGCGGCCTGCGCGGCCTGCTGTCCGCCAGCCTGGAAGAACTCGCCCAGGTCGAAGGAATCGGCCGCGCGCTCGCGGAAAAGATTTATCATGAGCTTCACTGATGCCACTCAACCTGCCCAACCTGCTGACCTGGCTGCGGATCCTGCTGATCCCGCTGTTTGTCGGCATCTTTTATTTCGAGAAGAGCTGGGTCAGCGGGCCGAACCAGAACCTGGTGGCGACCATACTCTTCACCGTTGCGGCGGTTACCGACTGGCTCGATGGCTGGCTCGCGCGGAAGTTGAACCAGATGTCCGCCTTTGGCGCTTTCCTCGACCCGGTTGCCGACAAGCTGATGGTAGCTGCGGCTTTGATCATCCTGGTGCAGCTCGAGCGAGTGGACGCGATCATCGCGCTCATCATCATCGGTCGCGAAATCACGATCTCGGCGCTGCGGGAATGGATGGCCCAGATCGGCGCGGGCAGGAGCGTTGCCGTGTCGTTTCTCGGCAAAATCAAGACCGTGTCGCAGATGGTGGCGATACCGTTGCTGCTCTACCACGACAACATCGGCGCCTTCAACCCGCAGTGGCTCGGGACCTGGTTGATTATTCTTGCCGCGCTGTTAACGCTTGCATCCATGATCTATTACCTTAAGGTGGCCCTGCCACTCGCCTGGCGCAAGTCCTGACAGGGTTGCCGGAGCAGGGCCGGCTGACGTATAATTTTCCTTACGAAACGCGGGAATAGCTCAGTTGGTAGAGCGCAACCTTGCCAAGGTTGAGGTCGGGAGTTCGAGACTCCTTTCCCGCTCCAGAATTCCCGGGGATAACGAAGACCGCTTGGGCGGTTTGAAGCTTCGTTGTCCCCTTTTAGTTTCTGTTTCAGCGGCGGGGTGGCAGAGTGGTCATGCAGCGGCCTGCAAAGCCGTGTACGCCGGTTCGATTCCGACCCCCGCCTCCAATCCCCTTAACACCTGCACATGAACTCCCTCGTTTGCGGGATATTTGGTAACAATGGAAGAGGCTTCTGTTTTATCATCCACAAGCGTCTGCTATAATTCTTTTTAATTATCACAATCAAAAAATTTCCGAATACACATGCGGGGACGGCACCGAAGCTGGACAGATGTGAATCTGATCGCCTCAGTGGCTGAATCAACCAGCATGGCACAAGTACTGCGTCGATTGGGATTGCGGGCTGCCGGCGGCAATTACGAACAAGTTAAGGCAATTATCAAGACGCTCAAGCTCGATACGCAGCACTGGACCGGACAGGCACACCTGCGCGGAAAGACCAATCCACACGCGCCGCGGCGGTCCTTGGAAAGCATTCTGCGAAGTGGCGCCTTCTACCAGAGTAACAAACTGAGGAAACGGTTGCTCCGCGAGGGACTACTGCAGCCGATTTGCTCAAGTTGTGGCGGCGGTGAATGGCTGGGAAGCCCAATGCCGCTGGAACTGGATCACGTTGACGGCGACAAGACGAACAACCAGTTCGACAACTTGCGCATGATTTGCCCAAATTGCCATGCCCTCACGCCAACGTATCGCGGGAAAAACACCAAGTATCCACACATCCCCCCGGCGGACGAGGTGAGGGCAGGGGTCAAACGCTGCGGTAGTATGGCGGCTTACGCCAGGGAGAAGAAAATCTCGACAGATACCGTCAGAAGCTGGCTGTTAAAATCATCGAAGAGTTAGTACGGCGGGCGAGTGGTGGAATTGGGATACACAAGGCACTTAAAATGCCTCGGCGCAAGCCATGCCGGTTCGAATCCGGTCTCGCCCACCATCTCGATAGATTCGTGCTGGTTCGAGTTAGGCTTCAGACACCATCGCTGTGAAGGGTATCCGCTCTTGGGCACCGAATTCAGCCTGTCCCCGATCTGTGGTGGTATTTGAAGGCGTGGAGCCTCAGGTTTTGTAGCATTGCTGCTTTATGGCATGATTTGGCTGATACTGGGATCTTGGCATAAATTTCGCTGTCAAATTCAACAGTTATCCCGTAACGGGTCATGACAGGACACAGGGAAGATCGTGATTGTTTTTAATCTGGGATGCGAGAACAGCCACCGTTTCGAGGGTTGGTTCGCCTCGAACGAGGATTTCGAGCGCCAGCTGGGAGCGAAGCTCGTGACCTGCCCGCTGTGCGGCAACGCCAATATCTCGCGCATGCTGCATGCCGCCCATATCAGGACCGGCGCGCAGGAACGGCGCCCGGCGCGCGCCGAGCCTGCTGCCCCCACGCCGCAGCAGTATGCCAACGTCGGCGGCGAGGTGCTTGTGAAGCTGGTCGAGCACATCATCGAGAACACCGAGGACGTCGGCGCGGCGTTCCCGGAGCAGGCCCGCAGGATTCACTACCAGGAAGCGCCCGAGCGCCGCATTCGCGGAACCGCATCGCGCGACGAGATCGAGGCGCTGACGGATGAGGGGATCGAGGTCGTCGCGCTCCCCATTCCCGTTCATCGCCTGAGCAAGACGCACTGACTCGTGGCCAGCGCTCGTCCAGGCCCGCCGTTAATCGGATCGAGGAGGAGGTTCCATGTTCAAGCACATACTACTGCCCACTGACGGATCGAAGCTCTCCGGGAGGGCGGTCAAGCGCGGCATCGATCTCGCGAGGAAAAGCCGGGCCCGCGTGACGGCAATTCACGTCGTGCCCGAGTTCAAGCTCATGGTGGATGAAGGCATCACGATGCTGAGCCCCGCCCTGAAGAAACGCTTCGAGGACGAAGGCCGGTCGCGGGCGCTGAAAATGCTGGACGAGATTGCCCGCCAGGCGCGCACTCGCGGCGTGCGCTGCTCGACGCTGTGCGTGGCGAGCGACCTGCCGTATCAGAAAATCATCGCGGCGGCGCGAAAAAAAAAGTGCGACCTCATCCTGATGGCCTCTCATGGCCGCCGTGGCTTGTCCAGCCTGCTGCTCGGCAGCGAGACAGCCAAGGTGCTGCTGCACTCGAAGATTCCCGTCCTGATCGTGCGCTGAAGCGGCGCCAGCCCGGCGCGGAGGCGCCGGGCGATCATTCCACCTTCAGCTTCAACTCCGAGATCAGCCTGCGCCAACGCTCGAATTCCGCGCGTCGATATTGCGCCAGTTGCTCGGGAGTGTTGCTCATCGGTTCCGCGCCTTGACTCGAAAAACGCCGGGACAGTTCCGGGTCGGACAGAATCCTGGCGACTTGGGCATTCAACCGGTTCACGATGTCGCGTGGGGTGCCGGCGGGAGCAAACAAGCCGTACCAGGTCACGTATTCAAATCCCGGGACCCCTGCCTCCGCCACCGTCGGTATATCCGGTGCGGCCGGTGAGCGCCTGGCGCTGCCCACCGCTATGCCCCTCAACCTGCCGGCATTCGCCTGGGGCAGCACCGAGGGCATGCTGTTGAACATCAACGAGACGTTGCCTGCCAGGATATCCGTGACCGCCGGCGCCGTTCCCTTGTAGGGGACGTGAACCATGTCGATGCCGGTCATGCTTTTCAGCATTTCCATGCCGAGGTGTTGCGGGCTGGCATTGCCGACAGACGCATAGTTGATTTGACCGGGACGGCCCTTTGCCAGCGCGATCAATCCTTTCACCGAATGCACCGGCAGCGAGGGATGCACCACCAGGATCTGCGGATTGATTACGAGCAGGCTGATCGGCGCAAAATCGCGCTCCGGGTCGTAGGGCAGCTTGCCGCCCAGCGCGGGGTTGATGCAGAAGCCGGCTGAAGTGCCCAGCAGCAGGGTATAGCCGTCCGCAGCCGAGCGTGCGGCAACCTCGGTGCCGACCGCGCTGGCGGCGCCGGCGCGGTTTTCCACCACGACTTGCTGCCCCCAGGCCTCCGTCAGCTTCTGCCCCATCGCGCGGCCGACGAGATCCGTTGGGCCGCCGGGCGGGTAGGGGACGATCAGCCGGATCGGCTTGGCCGGGTAGTTCTGCGCCGGCGCCGCAAGACAGATCAGCCAGAGGACGATCGCGCCGCATGCAATAGCCAACCGCCGCATGTTCTCCTCCACCATGTCTCGAGAATCTTCATGCCAATTTATCACAACGGGGTCTCCCGCTTCTCAACGGACGCCCCGAATCGGCTAAACTACACGCCTCGCGAGCTCATCGGAAACCCGACATGAATCATCCAGTAGCGCCGCTTCAGACCCTTACCGACAAGCTGATCGCCAGGAAAGAAGGTGCAATCGGCTGGGTCATCTTCAATAACCCCGAGCGCCACAACGCGACATCGTACGAAATGTGGCAATCGTTCCCGATCGTGCTGGATGCCTACACCCGGGATCCCGAGGTGCGCGTCATCGTTTTCAAGGGGACCGGGGAGAAGGCCTTCAGCGCCGGCGCCGACATTTCCCAGTTCAAGGAGAAGCGCTCCAGCGCGGAGGCGGTGAAGGCCTATAACGAAGCCGCCGACGCCGCGAGCCGGGCGCTGCGCGAGTGCGCGAAGCCCACGATCGCGATGGTCCGCGGCTATTGCATCGGTGGCGGCACCGCAGTCGCGGTCGGTTGCGACATTCGCATCGCGGCGGAAGATGCGCGCTTTGGCGTGCCGGCGGCCAAGCTGGGCCTGGGCTACCGGTTCGACGGCATCAAGCGCCTTGCCAGCATCGTCGGTCCGGCTTTCACCGCCGAGATCTTCTTCACGGCGCGCCAGTTTTCCGCTCAGGAGGCGCTGCAGATGGGCCTGGTGAACCGCGTCGTGCCTGCCGGCGATCTGGAGTCCTATACGCTCGACTACGCCAACAGCATGGCCGTTAATGCGCCGCTGACCATCGCCGCGGTAAAGCGCTCGCTGATCGAGCTCGGCAAGGACGATTCGCAGTGCGATCTCGCTTTGTGCCAGCACATGGTGGATGCCTGCTTCGAAAGCGCAGACTACAAGGAAGGGCAAACCGCGTTCATGGAAAAACGCAAACCGCAGTTCAAGGGCCGTTGATGATATCGGCGGCGTTTAGATTCCATCGCAGGGGAAATCATGGCATTTGACGCAAACCGCGCCGATCTCACTGTGGGCGTGATCGGCACAGGCGCCATGGGCAGGGGCATCGCGCAGGTGGCCGCAGCCGGCGGCATGCAGGTCCTGATGACCGACAGCCGGCCTGGCGCGGCCGAGGAAGCGCGTGACTTCGTGGACAAGATGCTGGCGCGGGCGGCGGAGAAGGGCTCGATCACGAAGGACGAGGCGGCGGCTGCAGTCAGCCGGATCAAGATCGTCGGCGGCCCATCGGACATGAAACCCTGCCATGCGGTGATCGAGGTCATCGTCGAGAACCTGGACGCCAAGCAAAAACTGTTTGCCGAGCTGGAGTCGGTGGTCGCGCCGGAATGCATACTCGCGACCAACACCTCTTCGCTCTCGGTCACCTCGATCGCCTCGAAGATGAAAACGCCGCAGCGTTTTGCCGGTTTTCATTTCTTCAACCCGGTCCCTCTGATGAAACTGGTCGAGGTGATCGAGGGCTTGCAGACCGAGCCCTGGGTTGCCGACGCGCTGATGACGATCGGCCGCCGCATGACGCGCGAGCCGGTGCGGCTGAAGGACGCGCCGGGTTTCCTGGTCAACCAGGTGGGGCGGGGGTTCACGCTGGAAGCGTCGCACCTGGTCCATGAAGGGGTAGCGAGCTTTGTCGAGGTGGACCGCGTGATGCGGGATGTCGGTGGCTTTCGCATGGGACCGTTCGAACTCATGGACCTGACCGGCCTCGACGTGACCCAGCCCGCCTCCGAGCTCATCTACAACCAGTTTTTCCAGGAGTCGCGCTACCGTCCCAACCTCATCATGCGCGCCCGCTACGAAGCCGGCGTGCTGGGGCGCAAGACCCGGCGTGGTTTCTACGATTACGATGCGGAGATGAAACCGGTTGTCGCGCCGGAGCCGGCCGCGCCCGCGGCGCATTCCGGCAGCGTCTGGGTGAGTCCTGCCGAGCAGAATGGCCACACTGTCCTGACCGAACTCTTGAAGAAGCTGGGAGCGCAACTCGAAACCGGCGCGAAGCCGGGCCCCAACGCGCTCATCCTGGTGACCCCGATCGGCGAAGATGCCACCACCTGCGCCGTGGAGCAGGGGCTCGATCCCCGGCGCACCGTGGCGGTGGATACCTTGTTCCCGATGGTCAAGCGCCGCACCCTCATGGGCACCCCGTTGACCGATGAAGCGTATCGCCGCGGCGCTCACGGCCTGCTGGCCTCGGACGGCGTGCCGGTGACGGTCTGCCGCGACAGCCCCGGATTCATTGCGCAGCGCATTGTCGCCATGATCGTCAACATCGGCTGCTCCATCGCCCAGAGCCGCACCGCGCAACCCGCCGATATCGACAAGGCGGTAACGCTGGGCCTCAACTACCCGAACGGACCGTTCAAGTTCGGCGACGTGCTCGGGCCCGGACGCGTCTACAAGATCTTGACCGGCATGCAGCGTATCTATGGCGACCCACGCTACCGCTCCAATATCTGGCTGACACGGCGCGCCCGGCTGGGCGTGTCGCTGCTGACTCCTGAACCCTGATAACCGCAACGACCAAGACACCCCGTTTGGAATAGGAGATTGCCATGCTGAATGCCTACCTCTACGAAGGCCTGCGCACCCCGTTTGGCCGTCACGCCGGCGTGCTTGCCAAGGTGCGGCCCGACGACCTCTTAGCGGATGCCATCAGGAACCTGATGAAAAAATCGGCATTCAAGCCGGAGCAGATCGAGGACAT
>CAZFRR010000001.1:0-24171 GCA_964521405.1 uncultured Streptomycetaceae bacterium | reverse complement strand
GCCGTGAAGTGCACCGGCACGTCGGGGCCCAGCTCCTTCATGATCCACTTCGACTCGGCTTCGATTTCCTCGCTGGAGTCGTTCTTGCCGGGTATGAGCAGCGTGGTGATCTCGAACCACACGTCGGTTTCGTGCTCGAGGTACGCCAGCGTGTCGAGCACGGGATTGAGCCGCGCGCCGCACAGCTTGAAGTAGAACTCATCGGTGAACGCCTTCAGGTCCACGTTGGCGGCGTCCATCTTGGCGTAGAACTCACGGCGCGGAGCCGCATGAATGTAGCCCGCGGTGACCGCAACGGCCTGGATGCCGCGCTCGTGACAGGCATCCGCAATGTCCATCGCGTATTCCGCGAAAATGACAGGGTCGTTATAGGTGAAGGCGACGCTCCTGCAGCCGCTGGCTGCCGCCGTCTCCGCGATCGCCTCCGGCGAAGCTTCATCCATGAGCCGGTCCATGTCGCGCGACTTGGAAATGTCCCAGTTCTGGCAGAACTTGCAGGCGAGGTTGCAGCCTGCCGTGCCGAAGGAGAGGATGCTCGAGCCGGGATAGAAATGGTTGAGCGGCTTCTTTTCGACGGGATCGATGCAGAAGCCCGAGGAGCGGCCGTAGGTGGTGAGCACCATACGGTCATGGCTTCGCATGCGCACAAAGCAGGCGCCGCGCTGGCCTTCATGCAGGCGGCAGTCCCGCGGGCACAGGTCGCACTGCATGCGCCCGTCGTCGAGCAGGTGCCACCAGCGTCCCGGGTATTCGCGCGTTGCGCTCATCTCTCGAACCGCAAAAAATCTTTCACCGCCAAGACGCCGAGAAGATCAACCATTGAACCGCCAAGGCGCCGAATAGATCAATCATCGAACCGCCAAGGCGCCAAGCCGCCAAGAAATACGAAAATAAAATCTTCAACTACAAGGGACACCCGGGGGCACAAAGGAAAAATAAAGTGTCGACTCACGACTCACGACTCACGATTCACGCCCTTTCCTTCATTCCGGCTCCTCGCGCCACTTGAATACCGTGTAGCGCGAGAGTTTCACCTCGCTGTCCCAGAAATCCGGCGGCAGCCCGGCCTTGTACTTGAGATGCGCCAGGAACTCGGACGGTTCCCTGAAGTTCTCCCACACCTGGGGCAGGAAGGTACTGGAATGGTGGCCGTACTGGAACACCAGCCCGTCCACGCCGGCGCGCAGCTGGCTCAACGCGTCCGGCTCGCTGCTGAAACTCATTGACTCGAGCGCGGAGAGCACCGAGATCTCGACCGAGACGGCGGCAAACTCCGCCGCGGTCAGGGGCGTGAAGCGGGGATCGCGAAAAGCGGCCCCCACGGCATTGGCCTTCACGTCCTCGGCGAGCGCGCGGTGCGGGCGCAGCGTGCCGATGCAGCCGCGCAGCTTGCTTTCCCTCATCAGGGTGATGAAGCAGGCGCCCTCCCGCCTGAGCCAGGGCTCATCAATGCTGGTCGCAGCGCCAAGGCGCAGCTCGGCAGCGATCGCGGTGCGCGCAAGCGGCAACAGCACGCGACCGGCATCCTCCGGGACCGGCGGCAGATCGCCACGTCGCAGCTCAATGCGGCCCGATTCGGCTGTCAGCACGATTGGCTCGGATTCAGCGGGCATCCGGTTCGTCCTTGTAGAAAGCAAAGGCGCCGTAGCCGACCACGCGGCTCCTGTCACCGGCGGTATCGCCGGAATTTCTGAGATCGATCAGTTCGGGTTTCAGCCCGCGCCGACGCGCGATCCGGGTGAGCCCCGTCACCGGCGTTGCGCCGCAGGCCTGCTCGTGGGAGAGGTCGGTCGCGAGCTCGATGATGGCCTTGGCGGTCGCGCGGTCCACGGCCTGCGCATCATCGTAGGAAAGATAGTGCGAGAGGTCGGAGCTCACCACGATGAGCGTCTCGGAGCCGCCCCACAGCACTTCCAGTACTTCCGCGACTTCCTGCGCCGTAGCGTGACCGACCGCCAGCGGCACCAGCGTGAATGTTTCGAACACCGTCTGCAGGAACGGCAGGTGCACTTCCAGCGAATGCTCGTGAGCGTGAGCCTGAGCGCTCACTACTACCTGTGGCAGGCCGCGGAGCTGCGCGAGCGCGGCCGCGTCGATCTCGACCTTGCCGATGGGCGTGGCAAAGGCCTGGCAGCCCGGCAGCGCCAGCCCCTTGATCGCGACGCGGTGCGTGGGTCCGAGCAGGACGACGCGACGGATACGGCTGCGCGCCGGGGAGAGCAGGGCGTAAACGCTGGCTGCGACCGGGCCAGAGTAGATGTAGCCGGCATGCGGCGCGATGATCGCCTTGGGCACAGCGCGGCCGGGAGCGTCGTGAGCGGCGGCGCCCAGCATTTGCGCCAGGTTCTGCGCCAGCTCACGGCCCTCGCCGGGATAGAACATGCCGGCAACAGCCGGTGCACGCACGGACGAAGAGGGTTGCGACATCTTGCAATCCATTATGCGCCCGGTCGCCGGTTTTTCAAGGATGCGACACCGGTTGCTGATAAAATCCCTGAAATTACAGCGTTCTTCCTCTGCGCCAAATGACCAAGGCCTACGCCCTGATTCCCGCTGCCGGCTCCGGCGCGCGCATGGGCGCAGCCCGGCCGAAGCAGTACCTGGAGATCGCGCGGCGGCCGCTGCTCTACTACGCGCTGCGGACGCTCGCGAATCATCCGCGCATCGAGCAGGTTTTCGTCGTCCTCGCCCAGGGTGACGATCGTTTCAAGCGCGGGGACTGGCGCGAGTTCGCCGCGAAGCTCCAGCCGCTTTATTGCGGCGGCGAAACGCGAGCAGCGAGCGTGTTCAACGGGCTGCTCGCGGCTCGCGACGCCATCGCCGCTTCCGACTGGGTGCTGGTGCACGACGCCGCGCGGCCGTGCCTCGGGCGCGAGGAGCTCGACCGCCTGTTCGACGAGCTGGGAGAAGACGACACCGGCGGGCTGCTGGCGGTGCCGGTGCCGGATACGTTAAAGCGCGCCAACCGCGACGCCCGCGTGGCGGCAACCGAGCCGCGCGATAACCTGTGGCTCGCGCAGACGCCGCAGATGTTCCGTTATCGCTTGCTAGTCGGGGCGTTGCGCGCGGCCGCCCCCGCGGTCGCGACCGACGAGGCGTGCGCGATCGAGGGGCTCGGGTTGAAGCCGAAGCTTGTCATGGGCGACGCGCGCAACATCAAGGTGACGGTTCCCGGGGACCTGCGTCTGGCGGAACTAATCCTCGAAAACCGGAAAATAGCCGCCAAGACACCAAGATCGCCAAGACAAAGCAGTAATGAACCGCCAAGTCGCCAAGGCGCCAGGAAGAAGACCAGGACAAGGACCCAGCGAAAATGAGAATCGGGCAGGGCTTTGACGCGCATGCGTTGGTGGCTGGTCGAAAACTGGTAATCGGCGGCGTGGAGATTCCGCACGAGAAGGGCCTCGCTGGCCATTCCGACGCGGATGTGCTGATCCACGCCGTGTGCGACGCGCTGCTGGGCGCCGCGGGGCTGGGGGACATCGGCGCGCACTTTCCCGATACCGACGCGCGCTACCAGGGCATAGACAGCCGCAAGCTGCTGCGTGAGGTGGCGCAGTTGCTTGCGGGGAAGAATTTCCGGGTCGTGAATGTGGACGCCACCCTCATCGCGCAGGCGCCGAAGATGGCGCCGCATATCCCGGCGATGCGCGCCCATCTTGCCGCCGACCTGGGGGTTGCGGTCGACTCCATCAATATCAAGGCGAAGACCACGGAGAAGCTCGGCTTCGTCGGCCGGGGTGAAGGCATTGCCGCGGAGGCGGTCGCCTTGCTTGCAGAATGAGAGAACCGCCAAGACGCCAATAAACCAATAAAGGAAAATGCAATAATTGAACCGCCAAGACCGCCAGGAGAAACAATAATCAGAATCAAGCCGGTGATGAGATATTAAGCGGGTGATGGTTGGCGATATCGTTGATTGTTGGACGTTGAGCCGTTCGATTCTTGTATTTCTTGGCGTGCTTGGCGGTCTTGGCGGTTCGTATTGATTTTCTTGGTGTCTTGGCGGTTAAATTCAGGTGGTAGCCGAATCTGACACTGCGCGGCTGTTCTTCGCCGTGTGGCCCGCGCCCGGGATACAGCAGGCGCTCGAGAAGCATGCGCGCGGCCTCATGCGCGAGTGCGGCGGCCGTGCGATCCCCGCGCACAACATCCATCTCACGCTGGTATTTCTCGGTGACGTCGGGCGCGACCGCCTGCCGCGGCTCGAGGCGATTGCCGCCGCGGTTTCGGCGCCGCGCTTCGAGCTCGCCGTGAGTCGCGTCGAATACTGGCGCCACAACCGCATCGTATGGGCGGGAGTCGAGCGTTGCCCCGACGCGTTGCAATCATTGGTCGATAGTATCGAGCTGGCGTTGTCAGCGGAGGGGTTTCGATACGACAAGCGTTCCTACGTGCCCCACGTCACGCTGGTGCGAAACGCTCGCCGAGCGCCGCTGGCATCCGCCATCCCCGCCATTGCCTGGCCGGTTTCCCGCTTTGCGCTGGTGGAGTCGGCGCAACCCGGCAGGGGGCGGGCATACGAAGTGCTGCGGCACTGGCAGCTCACCGCGTAGAATGAACGGGCTGGCACCACAATAACGGGGGAGCGGTCCGCTACATGAATCGTGCTGAGCACATTGCGGCATTACGTGTCACCGGCGACGTGCCGGCGGGCGACGACCGTCTGCTCCTCACGCAATGGAGCGACGCCGACTGGATGAAGCTGCTCGACCGCACGCGATCCCGGCGGTTCCACGCGAGCGAAGTCGTGATTCAGCGTGGCGCCATCGACCGAGCGCTGTATTTCGTGGTCGCCGGCTTGCTCGAGGTCGGTATCACCCAGGTGGACGGCGTCAGCATCTCGCCGATCGCCAGGATTGTCGCCGGCAGCGTCGTTGGCGAGGAATCCTTCTTCGACGGCCAGCCGCGCTCGACCAACGTGTGGGGGGTCGCCGGCGGCGAGCTGCTGCGGCTGGAATACGACGAGTTCGTGCAATTCAGCCACCAGGAGCCGCTGCTGACCCGTGATCTGATGTTCTCTCTAGGGCGGGTGCTGTCGTTGCGGCTGCGGAATACGACGTTCCGTGTGCGGCGCTGAAAGTCGAACCGCCAAGTAAGATCAAGAACAACAATTGAACCGCCAAGACGCCAAGACGCCAGGAAAAGCAAGACAAAGACAATAAGCGTCATCCAATCAGAAAGTAATTTGTCGCTCAGATCGTCAGCGAATAAGTCAGGCAATTCACACCTTTCCGTGCGGGCATTGAGGTTTTTCGGATTGATTTGAATTTATTTTGTAATTCTTGGCGCCTTGGCGTCTTGGCGGTTAATTTGTAGTTCTTGAGGAGCGATAGCGAACATGCAATGGAAATTCGAGTTGCTGATGAAACCGCCGGCTGTGCCGCTGACCGAGGGACCGGTGTGGGACGGGGAATACTTGTATTTCACGCACATCCGCGCGAGCAAGATCCTGCGCTATGACCTGAAGACGAACGCGATCAACGAGTGGCGCGCCGGCACCAACCGCACCAACGGCCTCGCGTTCGACGCGCAGGGGCGCCTCTTCGGCTGCTGCTCGGGCGGGCGCTCGATGCTGCGCTTCGATCCGGATGGCCGCAACGTGACTATTGCAGACCGGGTGGATGGCAAGAAGCTCAACACGCCGAATGACCTTGCTATCGATCGCAAGGGGCGCATCTGGTTCACCAACCCGGTGAACGAAGGCAACTGGGACAAGACCGAGAAGATGGAGCTCGACAACCAGTCCGTGCTGCGCGCCGATCCGCAGCAGGACGGCAGCTACCAGGTGACGCGCGTCACGTTCGACATCACCCAGCCCAATGGCATCCTGGTGTCGAAAGACCAGAGCACCCTCTACGTCGCCGAAAGCAACTACGTGAAAGGCATCGCTCGCGAGCTGCGCGCCTATCCGATCCGCGAGGACGGCAGCCTCGGCACTTACACGACGCTGTTCACCTGGGGCGAGGACGCGAAGGGCGTGCACCGCGGCATCGACGGCATGTGCCTGGATGCCGACGGCAACATCGTCGCCACCAACGGCTGGGAGGTGAGCGGCCCGGGGGCGATGATCACCGTGTTCTCGCCCACGGGCCGGGTGCTGGAGACGCACCCGGTGCCGGCGAACCGCCCGACCAACTGCTGCTTCGGCGGGCCGGACCTGACCACGCTGTTCGTCACTACCGTGGAAGGGCACTTCTTCAAGGCGCAGACCGACCGCGTGGGCTGGGCAATGTACCCTTAATGCCGTTTCTCGTTTCTCGTTTCTCGTTTCTCGTTTCTCGTGAGTCGGTTCGAAAAAACGGGAAAGACCAGTAACGAGTAACGAGCAACGAGTCACTTTTTTCCCGCGCCGAGCGGAAGCTCGACGCGGGCTCGGAGGCCGCCACCATCGCGAGCGAGGAGTTGCACGCTGCCGCCGTGCAGCCGCGCGATGCGGTCGACGATGGCGAGCCCCAGCCCCGTGCCCGCGCCGGAGCGCGCGGCGTCGAGGCGCGTGAAAGGCTGCAGCATGCGCTCGGCCTCGCCTGCCGGTATGCCGGATCCGCGGTCGAGCACTTCCAGCACCGCACTTCTCCCTTCGCTCGCCGTCGTGACCTCGATTTGCCCTCCGCCATGGCGCAGGGCGTTGTCCAGGAGGTTGGCGATGAGCCGCTGGATGGCGAGCGGGCGCAGAGGGAGCGGAGGAAGCGGCGCCAGCCGCGCGGCAACGTCCTTGCCGCCGCCGGCGTAACGGTCGCGCAGTTCGCGCGCGATGGCATTGAGATCGCCGTCGGGCACGGCGACTTCGCCTTCGGTGATGCGCGCGAAATCGAGGAACTGGCTGATCGCGACATCGATATCACCGATATCCTGCACCAGGCCCGCTTTCAGCGCCGCGTCGCCCTTGTCGTCCATCATTTCGAGTCCCAGGCGGATGCGCGAGAGCGGCGTGCGCAGATCGTGGGACACGCCGGCGAGCAGCAGCGCGCGCTCGTCGTCGAGGCGTTTCAGGTCCGTGCCCATCTGGTTGAAGGCGCGGGCGAGGGTGCGGATCTCCGTCGGCCCGCTTTCGGCGACGAGCGGCGGCGTCCTGCCGCGGCCAATCTCGTCCGCGGCGCGGGCCAGCTCGCGCAGCGGGCGATTGATGCGTGCGACGATGAGGTAGGCGCCGAGCAGGGAAAGCGCCAGCACCAGCGCCCCCCAGCCGACCCAGCGCAGGGGATCGGCGCGCTCCAGGCGCGAGCGCGGCATGAACACCCAGTAGTCGTCCTCGTCGATGCGAAAGCTCACCCAGGCGCCGCGCACGCCATCGCGGCTGGAAGCGAGCCGCGTCGAGGGACCGAGCTGTCGCTGGACTTCCCGCTCCACCAGCTGCAGAAAAGGCCGGTCGGGCAACCGCGAGATGCGCTCGCCCGGGTCGCCGATGTGGACCTGAATGCCTTCCTCCTGCGCCAGGTCCTGCAGCAGCTGGATGCGCTTGGCAGGATCGGCGGTGATGAGCGCCGCGCGCGTGAGATTGACCACGCTGACGATCTGCTGCGCGACCTGGTGCGCGCGCGGCTCGCGCTCGCTCACCCGGAAGACCTCCAGCCAGGCGAGGTGCGCGACCACGAGCAACAGCGCGATCAGCAGCACGCTGCGCCACAGTAGCGTGCGAGGGAACAGGGTCATAGAAGGGAGTGATGAGTGTTGAGTGTTGAGTGATGAGTGAAACCTGCGACGGGCACAGGGCGAAAGAGCGGCTCCGGAAGCACGGTTGGCGCCGATTTGCTCATCACTTCGTTACTTCATCTCCGTTCTTGCCATCTGGAATGAAGACATATCCAAACCCCCACACCGTCTGGATGAAAGCGGGTTTCGCCGGATCGGGCTCGATCAGTTTTCTCAGGCGCGAGATCTGCACGTCGATCGAACGGTCGAAGGCGCCGAACTCGCGTCCGCGCGCGAGTTCCATCAGCTTGTCGCGCGAGAGCGGCGCGCGTGGGTGCTGCACCAGCACCTTGAGCAGCGCGAACTCGCCGGTAGTGAGGGAGACGTCCTGGCCGCTTTTCGAAAGGCTCCGCGCGGCGAGATTGAACCGGAAGGAGCCGAATTCCACCACCTGCTGATCGGTGGCAGGGGCGCCGGGCGGGGCGGCGGGCGGGCGCCGGCGCAACACCGCCTGGATGCGCGCGAGCAGCTCCCTCGGGTTGAACGGCTTGGGCAGATAATCGTCGGCACCGACCTCCAGCCCGACGATGCGGTCCACGTCGTCGCCTTTGGCCGTCAGCATGATGATCGGCAGGTTTTCTCCGCCGCCACGCAGGCGCCGGCACACGGAGAGCCCGTCCTCGCCCGGCAGCATCAGGTCGAGGATCATCAGGTCGTAGCGCTCGCGCGCCAGGTAGCGGTTCATCTCGGCCGCGTTGGGCACCGCCCGCACCGCGTAACCCTGCTCGGTGAGATAGCGGTTCAGGAGGTCGCGCAACCGGGCGTCGTCGTCAACGACCAGGATTCGTGTCTTGGGCTCGGTCATGGGTGAATCCTATCCATTTAGCCAGGGGCCTTCCAGTTCATTGTAAGTATCTGTTACAGGCGGGCTCCCTGAAACAGTTTGTTGCAAATGGGCGGTAACGCCACGCCCCGGGGCGCGTTGAATCCCATACGATGCCTCATCCCCCAACGGGCATTGAAACGCAACATCTGGAACCGGGGAAACTTGAGAAAGGAGCAACACCATGTGCAAGAAACTGATCGGTGGACTGGCGGTAACGGCAGCGCTCATCATGACGGCGCCGGCCTGGGCCAATGGCGGCCATGGCCATGGAAATGGCCACGGCTACGGCTACGGCCACGGCCATCACTGGAACAAGCACCACGCTCACGAGCGCGTCGTCGTTCGTGAATACGTGCGCCCGGTGCCAGTGTACCCGAGGCCGGCTTACTACCCGGCGTATCGGGCTCCTGTGGCCGGTATTCAAATCGTGTTTCCCGGCGTGTTCATCCCATTCCATTAACTTGAGCAGGAGGACAAAGATGACCCTCCCGATCCCATCGCCGCCGGCCGGCACGTCTATAATGAGGCCCATGACGCCCGGACACGGCGCGGATCGAACCCTCGGAGGTTGACTGGTGAAGGCGTTGCTCTTGATGGCTGTTGCAGGCGTGCTGTCGCTGCCGCTGCTCGCGGATGCCCGCGAATGGCGTTCCGGCTTCGGCGCATCTCTGCAGGCCCAGGGGCAGCCCGCGAAGAAGGGTCCGGGGCAGGCTGAACGCGGCAATCGTGACAAGCGGGGCGAGCATGACAAGCGTCATCAAGGCAGGCTTACCCAGGAAGAACGCCGCGAGCTGCACCGGGACCTCGATCGCGCCAATCGCGAAATCTACCGCCGATAGCAGCCGCCAGACCCGTCAGTCCGGAGGCTGCTATGAACCACACGACTGATCCACCTTCTAATTCATTCGAGCGCCGGGGCGAATCTGTTATCCCCGGGCCAACCAATCAAGAGGACACTTATATGAAACGATTCCTGATTGCTGTAACCGCAGTGAGCGCTTTTGGATTACCGGTTTCCTGGGCGGCGGATGGCTTGCCGGGCGCGACGGTGAGCGCCGACGGCACGAAAGCTTCACCGGAGCGCAAGGCGAGCCAGGAGCAATGGTGCAAGGCCAATCCCGAAAAATGCAAGGAGTTGCAGGCGCGGCGCGAGCAGTGCAAGGCTGACCCGGAGAAATGCCGTGCGGAAGCGCAGGCGAGAATGAAGGAACGCGAGGCGCGGTGCAAGGCTGATCCGGAGAAGTGCAAGGCCGAGCAGCAGGCGCGCCGGGAGCAATGGTGCAAGGCCAATCCACAGCAATGCAAGGAGATGCAGGCGCGGCGCGAGCAGTGCAAGGCTGACCCCGAGAAGTGCCGCGCCGAGATGCAGGCGCAGAGCCGGGAACGCTTCAAGAAAGCGGATGCCAATGGGGACGGACGGTTGAGTCGCGAGGAGGCCGCCAAGGGCATGCCGATGGTTGCGCGCAATTTCGACCAGATCGACACCAACAAGGACGGTGTGGTGACGATGGAGGAGTTGCAGGCGTCGATCAAGGCGCGCGAGGGCCAGCGCAAGCCGCGAGGGACCCCGCCCGGTTGATTCACGCAATCGCCGGCACGAATATCAACTTTTTCAGAGGTTTGCTGAACATGAAGCAGGGCGGGCAGATGCGGCCTGCGATCTGGGTCTGGGACCCGCTCCTACGCATCGCTCACTGGACGCTGGTCCTGACGGTCGCCGGCGCCTGGCTGACCCAGGAGGGTGGAGGTCGATGGCACGAATGGCTGGGGTAAGCGGCGCTGGCGGTCGTGACGGCGCGCATCGCCTGGGGCTGTTTCGGGCCGCCCTATGCCCGCTTCAGCCATTTCGTGAAATCACCTGCTTCGACGTTCCATTACGCGAGGCAGATCATGAGCAGTGCCGAGCCCCGGTATCTCGGTCATAACCCGCTCGGCGCGTACATGATCGTTCTGCTCGTGCTCACGGTGATCCTGGTCTCGGCCACGGGCTGGCTGTATACCACCGACGCATTCTGGGGCGTTGAATGGGTCGAGGAATTGCACGAGGCGCTGAGCGACTTGCTGATCGCGTTCGTGGCGTTGCATGTTGCGGGGGTGGTGTTTACCTCGTTCCGGCAACGCGAAAACCTGGTTGGCGCCATGCTGCACGGCGCGAAGCGCCCGGCGGATGAAGGGGACATCGCATGACGAGTGGGCTGCGATTCATGGCGGCGCTGGCGGGGATCGCGATGGCGGCAGCCGCGAGTGCCGCCGGTGTTCCACTCGATTTCGACGGCGCGCGGCACCTGCTCAATCGCACGAGCTTTGCCGCCGGACCCGCCGATATCGAGGCCTTCGCCGGGCTCACCCGCGAGCAGGCGGCGGACCGGCTGCTGTCGTGGACCCGGCAGCCTCCCGTCACGCCGCCGCCGGCCTGGACCGGGGAGCCTTTCGAATCGCTGCGCCGCCTGCGGGGCATGGGCCCGGAGGAGCGCAAGCTCGCCGTGCGCGAGATCTTCCAGAAATCCTTCGAGCTGCAGTCGTGGTGGCTCACCGAGATGATGGTGACGGCCTCGCCGCTCACCGAGAAGATGACGCTGTTCTGGCACAACCATTTCGTGTCCAGCCAGCAGAAAGTGCGCTCGCCGCAACTGATGTACCGCCAGAACGCGCTCTTCAGGCGTCACGCGCTCGGCAACTTCGGGGAGCTGCTGCACGCCGTCGCGCGCGACCCGGCGATGGTGATCTACCTCGACAGCGCTTCCAACCGGAAGGGGCAGCCCAACGAGAATTTCGCGCGCGAGGTGATGGAACTGTTCACGCTCGGAGAAGGCCGCTACGGGGAGCGCGACATCAAGGAGGCGGCGCGCGCTTTCACCGGCTGGAGCATCGACCCCGACACGGGATCCTTTCTCTTCCGGCGCATGGCGCACGACGACGGCGAGAAGACGGTGCTGGGCCGCAGCGGCAACTTCAATGGCGACGCGGTGCTCGACATCCTGCTGGCGCAGCCGCAGACGGCGGAATTCATCGTGGCCAAGCTGTGGCGCGAATTCATCTCGCCCGAACCCGACCCCGCGGAAGTCGGGCGCATTGCCCGCCTCTTCCGCGAGTCCCGCTACGATATCCGGACGGCGCTGCGGGCGCTCTTTGTCTCCGATGCGTTCTACGCGCCGCGCAACCGGGCGGCGCTGATCAAGTCGCCGGTGGACCTGGTCGTCGGCACGCTGCGTC
Organism: uncultured Streptomycetaceae bacterium; assembly: GCA_964521405.1. GTDB lineage: Bacteria > Pseudomonadota > Gammaproteobacteria > Burkholderiales > SG8-41 > SG8-41. Next base: position 12,440 of record CAZFRR010000001.1, on the reverse strand, counting down.
AATTCCGTTTCACGACGGGAGACGTCCTTCCTTTCGTGTTCGCCACCAACCAGTTGGGCCAGGCGCTGTTCGCGCCTCCCAACGTCAAGGGCTGGCCGGGCGGCGAGGCGTGGATCAACTCGACGACGCTGCTTGCGCGGAAAAGCTTCCTCGAGCGCCTGTTCCGCGCCGACGAGTTAAGGCCGGTGCTGGCGGCGGCCATGGGCGAAGGCATGGAGCAGCCCAGAGGCGTCGCGCGGGTTGATGACGGCCGGGAGCGTTTCATGCGCGCCATGATGGAGATCCAGTTCGACGGCGGCCGCTGGCTCTCCCAGTTCAAGGGCGACGGAGCGACCGGGGTGCAGCGCGTGCTGCTCGCCACTGCGCCGGTCAATACGCCCGCGCCGGGAGTCCAGGGAATGGAATTGATACGGCTGCTGACGCAGGATCCGGCGTACCAGTTGAAATGATGAATGATGAATGATGAATGATGAATGCGGAACGACGAGCGCGCAGCCAGGGTTTCTTGGTCATCATTCATCATTCATCATTCATCATTGAGCGGAGGACTCGATGAACCGGCGTGACTTCCTGGGCACGATAGGGGTGGCCACTGTGGCTGCCGTTGCTCCCGCCTCCGCGTTCGCGCAGCGGGCGAGCGCCAGCTACGACCGCTTACTGGTGCTGGTGGAGCTGAAGGGCGGCAACGACGGGTTGAATACTGTGGTGCCATACTCGGATTCGGGGTATTACGCGCTGCGGCCGCGGCTCGCCATCCCGCGCGACCAGGTGCTGCAGCTCGATGGCGCAGCCGGCCTGCACCCCTCGCTCGAGCCGCTGATGGCCCTGTGGAAGAATCGCGAGCTCGCGGTGGTGCAAAGCGTTGGCTACCCGGGGGGCAACCTCTCGCATTTCCGCTCGATCGAGATCTGGGACACGGCCTCGAAGGCGGACGAATATCTGGCCGAAGGGTGGCTCGCGCGCGCCTTCGCAGCCACGCCGGTGCCCGGGTCGTTTGCCGCGGATGGCGTAGTGGTCGGCGGCGCCGAGATGGGGCCGTTTACGGGCGGCGGCACGCGGGCGATCGCCCTGACCGATACCCAGCAGTTCCTCCGCCAGGCACGGTTGGCGGCGCCAGCCGGGCAGGCAAGCAATTCCGCGCTCGGCCATATCCTCCGGGTCGAGCAGGATATCGTGCAGGCGGCCGCCGGCCTGATCGGCAACCATCCCTACGCCACCGAGTTTCCGCGCACCGCTTTCGGCAACGCCGTTCGCACCGCCGCTCAGGTGATTGCCTCGAAGGCCGGGGTGGCGGCGGTCAAGCTTTCGTTAAACGGGTTCGATACCCACAGCAACCAGCCGGCAATCCACGCCCGCCTGTTAAAGGACCTGGCCGAGGGACTGGCCGCGTTGCGCGCCGCCCTGGTGGAGATCGGGCGCTGGGACTCCACCCTGATCATGAGCTACGCCGAATTCGGGCGCCGGCCGCGCGAGAACCTCTCCAGCGGCACTGACCATGGAACCGCCAGCGCCCATTTCGTGCTGGGCGGGCGGGTCAAAGGGGGGCTTTACGGCCTGCCGCCGGGGCTGAACCGCCTCGATGGCAATGGCAACCCGCCGTTCGCGGTGGACTTCCGCGATCTCTATGCGAGCGTGCTGGAACGGTGGTGGGGCGCCGATTCCACCCGTGCATTGAAGGGCCGCTTCTCCAGCCTCGATCTCGTCCGGGCCTGATCCCGGTCCCGGAAAGCGGCCTGCCGCCGGGGTTATGACGGTGTGCTGGCCCCGTCCACGGGGTCTGCCCGGCCCCGGCCGGGCAGGTCGCGCTAACGCCCACAACACGCTAAAATATAAGGGTTTAGTGCCGCCCCGGTGCCGCGCACCGCGGGCGGTTCAGGGTTTGACGGTGGGGACCCCATAAGGGACGAGAAACCATGCTTGCCACGCGCATCCGACAGAAGGACGGCATTTTCTATTTTGCGAGCATCCCGGCGAAGGACATCCTCGCCAAGGTGCGCTTCATCAGCCGCTTTTACGGGGAGGGCGACCAGATCGCGCCCCAGACGATCTCCCAGAGCGACGAGATCGCCCAGTTCATCGCCCGCATCGAGCACAGCGACGCGGCGTTTCAGCGGCTGCTGTCGCGTGCCAAGGTCCGCGCCCTCAAGAACTTCTACGAAATGGCGGTCTCCCAGCCGCCGATTCCCGGCACCGTGCTGCTGTTCACCAACGAGAAGCTGGAATTCAAGGCGTTGAGCGCAGAGCAGAGCGTCGGCCACCTGCAGGAGCCGGGCTCCAAGTTCCTGATCATCGACGGCCAGCATCGCCTCGCGGCGCTGCAGTTCTACCTGCGCGAGCGCCCGGCCGAGGGCAACAACATACAGGTGCCGTGCGTCATTTTCGACAGCCGCAGCGAGGACTTCGCCGCGGAAATGTTCGTCATCATCAATTCCACGCCCACCCGCATCAACAAAAGCCACCTGGTGGACCTCTACGAGCGCATTTCGTGGGCCGATCCCGACCGCCGCTTCGCGGCCAAACTGGTGGACAAGCTCTACCGCGAGGGCGACAGCCCGCTCAAGTACCGCATCAACCGTCTCGGCGGGCGCAGCCAGCAGGAGAAATGGATACTCCAGGCCGAGCTCTTCAACGAGTTGCACCGCTGGGTGAGCGGTGAATGGCGCAAGATCCAGCGCGCGGGGCATGTCACGCGCGAGACCGACCGCTATTACGCCATCGTGCGCGACTTCCTGAAGGCGTGCCAGAAAGCGTGGTCCACCTCCTGGGGGCACCCGAATTACATGGTGACCAAGCCGGTCACGCTGAAAGCGATGATCCGCGTCTGCGCCGACCTGGCGCGCACCGATGCCGAGCCGGCCGACGGGCGCCAGCAGCGCTGGGAGAAGCGGCTCGCGCCGTGGACCGAGCGCATGCGCGAGTTCCGCATGGAAGGTTTCTACGAGCGCTTTCCCGCCAAGGGCCAGATCGAGCGCGTCGCGCGCCTGCATCGCGACCTCGCCAAGATGGCCGACATCGAGGTCCAGTCCCGCCGCGGCGGCAGCGGCGCCTGAGCGGGAAGTGCGTGAATCGTGATTCGTGAGTCGTGATTCGACTCACCCGCGGGACACTTCGGCCCGAATCACAATTCACGAATCACGAATCACGCCTTTTTGACTACTTGGCAGCGGTGACCATAATTTCCACCCGCGTGTCGGGCGTGCCGAGCCGCGCTTCCACGCAGGCGCGCACCGGCTTGTTGTCCGGGTCCACCCAGGCTTTCCAGGCCGCGTCCATCTGCTCCTTCTCGCGGATGTCGGTGAGCCAGACCTGCGCCCACAGGATTTTCGACTTGTCGCTGCCGGCGGCGGCGAGTGCCGCGTCGATCTTCTTCAGGACTTCCTCGGATTGCGCCTTGCAAGGGGCGCTGCGGTTGTCGGCGGTGGTGCCGGCGACGTAAACCAGCCCGCCGTGCTCGACGGCACGGCACAGCACGGGGCCGGGGTGGTGGCGCTTGATGCTCATGGGGAACCTCCTTTGGCTCGGTTGGCGGGGTTGTTGCGCCGGCAAACTTTATCATTAAAGATGCAGTAAAGTGTCCAACCTTTCAGGCAATCCATCCGGGAGAAAACAGCCATGCCTAGAGTCCTGGTCATACACGGCGCAGGGATGAACATGCGCGGCAAAGCGCAGCTCGACGTCTTCGGCCCCATGACCTTGCCGCAGTACGACGAGAAGATCCGCCAGTACGCCTCCGAGCTGAAGGTCGAGGTCGATATCTTTCACTCGAACATCGAGGGCGAGGTCATCAACAAGCTCTACGCCGCGCACGACGCCGGCGTGGACGCCGCGGTCATCAACCCGGCGGGCTACACCACCGGCCACCCCGCGCTGACCGCCGCCATCGCTCAGGTGAAGTTCCCGGTCTTCGAGCTGCACATTTCCAACCCCGCGCGGCGGGGCAGGGTATCCGAGGTCGCCACCGTCACCCGCGGGGTGCTCACCGGCTTCGGCATTTTCGGCTACTGGCTCGCCCTGCGCGGCATCCAGGACGTCCTCGCTGCCGGGAAATAGGCGCCGCCCGTGCAAGCGACAGACGTTCTGGTGAGCGAAGTGGGGCCGCGCGACGGACTGCAGAACACCAAGCAGTTCATGCCCACCGAGTTCAAGAAGCGCTGGATCAGCGCCGCCGCCGCCGCGGGGCTGCGCGAGATCGAGTGTTGCTCGTTCGTGTCGCCGAAGCTGATTCCGCAGATGGTGGACGCGGCGGAGGTCGTGGCGCATGCGCTGACCATCCCCGGGCTGCAGGTCGCCGCGCTCGCGCCGAACTTCAAGGGCGCCGAGCGGGCCATGCAGGCCGGCGTGCACAAGCTCACGCTGACGATTTCGGTCTCCAGGTCTCACAGCCTGTCCAATGTGCGCATGACGCCCGACGAGGCCATCGCCAGCGCAAAAAAAATCTGCGACTTGCGCGACAGCCTGCCGCCGTCGCGGCGGCCGAAGATCGAATCCGGGCTGTCCACCGTGTTCGGCTGCACCATCGAGGGCGCGGTCAGCGAGGACGAGGTCGTGCGCATGGCGGTCGCCTCGGTTGAGGCGGGATGCGACGAAGTCGGTCTTGCCGATACCACCGGCTACGCGAACCCGGAGCAGATCAGGCGGGTTTTCAGGAAAGTGCGCGCGGCGATCGGCGACAAGCTCGCCGGCGCGCACCTTCACAACACGCGCGGGCTGGGGCTGGCCAACGTCGTGGCGGCGCTCGATGTCGGCGTCACCACTTTCGACAGCTCGCTTGGCGGCCTCGGCGGCTGCCCGTTCGCACCGGGAGCGACCGGCAACATCGTCACCGAGGACCTCGTGTTCATGCTGGAATCGATGGGGTTGAGGACTGGTATCGATCTGGACAAGCTGCTCGCCATCCGCAGCATCGTGGCCGAGGGCATTCCGGGCGAGCCGCTCTACGGCTATGTCCCGGATGCGGGGGTGACTAAGGGTTTCGTTCCTGCTTCAAAAATCTGATTTTGCCGCCGCGCAGAGTCAAAAAATTGGACAGGATTTACAGGATTTTTCAGGATTAACAGGATTATGGTGATCATTCAGGAATCCTGTTAATCCTGTCTATTCTTCGCTGGACTGCGGTTCAAGCAAGGGATATCTCGAACATGAGCAAGCCGCTGCCGCTCGAAGGCATCCGCGTCGCGGAGTTCTGTCACGTGGTGATGGGGCCGACCTGCGGGCTGGTGCTCGCCGACCTGGGCGCCGAGGTGATCAAGGTCGAGCCGCTGGATGGCGACCACACGCGCAAGCTGGTCGCTTCCGGCGCGGGGTTTTTCCCGACCTACAACCGCAACAAGAAGAGTTTCGCGGTCGATCTCAAGTCGCCGGAGGGGCGCGTTGCGGTGCTGAAGCTCGTCGCCCGTTCCGATGTCGTCATCGAAAACTTCCGGCTTGGCGCCATGGAGCAGCTGGGCTTCGGCGAGCAGGTGCTGAGAAAGCTGAAGCCCGAACTCATCTACTGCTCGCTGAAGGGATTCCTGCCCGGCCCCTACGAGCACCGCACCGGTCTGGATGAGGTGGTGCAGATGATGGGCGGGCTCGCCTACATGACGGGCGGGCGCTACGGCCCGCTGCGCGCGGGCGCTTCCGTCAACGACGTGATGGGCGGCATGTTCGGCGCGATCGCGATCCTCGCCGCGTTGCACCAGCGCGGCCGGACCGGGAAGGGCCAGTACGTGCAGAGCGCGCTCTTCGAGAACAACGCCTTTCTCATGGCGCAGCACATGATGGAGGGCCTCGCCACCGGCAAGCCGGTGTCGCCGATGCCCGACCGGGTGCGCGCGTGGGCGCTCTACGACAACTTCAAGACCCGCGACGGCGAGCTGGTGTTCGTCGGCGTGGTGACCGACACCCAGTGGAAGATTTTCTGCGAGGCGTTCGGGCTGCAGGACCTGCTCGCGGATCCGGCATTGAAGACAAACCCGCAGCGGGTGGAGGCGCGCCCGCGCATCGTGCCGGTCGTATCCGCCCTTTTCGCGAAGATGGGCAAGCGCGAGCTCATGGACAAGTGCGAGCAGCTCGGGCTGCCGTTCGCGCCGATCGCGAAGCCGGAGGACCTGTTCGACGACCCTCACCTCAACGCGTCGGGCGGTCTCACGCCGGTGACGTTGTCGAACGGCACGGCGACCAAAGTCCCGAACCTGCCGATCGAGATGGACGGCGCGCGTTTCGGCACCCGTCTCGACATCCCGCCGGTGGGCGGGCACACGCGGGAAGTGCTGGCGGGGCTGGGCTACAGCCTGGAAGAGATCGGAGAACTCATCGCGCGGAAAATCGTGCATGCCGCGCCCTGAAGCGGCGGCGCGGCCGCAGGCGCTGCGTCAGAGCGAGCCCTGGTTCAAGAACACCCAGATGTAATAGGCGCCTGCCGCCATGATCAGGTAAATGATCGCGTTGGGCAGCTTGCTGGTGTAGCCCTTCGCCCGGTTGTGGTCGTACCACAGCTTGCCGATGACCAGCACCGCGAGCGTAACCGGTATGGCGATCACGGGGTGATCCATGTTCACGTCCCAAAGCTTGCCCAGGACGATTCCAAACCAGCCGTTCTCCTTGAACGTGTGGTAGGACGCGCCGCCGATGCCCGCCAGCACCAGCGCGACCGTGATGAACGAAGTGACGTAAGTTAAAAACTGTTTTATCACAGGGATTGCCCGGGTGGCTGTGCGCGGAACCTGGGCGCTATTGTATCAGCGGCCGCATTCCAGTGGGGCCGGTAACGGAAGGTGTCAGAGGCAGTCGCACACCGCTTCAGTGACGATATCAGTGGTGGCTTCGCCGCCCAGGTCGGGCGTATGGATCCGCCTGGCAGTAACCGCCTCGACGGCGCGCATCAGGCGCGCCGCGGCGTCCTTCTCCCCCAGGTGCTCGAGCATCAGGGACGCGGTCCAGAAGGTCGCGACCGGGTTGGCGATGCCCTTGCCGGTGATGTCGAACGCGGAGCCATGGATCGGCTCGAACATCGAGGGAAATCTTCGCTCCGGATTCAGGTTCGCGGTCGGCGCGATGCCCAGGCTGCCCGAGAGCGCCGCGGCCAGGTCGGACAGGATGTCGGCATGCAGGTTGGTGGCGACGACGGTGTCCAGCGTCTGGGGCTTCAACACCATGAGCGTGGTCATCGCGTCCACCAGCACGCGCTGCGTTTCGACGTCCGGAAATTCCTTCGCGACCTCGTAGAAGATTTCGTCCCACATCACCATGCCGTGTCGCTGGGCGTTCGATTTGGTGACGAGCGTCAGGTGCTTGCGCGGGCGCCCCTGGGCGAGCTTGAATGCGTAGCGGTGAATGCGCGCGACGCCGTTGCGGGTGAATACCGAGGTCTCGGTCGCGACTTCCTCCGGCAGGCCCCGGTGCGCCCGGCCGCCGCTGCCGGAGTATTCGCCTTCCGTGTTCTCGCGGATGATGACCCAGTCGATCGCGGTTCCGTTCGCGAGCGGGCTCGTGATCCCCGGCAGCACGCGCGCGGGCCGCACGTTGGCGTACTGATCGAAGCCCTGGCAGATCGGCAGCCGCAGCCCCCACAGCGAGATGTGGTCGGGCACGTCGGGTGCGCCGACCGCGCCGAAGAAAATCGCGTCGAACGCCTTCAACCGGTCGAGGCCGCCCTCGGGGATGTAATGCCCGTGCTTGAGGTAGTAATCGCTCGACCACGGGAACGGCTCGACCTTCAGCCGGAAGCCGCGTTCGCGCTGCGCCAGCACCTCCAGCACTTTCAGCCCGGCGGCAATGACCTCGATGCCGATGCCGTCGCCGGGGATGGCTGCAATCCTGTATTCGCGCATGACTTTCCCTGAGAATTAACCGCCAAGACCGCCAAGCAGATCAAGAATTATCTAACCGCCATGACGCCAAGGCGCCAGGAATAACAAAAAATTAGTCTAAATCGAACTGCCAAAGCCGCCAGGAAAACAAGGCGGGACGCAATATACGCCGGCGCGATGATCGGGCGAGAGATAAGCTAGAATTCGCACTCCAAAGTGAAAATCCTCGCACTCGATACCTCCACCGAGTACTGTTCCGTCGCGCTGTGGCGCGACGGAGACGTGGACTCTCGCGAGGTGCTGGCCGGGCAGCGGCATTCCGAGCTGTTGCTGCCGATGGTGGATGAGCTGCTCAAGCGCCATGGTCTCGCGGTGAAAAACCTGGATGGCATCGCCTTCGGCGAGGGCCCCGGGTCTTTCACCGGTTTGCGTATCGGCTGCGGCGTCGTGCAAGGGCTCGCATTTGGCGCGGGCGTCGGCGTGGTGGGCGTCGGCACGCTCGCCGCGATGGCGCAGGCGTCCGGCGCCGATCGCGCGGTGTGCTGCCTTGACGCGCGCATGAGCGAGATCTACCACGCCGCCTACGCGAAGTCCGGCTTGGGATGGGAACTGGTGCATGGGCCCAGTCTTTGTGCTCCCGCGGAGGCGCCGGAGCTCCCGGCGGGATCGTGGAGCGGTTGCGGCAGCGGCTTCGCCGCGCATGGGGTGGCGCTGCAGCAGCGCTACGCGGGGCGCCTCTCGGCTATCATGCCGCAGGTGTATCCGCACGCGCGGCATATCGCGCAGTTGGCGGTGCGGATCTTCGAGGCGGGGAGGGCGGTTTCGGCCGAGCAGGCGCTACCCGTCTACATCAGGGACAAGGTTGCCTTGAAGAGCAGCGAACGATGAGCGCCCGATTGGACCTGCTGCCGCGCTACCGGCGCATGACCGCGCCCGACCTCGACGCAATCGTGGCGATCGAGAGCGCGATCTACCCGCATCCCTGGACCCGCGGCAACTTCGCCGACTCACTTGCGGCGGGCTATCAGTGCTGGGTCATCGTATGCGGCGGCGAGATGGCAGGCTACACGGTGGTGATGCTCGTGGCGGGGGAGGCGCACCTCCTCAACTTGAGCGTGGCGGCGCCGTGGCAGCGCCGGGGCATCGGGCGGGAAGCGCTCAACTTCGTGGCCAAGCTCGCGCGCGACTTCGGAGCGGGAAAAATTCTCCTGGAAGTGCGCCCGTCGAACGAGGCGGCCATCGCGTTGTACGCGGCCGCGGGATTTTCCGAGATTGCCCGGCGCCGCGGTTACTATCCCGCCGGCAAGGCGCGGGAAGATGCGGTTGTCATGCAGCTTGCGCTGGACAAAGAGTGACTCGTTGCCCGTTTCTCGTCACTCGTTCCATTCATAAACCGTGAAGACCCGCCGCGAACTGATACTGGAGGAGATGGGGCTGACGCCGGTCTGGCATTTGCGCGAGACTGCCCAGGCTGTAGAAGAGGCTGCGGCCGCCGTGCCTGCGGCGGGTGTCGAGCAACGAGTAACGAGCAACGAGTCACTCCCGCCCGCCACCGGCGACCGCCGCGCCACGATCATGCGCATGGAGTGGCCGGCCCTGAAGGCCGCGGTGGCGGGCTGCACCGATTGCCCGTTGCACGCGAAGCGCAAACAGTCCGTGTTCGGGGTCGGCGACGAGAACGCCGACTGGCTGTTCGTGGGCGAGGGCCCGGGCGCGGACGAAGACGAGCAGGGCGAGCCTTTCGTGGGTCAGGCCGGGAAGCTCCTCGACAGCATGCTGGCGGCGATTCGGCTGAAGCGCGGCGCGAACGTCTATATTGCGAACGTCGTGAAATGCCGGCCCCCCGGCAACCGCAATCCCGAGCATGGGGAGGCGGTCGCGTGCGAGCCTTATCTGCATCGCCAGATCGACCTGATACGCCCGAAACTGATCGTTGCGCTGGGCAAGGTGGCGGCGGCCAACTTGCTGGCAAGCGATGCCAGTGTGGCCAGCCTGCGCGGGAAGGTGCATGATTACCGCGGCACGCCGCTGATCGTCACCTATCACCCGGCCTATCTGCTGCGCACTTTGCAGGACAAGTCCAAAGCCTGGGCGGATCTCTGTTTCGCCGTGCGGACGATGGAGGGCTTGCAGTCAAGCAAAACCGCCACCATATAAATCACGATGAATCCTGGAGGAACGACGATGATGAAACGCCTATTCTTTGTCTGCTCGCTGGTAGGGGCGGTTTTGCTTCAGGGCTGCGGCTACAACACGATGCAGGCCGGCGACCAGGGCATCAAGGCGGCCTGGGCCGAGGTCGTGAACCAGTACCAGCGGCGCTCCGATCTCATCCCCAACCTCGTCGAAACCGTGAAAGGTTTCGCGAGCCAGGAGCAGGCGGTGCTGCTCGGAGTCACCAACGCCCGCGCCAAGGTGGGCTCGATCCAGGCGACGCCGGAGCTGGTCAACGATCCCCAGGCGTTCTCGAAGTTCCAGGCGGCGCAGGGGGAGCTGTCCTCCGCGCTGTCCCGCTTGATGGTGGTCGTGGAAAACTATCCGCAGCTGAAGTCCGACCAGAACTTCCGCGACCTGCAGGCGCAGCTCGAAGGCACCGAGAACCGCATCACGGTGGCCCGCAACCGCTACATCAAGGCGGTGCAGGAGTACAACACGGTCGTCGTGCAGTTCCCCACCAACCTTACCGCGATGATCTTCGGCTTCAAGGAGAAGCCGCAGTTCACGGTGGAGAACGAGAAAGAGATCGCGAAAGCGCCCAAGGTGGACTTCGGCAAGGCGGCGACGCCGGCAGCCGCGCCCCAGCCGGCGCCATCTCCGCCGCCCAGCCCCCCCAACGAATACACGGTCCCGGCGACCAAGTAATCAATTTCTCATGCCCGTGAGCCTGGCGCGCGGCTGGCCGCCACGAGTCCTGCTCGCGGTCTTTCTCTGGGCCACGCTCGCGTGGGCGGCAGCCGAAGTTGCCGTGCCGCCGCTCACGGCGCGCGTCACCGATCTCTCCTCGACCCTGTCCCAGGACCAGCGCGCGGCGCTCGAACAGAAGCTGGCCGCGCTCGAGGCGCGCAAAGGCAGCCAGGTCGCGGTGCTGCTGGTGCCAACCACGCAGCCTGAAGCCATCGAGCAGTATGCGATCCGGGTCTTCGACCAGTGGAAACTCGGCAGGAAGGGCGTGGACGACGGCGTGCTGCTGCTGGTCGCGAAGAACGACCGCAAGCTGCGCATCGAGGTGGGGCGCGGGCTCGAAGGCGCGATACCGGATGCGTTCGCCAAGCGCATCATCGAGGAGGAGATCACGCCGCGCTTCAAGCAGGGCGATTTCAACGGCGGCATTTCGGCGGGGGTGGACCGCATCACCAGGCTGGTCGACGGCGAGGCCATGCCGGCGCCGAAAAAGGCTGCGCAGTCGGGCCGGCACTGGGACCCGGACCTGCTGTTCTACGGGTTCATAGCCGTCATGCTCCTGGGCGGCCTGTTGCGGGCCATCTTCGGCCGCTTCCTCGGCTCCGGCATCGTTGGCTTCGCCGCCGGCGTGGTGACGTACATCTTGTTTGGCGTGGTCGCGGCGGTAATCGTCGCGATCGTTGCGATGCTGCTCAACCTGTTCAACCAGGGGGGCTCCGGCAGCGGCTGGTCGTCCGGGGGAGGCAACTGGTCTTCCGGTGGCGGCAGCGGGTCCTCCGGTGGCGGCGGCTTCAGCGGCGGGGGCGGGAGTTCCGGCGGCGGTGGCGCATCGGGGAGCTGGTAATGAACGCGGGACGCATTCTCAAACATCTTTTCACCCCCGACTGGGCGGCGTTCAGGGTTTTCCCGGGCACGACGCTCAAGCGTATCGAGAGAGCGATCGGGGAATCCGAGAAATCACACAGGGCCGAACTGCGCTTCGCGGTGGAAGCCGGCCTCGCCCTGACGCCGCTGCTGAAGGGGGTGACCCCGCGGGCGCGGGCGCACGAGGTGTTCGCCAACCTGCGCGTCTGGGACACCGAGCACAACAGCGGCGTGTTGATCTACGTGCAACTGGTCGACCGCCGCATCGAAATCGTCGCCGACCGCGGCATCAGTGCGAGAGTCGCGCAGGGTGAATGGGACGCGATCTGCCGGGGCCTGGAGCGCGCGTTTCGCGAGCGCCGCTACGAGCAGGGGGCGCTCGAAGCCATCGCGCAGGCAACGCAGTTGCTGCAGCGGCACTTTCCGCCGCGCGCGGGCAACCCCAACGAACTGCCCGACCGGCCTGCGCTGCTCTAGGCTCGACCACGCCTCCGCCAGCGCCGGGCGGGCTCAGGGAATCGGAACGGCGGCCAGCAACTGCGCGCCCACGTCGACGCGCCGCACGCCCTCGTGCGCGGGGCGCAGGCGATGCGCGGCGACGCCGGGCAGGATCGCCTGCACGTCCTCAGGGATGACCTTGTCGCGCCCCTCGAGCATCGCCCACGCGCGCGCCGAGTGCAGCAGCGCGAGCGCAGCGCGAGGGCTCAGGCCCGCGACGTACTCTGGCGAGCGCCGCGTGTGCTCGACGATGGCCTGCACGTAGTCGAGCAGCGCGGGCGCGACGTGCACTTTCGCGGCGGATTTCTGCTGCTCGACCAGTTCCGCGGGACTGAGCACCGGTCCGAGCGTGGCGAGCAGGTCGCGGCGGGCGGTCCCAATGAGCAG